>NZ_LYVQ01000017.1 GCF_001984095.1 Pelomonas sp. KK5
CCGGCCGAGCCGATCGACTGGCTGCCCACGCCGGCCCAGGGCGCGCGCCTGCTGCGGCGCAGCTTCCGGCTGGACGCGGGCCTGCCGGCCGCGGCGACGCTGAGCATCACTGCGCTGGGCGGCTATGAGGCCGAGCTGAACGGCGCACGCGTCGGCGATGCGCTGCTGACGCCCGAGAACAGCGACTTCCGCCACCGACTGCTGCTGCAGGACTACGATGTCACCAGCCAGTTACATGCTGGCGAGAACGTACTCGGCGTCATGGTCGGCGACGGCTTCTACGCCAGCGAGGCGATCGGCCGCGGCCGCTATCCCTTCGGCTCGGCACCGCGCCGGCTGTGGGCGCGGCTGGAGATGCGCTTCGCCGACGGCAGCTGCCAGACGGTCTGCACCGACGCGCATTGGCGCGAGGCCCCGGCGCCGGTGCTGTTCGCGGAGATCTATCACGGGGAGACCCATGACGCGCGGCTCGAACAGGCGGGCTGGTCCGCCGCCGGCTTCGACGACAGTGGCTGGGAACCTGCCCGTGCCGCGCCCACGCCGCCTTGCTCGCTCCAGCCGCAGGAGAGCCCGCCGATCCGCGCCGTGATGCACCTTCCGCCGCGCGGCATCACGCGGCTGGCCAACGGCGAGCACCTGCTCGACTTCGGCCAGAACTTCGCCGGCTGGTGTCGCATCCGGGTGCGCGGCGAGGCGGGCCGCACCGTCACCCTGCGTTTCGCCGAGATCCTCGGCGAGGACGGCCAGGTGGACATGCGCAACCTGCGCGCCGCCCGCTGCACCGACCGCTACACGCTGCGCGGCGACCCGGCCGGCGAAAGCTGGGAGCCGCGCTTCACTTACCACGGCTTCCGCTACGTGCAGGTCTCGGGCTGGCCCGGCGAGCTGGCGGCGCAGGACGTGCAGGGCGTGGTCGTCCACAGCGACCTCGCGGTCACCGGCCGCTTCGAGAGCAGCCAGCCGCTGCTGCAGGGCCTGTGGCACAACACGATGTGGAGCCAGCGCAGCAACTTCGTCGGCCTGCCCACCGACTGCCCGCAGCGCGACGAACGCCTTGGCTGGACCGGCGATGCCCAGGTGTTCTGGCCCACCGCGGCCTTCAACATGGACGTGCGCGGCTTCACGCGCCGCTTCCTGGCCGACCTGCGCGCCAGCCAGCGCGCCGACGGCGCCTATGCCGACACCAACCCGCCCGCGCTGCCGGCCTACGGCGCGCACGGCTGGAGCGATGCCGGCGTGGTGCTGCCGCACACCGTCTGGCAGCACTATGGCGAGACCACGCTGATCGACGAGCACTGGGACTCGATGGAGCGCTGGATGGCCTGGATCGCCGAGCCCAATGCCGAGGGCCTGTGGCGTGCGCGGCGCGAGGTGGACTTCGGCGACTGGCTCTCGCTCGATGCGGTCAGCCTGATGGACGAGACCACGCCCAAGCTGCTGACGGCCACCGCCTGCTGGGGCCGCATGCTGGGCATGATGGCGGGCATGGCCGCGGCGACCGGGCGGACTCGGCGCGCCGAGCACTTCGAGGCCTGGCACGCGCGGGTGGCGCAGGCCTTCGAGCGCGAGTTCATCGCGCCCGACGGCCGCATCGGCAACGGCAGCCACACCGGCTACATCCTCCCGCTGGCCTTCGGCCTGGTGCCGCCGGCGCTGCGCCGGGCGGCCGCCGACCACCTGGCCGACGCGATCCGTGCCCGCGGCACGCTGCTGACCACCGGCTTCCTCGGCACGCCGTTCAGCCTCGACGTGCTGGCCGAGCACGGCCACGCGGACCTGGCCGTGGACCTGCTGCTGCGCACCGAGTTCCCGAGTTGGGGCTATATGGTCGAGCGCGGCGCCACGACGATCTGGGAACGCTGGAACGGCGATACCGGCGACGTGGCGATGAACTCCTACAACCACTACGCGCTGGGCGCCGTCACCGGCTTCCTCTATCGCAGGATCGCCGGTTTCCAGGCCATCGATCCCGGGTTCAGGACCTTGCTGTGCCGCCCGCTGATGGACGTCCGACTGGGCGCAGGCACCGCTCACCTCGACACGGTCCAGGGGCGTATCGAGTCACGCTGGGGTGTGGGCCCCGCCGGGCAGCCGTGGTTCGAACTCGATCTGCCGGCGGGCGTCACAGCGTCCGTCACCTGTCCGGGGCGCCAGCCGGTAACGGTCGCCTCCGGCCGCCATCATTTCGGCAGCGAGGCCGGTGCGTGCAGCTGAATGCCGGTCTCGAGAGTTCTGGTCGCTGAAGCCGTTTGGCCCGCTTTGCCCCGTAGGCGACATCGCTTCTGCCGAAATGCGGCGCGGGCGAATCAAGGAGGGTTTCCGGCCAGTTTGAACAGCAGGGCCCGGATTCTGATTTCACCCGCCACCGTCAATGTGATGTCGACGCGGCGGCGATCCTCGCAGCCGTGCAGGCGAGTCACCCACCCGCAAACCTCGAGCTGATTGCAGATCAGCGTGACGTTGCTGCGCGTCCTGCGGATAGCGACAGACAACTCCGACGGCGTCGCCCGGTTCTCCGCGCATTCGAAGAGGCTCGCCATGACAAGGAACTGGTTGTACGAGACACCTGCTTCCTGGAGTGCCTCGTGCATCAGCACCGAATACTCGAGGTGCGGACGCGCGGCGCCAGCCTGTACGAAGGGAACGTCATTCACGATGGCGCCCCTGGTTTCAGTGAGACCCGCGTTCCGTCTTGACCCCGACGAGCATGCGACTCATTGGAAGCTCACAGGTCCAGGACGAGCATCCTGCACCCAGGCTGGGCGCGCGATACGCAGGGCGTGAACTGGTCGTTCCTGGCCCGTTCCGCGTCGGTCAGGAACACGTCGCGGTGGTCGATGTTGCCTTCGAGCACGCGGGTGAGACAGGTGCCGCAAACGCCCTGTTCGCAGGAAATGGCCACGCTCACGCCGTGGGCCTCCATCACTTGGGTGACGGCCTGGTCTTTCTGCACCATCAGCACCGCACCCGTGCTGGCGATCTTGATCTGGAAACCATCGTCAGCGGAGGTGTCGACTGCTGCAGCGGCGAAGTACTCGCGGTGGATGTTGCCTTCCGCCCAGCCAAGTTCCCTGGCGGTGCCGATGACCCAGTCCATGAATCCCTGGGGGCCGCAGACGAACAGGTGCTTGCCGGTCTCCGGGAAGCCCAGCGTGACGCGGGCGTCAAGCTTCTGCTCGGGCGAGCCGTTGTCATGGTGATAGCTCACACGCTCCGCGAACGACGAGGCGGCGATGCGGGGTTGGAAGGCGGTACACGCGGGTTCGCGCGTGCAGTAGTGCATTTCGAACTGCGCATGGGTCTGCGCCAGGCGCTCGGCCATGCACAGGATCGGGGTGATGCCGATACCGCCGCCCAGCAGGATCGCATGCTCGGTGGGCACGAGCTGGAAGTGGTTGCGTGGCTCGCTGATCTGCAGCACGTCGCCTTGCTCGAGCTGTTCGTGCACGGCGGCAGAGCCGCCACGGGAGTTGGGGTCGCGCAGCACGGCCACGAGATAGCGCTGGCGCTCGTCGGGGGCATTGCACAGCGAGTACTGCCGCACCAGGCCATTGGGCAGATGCAGGTCGATGTGCGCGCCAGCGGAGAAGGCGGGCAGTTGGCGGCCGTCGGCAGCGACGAGTTCGAGGCTGCAGATGCCTTGGGCCTCGATGCGCTTGTTGAGCACGCGGACCGTCAGCAAGGAAGGGGTTGCAGAGTCTGGCATGGAAGATGAAAGGCGTTACAAGGCAAGCCGCTGGACGGGGATTTCCAGCAGGAAGCGCAGCCGGTCCAGGCCCAGTTGCGGGTCCGTCAACTCGGCGTTGAACCACTCGTGGATCGCGTGGATGTAGAGCGAGAAGAACAGCTCCGAGGCCTGGGCGGAATCGAAGTCAGTCCGCATGCGCCGCAGTTCCTTGGCGCGATCGATCCATTCGATCAGGCAGCGGCGCATCACTTCACGGCGGGCCAGGATCATCTGTGCGTGGGGACTGCTCCTCAGGCTCACCAGAGGCAGGACGATGCGACTGAGTTCGGGCTTCGAGGCCCAGAACTTGAAGCTCACCGAGAACTCGTCCATCAATTGATCGAGCAAGGGCCGGTCTGCCTTGATCGGCCCCACGAAAAGCGGCGGCAGCTGAACCAGGTCGTCGACGAAGAGCATGACGGCCAGGCCCGCCTTGTCGGAGGCATAGGCCGCCACCGTGCCGAAACCCACATCAGCCACCCGCGCGACCTCGCTCATCCGCGTCGAGTGGTAGCCGTGCGTCTCGAACAGATGACGCGCCGCGCGTTTGATCGCGTCCAGCTTCTCGGTCTTGCGTCGCTCGCGCAAGCCGGTGCCGGGTGTGGCGGAAGAAGAATTCGCCTTCATTTTTCGTACGACTCCTTTGTCTTTCCATGAGTCTAAATTGATTCGAATCGAAAAGATAGCCAGCGCATCCACACGCTTTTATAGGGTTATCACTCGTCCTTTTACTCTTGACCATAATTTCGATTCGAATCAAAAATGATGTGCATCGAGACAAGGAAGCGACATGACACGGGACGACCTGATCACCTTGAACGAAGCGCGCGCCCTGCTGGCGCGAGCCGTGGCCAAGACGGAGGCCTTGCGGCAATCGGGGTGCTTCGTCGTCGCTGACCTGTCCGGCGAGCCCGTCGCGGTTCGCCGCATGGATGCCACCGGTGGTGCCGCCTTGGACATCGTGCGCGGCAAGGCTCTCGGCGCGGCCCTGCTCAGCGAGGCCAGCTCCAGCTTCGCCGCTCGCGTGCTGAAATTCCCGCCGCAGATCTTTGCCGCCTACCAGCAACTGATGCGCGGCCAGGCTTTCCCGGGTGCCGGCGCTGTCCCGCTGCTGCGCGGGAAGACCGCCATCGGTGCCATCTCGTCCGGCGTGCGCATCGGGCCTTTCGTCAAGCTGCCCGGCGTGAGCCCCGAGGACCTGCTGGTCGACGGCCAGCCCGCCAACCTGGAAGACCTGATCATCAGTTACGCCGTCGGCGGCCCCTACCGCCCCGAGCACGGCGACGACATGGCGCGCTGGAAGGAAGCGTATGGCGCCGAGCCCGATGCATCGCTGAAGGGCCATGGCCTGCGCGAAGTGCCGCCAGCGATGCTGCAGCCGGTGCTCGACAGCGCGATGGCGCTGGCCGACCGCGTGATCGCCCGCGCCACCGCGCAAGGCGACGCCGTGACCGTGGTCGTGGCCGATCGATATGGCCATGTGCTCACGATCGACCGGATGGACGGCGCCCCGCCCGCAGCGGTGAAGCTCGCCGAAGGCGTGGCCCTGGCAGCCGCGTCGCTGCAGACCCGCAGCGCAGACCTGGCCGGTGCCAGGCCGCCCATTCCCGCCGATGTCCTTCGCAGCATCGGCCGGCACCTGCTGCCCTTGGCAGGGGGCAGCCCTATTTTTTTCAACGGCCAGTGCATCGGCGCCGTGGGCGTGGCCGGGCGCGACCCCGAGCGTGCGCAGCGCCTGGCCGATGAAGCCGCCCTTGCGCGATGAACTGAAGTGACTTGACCGACCCAGAGGAGCAATGATGGTTTTGAATGACGAGAACGTGACGGGCCTGCCCGACGATGCCACTGTCGACTACGTGAGGACGGGCCCGGGCAGCTTGGCGGGTACGTACATGCGCAGGTTCTGGCAGCCGGTGTTTGTCGCGCGCAAGCTTGAGGCCGGGCGTGCCGTGCCGCTGGTGATCATGAACCAGAAGCTGGCCCTGTACCGAAGCCAGGAGGGCAAGGTCCACTGCGTGGACAACCGCTGCGCTCACCGTGGCGTGATGCTGAGCACCGGCTGGGTCGAGGGCGACAACATCCGCTGCGCGTACCACGGCTGGGCCTACGACGGCACGGGCCAATGCGTGGAGCAGCCGCTGGAAGGCCGGGGCTTCGCGAAGAACATCAAGATCGGCGGCTATCCGACGCGCGAGTACCTCGGGCTGATCTTCGTCTACCTGGGCGAAGGCGATCCGCCCGAGTTCCCGCGCTTCCCGGAATGGGAAAAGGCCAAGCTGAACGTCGGCATCATCGATGTCAGGCCCTGCAACTACTTCCAGAACATCGAGAACTACCAGGACGAGGGCCACATCTGGTTCACGCACCGGGGCTCAGCGCTGGAGGCCCTGCAACTGGACAAGCTGCCGAAGCTGTCGGTCGAGCGCACCTCCTGGGGGCTGCGCAATGTGGCCGTCACGCCGGATGGCCGGCGTCGCGAGGTGCTCTTCGGCATGCCCAATGTCGGCGCCTTCCTCGTGGAGCCCCACAACACCAAGCGGGCCGGCGAGGAGCACTACAAGGCCAAGGAAACCGCCTGGCACCATTTCGCCGGCTGGCGCGTTCCCGTGGACGACCACAGCCACCTGCAGGTCCACACGATCGGCGTCTTCCTCGACGAGGAGCCCAGCCCGGAAGTCATCAAGCGCTGGCACGACTTCACCGAGGCCGATGAAGTCGGCCACGACATCGCCCGCAAGATCCTCAAGGGCAAGCTGCACTTCGACGACATCCCGAAGCTGTCGAACCACGTGCCGATGGTGCAGGACGAAGTCGTCCAGGTGGGCCAGGGAATCATCCCGGATCGTCGCAAGGGCATCGAATTCCTCGGGGCCTCCGACGTCGGCATCGTCGCGCTGCGCAAGCTGTGGGTGGAGGAGCTGACCGCGCTGAAGGAAGGCCGCCCGCTGCGCGAATGGCATCGCCCGGAAGGCCTGGTGCCGGCCGCCGGCGGCTGAGCGACATCCCCTCATCTTCTCGGAATCCGCAGGAAACACTATGACGATCAAAGTCACGAAGGACCAGGTGCTGGAAGCCAGCAAGGGCATGCTGCAGAAGCAGTTCTACATGGTGCACAGCACGCCGACCCAGGGCATGGGCCCGGTCATGGAGAACCTGGCCGTCCATCTCGACCATCAGTGCGAGATGGAACGCACCGGGGTGATGCTGGCCGCCGGCCCGCACTGGACCGATGACGAAAGCGAATGGCTGGGCGAAGGCACCTTCGTGATCCGTGCCCGCTCGCTAGCCGAGGCCAGGGAGATCGCCGCCAAGGACCCGATGCACGCGGCCGGCGCCCGCAGCTTCAAGGTGCGGCCCTGGCTGATCAACGAGGGCGGCTTGACCGTGCGCCTCAGCTTCTCGGACGGCAAGTTCACGCTCGAGTGAACGAGCACTGAAGGGCGCGGCACTTCCCGAGCGTCGTCCCGGCCGGCCCTGTTTCCTGACAACGAACACGCCCCGCGAAGGGTGGGGCTGGGCCGCGCCTTTCACCAAACGTTCAAACGCATTTTTTGTTGGAGAGTTTCAAGTGGCAAATCAGAAGAAGGCCATGGTGACCGGCGGCGGCACCGGCATCGGTCGCAGTGCGGTGCTGGCGCTGGCCAGGGCCGGGTATGACGTCGCGATCGTCTATGCATCGAGCGCCAAGGCCGCTCGCGAGGTCGCAGCCGAAGCCGAGGCCTTCGGCGCGAAGACGCTGGTCCTGCAATGCGACGTCAGCGACGACGCCGCGGTCCGCCAGACCGTGGCGGCCGTCGGCGAGGCTTTCGGCCACCTCGATGCGCTGGTCAACAACGCCGGCACCACCGCGACCTGGAAGGTGAAGGACCTCGAAAGCCTGGACATGGCCGAATGGGACCGCACCTTCGCCGTCAATGTGCGCGGCACCTTCCAGGTCACGCGCGCCGCGGTGCCGCTGCTGAAGAAGGGCACGGCACCGGCGGTGGTCAACACGGCCAGCATCGTCGGCTTGCGCCCCGGCCCGCAGCCGCTGCCTTACGCCGCCAGCAAGGCGGCCGTCGTCAACCTCACCAAGACGCTGGCCTGGAACCTCGGCCCCGACATCCGCGTGAACGCCGTGGCGCCGGGCTGGATGGAAGGCGAGTGGATGGAGCGGATGCTGGGCGACAAGTACGAGGACCTGATGGGCAAGCGCGCGAAGACGACGCCGCTGCGCCGCTGCGTCACCGCCGACGACGTGGCCGAGACCATGCTCAACCTGCTCCAGGCCAACCGCTTCGTCACCGGCGAGATCGTCGTGATCGACGGCGGCTTCACCAGCTCGACCTGAGGACCAGCCATCATGCTCGAAGGTTTCGTTCCCTTCCCCGCCGCATTCGCGCAGCGCTACCGCGCGCTGGGCTACTGGCAGGACCGCCCGCTGGCCCAGGAGTTCGCGGCCGTGTTCCGCCGCTTCTCCGAGCGCACCGCGCTGATCGACGGCGCGCGCCGCTACAGCTACGCCGATCTCGACCACCACAGCAGCAATCTCGCGCTGAACCTGCTGGAGCTGGGCCTGGCGCCGCTGGACCGCGTGATCCCGACGCTGCCCAATGTGGCCGAGTTCGTCATCCTGTACCTGGCGCTGCAGAAGATCGGCTGCATTCCGATCGCCGCACTGGTGACGCACCGCTTCGCCGAGATCAACCAGTTCGCCCGGCTGTCGAAGGCCCGTTGCGCGGTCTATCCGGAATCAAGCGGCGACTTCCGCTTCGGCCCCGTGCTGGACCGCGTGCAGGCTGAGAACCCGGCGCTGCAGCTGCGCCTGGTGCTGGGCACGCCCGGGCCCGGCGAGCATTCGCTGGTCGAGCTGATCGAGCGGCCGGCGCGGCTGCCGGCTTCCGCGCTGGACGATGTCCACATCGATCCGGCCGACCCGTGCATCTTCCAGCTCTCCGGCGGCACCACCGGCATTCCCAAGCTGATCCCGCGGACGAACAACGACTACGCCTACAACTCCAAGGTCGCGGCCGATGTGGCGGGCGTGGACGTGGGCTCGGTGCTGCTGCTGGTCCTGCCCATCGCCCACAACCTGCCGCTGGCGTGCCCGGGCATCCAGGGCTTCCTGTTCAAGGGCGCGACCGTGGTGCTGCATGGGAGCACGCGGCCGGAGGAGATGTTCCGCCTGATCGAGACGCATCGCGTGACGCACCTGAAGGTCGTTCCCGCGCTGCTGATCCGGTTGATCAACGATCCGACGATCAGCGGCTTCGACCTCGGCTCGGTGCGCCAGATCCAGAGCGGCGGCCAGCGCATGCAACCCGAGGTGCGGCTGCGCACCCGCGAGCTGTTCCACAACGCCTTCGTCCAGGAGAACTTCGGCATGAGCGAAGGCCTGCTGATGTTCGTGCGGCGCGGTGATCCGGAAGCCGTGCTGCTGGAAACCTGCGGCCGGCCCGTGTGCGCCGACGACGAGATCAGGCTGCTCGACGACGAAGGCCATGAAGTCGCCGAAGGCGAGGTGGGCGAGCTGGCCTGCCGCGGCCCGTACACCCTGCGCGGCTACTACGGCGTGCCCGAGTACAACGCCCGCCAGTTCACGCCGGACGGCTTCTACCGCTCGGGCGACCTGATGCGCCGCCACCCGTCGGGCAACTATGTGGTCGAAGGCCGCAAGAAGGACCTGATCAACCGCGGCGGCGAAAAGATCAGCGCGGAAGAGGTGGAGAACCTGATCCTGATGCACCCCGCGGTGCAGAACGTGGCCTGCGTGCCCTATCCCGACGAACGGCTGGGCGAAAAGATGTGCGCCTGCGTGATTCTGAAGACGGGCCAGTCGCTCACGCTCGAACAACTCGCTGCCTTCCTGCAGCTGCAGGAGATCGCCCGCTTCAAGTTGCCGGAACGGCTGGAAGTGCTGCGCGACTTCCCGGTCTCCACCTTCGGCAAGGTGTCCAAGAAGGCCCTGGGCGAGAGCGTGGCCGCCAAGGTCGCCACCCAGGCCACGGCCTGAACCGCATCAACGCAAGAGACACATCCATGCGCATCATCGATCTGCATTGCTATCCCGGCACCCAGACCTGGATTGACTCACAAGGCCCCTACCCCGAGGCCCTGGCCACCTACTGGAAACGCGACTGGGTCGCGAAGTCCGAGGACGAGGTGATCGCCGAGTTCACGACGGCCGGCGTCGAGGCCTGCCTGGTGGCCCTGGACCTCGAGACCACCGTGGCCACGCCGCCCTGCACCAACGAGTACGTGCATGCGATGTGGAAGCGCCACCCCGAGCGCATCCTGAACTGCTGGGGCGCCGTCGAGCCGGCCAAGGGCGAGATCGCGATCCGTCAGGTGCGCAAGGCCGTGCGGGAGCTGGGCTTCATCGGCTTCCACTTCCATCCGATCATGCAGCACTTCGCCGTCAACGACAGGCGCTACTACCCGCTGTTCGAGGAGATCAACGCCCTCGGTGCCGCGGTGATGGTGGACGTGGGCACCACCGGCATGGGCGCCGGCATGCCCGGCGGCCACGGCGCCCGCGTGCGGCATGCGCATCCCGCGCACATCGACGATCTGGCGGCGGACTTCCCGAATCTCAAGATCATCATGGCCCACCCCGGCTGGCCCTGGGTGGACGAGACCACCGCCGTCGCGCTGCACAAGGGCAATGTGTACTGGGAGATGTCGGGTTGGGCGCCCAAGTACTTCCCGGGCAACCTGAAGGTCGACATCCGCGGCCGCCTGCAGGACAAGATCATGTTCGGCAGCGACTACCCGAGCCTGCCCTATGAACGCATCTTGCGCGAGTGGTCGGAGCTGGGCTATTCGGATGCGGTGATGGAGAAGGTCATGCACGGCAATGCCGAGCGTGTCCTGGGCCTGTGATGAACCACGCGTTCATCTGCGACGGCGTCCGCACGCCCATCGGGCGCTACGGCGGGCTGCTCTCGTCGGTCCGGACCGATGACCTCGGCGCCCTGCCGATCCGTGCCCTGATGCAGCGGCATGCGAGCCTGGACTGGGAGCGCCTCGAGGAAGTCACCCTCGGCTGCGTCAACCAGGCGGGGGAAGACAACCGCAACGTGGCGCGCATGAGCGCGCTGCTCGCCGGCCTGCCGGTGACGGTGGCGGCAGCGACCGTCAACCGCCTCTGCGGCTCCGGCCTCGACGCCGTGGCCAGCGCGGCGCGGGGCATCGCCGCCGGCCAGCTCGATCTGGCGATGGCCGGCGGTGTCGAGAGCATGTCGCGTGCGCCCTTCGTGAGTCCCAAGGCCAGCACGCCGTTCTCACGCCAGGCCGAGGTTTATGACTCGACCATCGGCTGGCGTTTCATCAACCCTCAAATGGTGCTGTTGCACGGCGTGGACGCCATGGGCGAGACGGCGGAGAACGTCGCGCAGGAACACGGCATCTCGCGGCAGGACCAGGACGCCTTCGCGCTGCGCAGCCAGCAGCGCTGGGTGCGGGCCGCCGCCGCCGGCCTGTTCGACGAGGAGATCCTGCCGGTCCAGGTCCCCGGTGCGAACAAGGGCGAGCTGCGTGAGATGCGGCAGGACGAGCATCCCCGCCCCGGCACCACGGCAGAAGCCCTCGCCGCCCTGAAGCCGGCCTTCCGCGCCGGCGGCAGCGTCACCGCGGGCAACTCGGCCGGTGTCAACGACGGCGCCGCCGCGCTGCTGCTGGCCAGCGAAGGCGCGGTAGCACGCCTGGGCCTGAAGCCGCTGGGCCGCGTGATCGGTGTGGCCACCGCGGGCGTGGCGCCGCGTGTGATGGGCATCGGCCCGGTGCCCGCCACGCGCAAGCTGCTGGCGCAGACCGGCCTGTCGATCGGCGACTTCGATGTCGTCGAACTGAACGAGGCCTTCGCGGCGCAAGGCCTGGCCGTGCTGCGCGCGCTCGGGCTGCCGGACGACGGCGAGCACATCAACCCGAACGGCGGCGCCATCGCCCTGGGCCATCCGCTGGGCATGTCGGGCGCGCGGCTGGTGCTGACGGCGCTGCTGCAGTTGCGCCGCACCGGTGGCAGGCGGGCGCTGTGCACGATGTGCGTCGGCGTGGGCCAGGGCATTGCGCTGGCGGTGGAGCGGGTATGAAGACAGCACTCCCCCCTCCCCTGCTGCTCGAGCAGATCGGCGCGGTCGCGGTGCTCACGCTGAACCGGCCCGAGACCCGCAATGCCTTGAGCGGCGAAGACCTGTTCAGTGCCTTCGAGCAGTGCTTCGAGCGCTTGAACGGCGACCTCTCCGTCGGTGCCATCGTGCTGACCGGCGCGGGCAGTGCCTTCTGCTCCGGCGGCAACGTCGCGGAGATGCGCGACCGCGCGGGCATGTTCGCTGGATCGCCGGCGGAGATCGCCGCCGCCTACCGCCGCGGCATCCAGCGGATTCCGCGCGCCTTCCACAAGCTCGACGTGCCCATCATCGCCGCCGTCAACGGCCCCGCCATCGGTGCCGGCAACGATCTCGCGTGCATGTGCGACATCCGCATCGCGGCCGACACCGCGAGCTTCGCGGAGAGCTTCGTCAAGGTGGGCATCGTGCCGGGCGATGGCGGCTGCTGGCTGCTGCCCCGCGTGGTCGGTGCGGCCAAAGCGGCCGAGCTTGCCTTCACCGGCGCTCTGATCTCGGCCGCCGAGGCGCAGGCCATCGGCCTGGTGTCGCGCGTGGTGCCGGCGAACGAGTTGCTGGACCAGGCGATGGCCCTGGCACGGCAGATCGCGGCCAACCCGCCGCAGGTGCTGCGCTGGACCAAGCAGCTGCTGCGCGAGGCGCGCCACAGCACGCTCGACCAGGCGCTCGAGGCCGCCGCGCAATTGCAAGGCCAGGCGCACCACACCGACGAGCACGCCGAGGCGGTCGAGGCCTTCTTCGAGAAGCGCACGCCGGTCTTCCAGCGGAGCCGGCCCTCATGAGCGCAGCGCAGGGCCGCCCCAAGCAAGCTCGCTCCCGCCTGGCGGGACAGGCCGTAGGCCGAAGGGTGCACCAATGACCGAGGCGGTGCTCATCGAGGAGCGTCCCGCAGCGGGCGTGGCCGTGCTGAGGCTGCACCGCCCGCAGGTGCTCAATGCGCTGAACCTGGCGCTGCGCCAGGCGCTGGCCGCGGCGGTCACGCAACTGGAGGCGGACCCGGCCGTCCGCGCCATCGTGCTGGCCGGCAGCGAACGCGCATTCTGCGCCGGTGCCGACCTGGGCGAATACCTGGCGGCCGAGCCGCTGGAGATCGTCCAGCGCCGCATGGACCGGCTGTGGGGCGCCATCGCGGCCTGCCGCAAGCCGGTGATCGCCGCCGTGCGCGGCCATGCGCTGGGCGGTGGCTGTGAGCTGGCGATGCATGCCGACATCGTCATCGCAGGCACCGGCGCGCGCTTCGGTCAACCCGAGGTCCTGATCGGCCTGATGCCGGGCGGCGGTGCCACCCAGCGCCTGACGCGCGCGGTGGGCAAGTTCCGTGCGATGCAGCTGCTGCTGACGGGCCAGCCGGTCTCGGGCACCGAGGCGGTGGCCATGGGCCTGGCCAGTGAAGTGGTGGCCGACGAGCAGGTCGAGGCACGCGCGCTCGAGATCGCCGGCCAGCTGGCCCGCGGCCCGCAACAGGCGATCGAGTTCATCAAGGAAGCCGTCATCGGCGGCATGAACCTGCCGCTCGACCAGGGGCTGCAGCTGGAGCGCAAGTCCTTCCAGCTGCTGTTCGCCAGCCCGGACAAGCGCACCGGCATCCAGGCCCGCCTGGACCGCCGCACGCCCAGCTTCGACTAGGAGTCCACCGGAAAGCACGCCCAAGAAGAACAGGCCTCCGCACGAGGTCCTTGCCACGGATTGATGAAGCAAAAACCGGCACCGGCGCCACACGCCGCAAGCCGGGAACCCACTGGAGACATCATGAAGACAGAAGCCACCCATCCCGGCAGCCATCGCCGCCCCCACAGGCGCAGCCGCCGCACGCTCATCGGTGCCGCAGGCCTGCTGATCTGGCCCGCGGCGCATGCCGATGAGGCGCCTGCCCCGCCGATCGAGCTGAACTGGAACACCAGCGTCAAGTACGCATCGGCCTACCGACTGAAGGACCGCGATCAGCGCCTGATCAGCGGCGGCTCCTCGGCTGCGGCGGACGACGGCGACCGCAACTTCGCCAAGGGCTTCGTCAGCCAACGCTTCGATGTCTTCTCCGAGGTGGACCTGCGCATGGGCAATGGCGGTGTGCGCGCCAGCGGTGCCGCCTGGTACGACGCCGTCTACAACCGCAGCAACGACAACGACTCGCCAGCCACCAGCCAGGGCGCGGGGCCGGCCCGCAACGAGTTCAACCGGGACACCGCCCGCCTGCATGGCCGCAAGGCAGAGCTGCTGGACGCCTTCGGCTTCTATTCGGGCGATGTGGGCGGACACGATGTCTCCGTCCGTCTGGGGCGCCATGCGCAGGTGTGGGGCGAGAGCCTGTTCTACGGCAACAACGGCATTGCCTACGCGATGGTGCCGATCGACGTGATCAAGGCGAGCTCGGTGCCGGGCACGCAGTTCCGCGAACTGATCCGTCCGGTCAACCAGATCTCCGGGCAGATCAACCTGAGCCCGTCCGTCGTCCTCGGCGCCTACTACCAGTTCAGCTGGGAGAAGACGCGGCTGGCGGGCGCAGGCAGCTACCTCTCGCCGGCCGACATGCTCGATGCCGGTGGCCAGCAACTGATGGTCATTCCGGCGTTCACGAGCAACGGCTTCAGCTACCCCGGCTTCGCCGCCCAGCGCACGGCGGACGACCGTCCGGGCAACGGCGGCCAGGGCGGCTTGCAATTGCGCTTCAGCGTGGCGGACTGGGGCACCGACTTCGGCCTCTACGCCGTGCGCTACGACGAGCGGGTCCCGCAGCTGATCCTGCAGACGCTGGGACCGACCGGCCTGAGGGCGCCCTCGCCCGCCATGGCCCCCAGCAGCTACCACCTGTACTACGGCCGGGGCGCGCGCGCCTTCGGCGCCTCGTTCAGCCAGGGGCTGGGCGAATCCAGCGTCGGCGGCGAGGTGTCGATACGCGACGGCGCCACCCTGGTCAACGACCCGGTGCAGGCCTTCGCCGGCCGCGCACCGGCGCGCGGCCGGAGCCTGCACGTCAACCTGTCGACGCTGACCAGCTTCGAGCCCAACTGGCTGAGCCAGGAGTCGAGCCTGGCCGGGGAGCTCGCGTGCAACCGCACCCTGTCGGTCAGCAACGGGCAGGCGGTGGCCGCCAACTCGACCCGTGATGCCTGCGGCGTGCGTGTGGTGTACGAGCTCAAGTACCGGCAGATCGCGCCGGGGCTGGACGTCGCGCTGCCGCTGTCCGTCAGCACCACGCACGGCGCCTCGTCGGCGGTCGTGAACTTCGGCGCCGACCGTTCGGGCGACGTTTCGCTGACGGCCAACTTCAACTATCTCGACAAGTGGCGCTTCGGCCTCGGCTACACGCATTTCTACGGCCCGGTGGGCACACCGCTGGACGCTCATGGCCAGAACTTCAGCTTCAGACAGGCGCTTGCCGACCGGGATTTCCTGTCGCTGACGCTGGCCACCACCTTCTGAACCTCCTGCCGTAGAGAGACCCGTCCATGAAGACCTGCTCCACTCCCCTGTCGCTGGCGCTGACGCTGGCATCCATCCTGGCGTCCACTGTGGCAACGGCACCGGCGCGCGCCGCGGTTTCGGAGGCCGAGGCCGCCAGGCTCGCCAGCGAACTGACCCCGCTGGGCGGCGAGCGCGCCGGCAACAAGGCCGGCACGATCCCGGCCTGGACCGGTGGCTATGCCGCCACTGCGGCGGCCCGGATCACAGGCCGCCGACCCGACCCCTTCGCGGCAGACAAGCCGCTGTACACCGTCACTGCGGCCAACGTGGCCGAGCACGCCCCGCAGCTGTCGGACGGCCTGAAGGCGATGTTCAAGAAGTACCCCGACTTCCGCTTGAACGTCTACCCGACGCGCCGCACCGCCAGCGCACCGGCCTATGTCTACGAGAACACCCGACTCAACGCGACCCGGGCCAGGCTGAACGCCGACGTGCTGAGCGGTGCCTTCGGCGGCATCCCCTTCCCGATCCCGAAGACCGGCGACGAGGCGATGTGGAACGCGGTGATGTTCTGGGGCGGTGCAGCCTACCGTTTCGATGCCAACGGCTACCTGGTCACCGCCACCGGATCGCCGGTGCTGACGGTCGACGTGAAGGGCGAACTCAATCGCCCCTACTACTACGAGGACGGCGACCGGGCCGCTTTCGAAAAGCAGGGCGGCGTGCATGCCGAGATCAAGGTCACCAACAGCGGCCCGCCGGTGCGCGTCGGCGAAGCCGTCATCAGCAAGCTCTACACCGATTCGAGCAAGGACGTGGCCTGGATGTACCTGACCGGCCAGCGTCGCGTGCGCAAGCTCCCCTCCGCGTGCTGCGACACGCCGACGCCGCAGACGGCCGGGGTGATGACCTTCGACGAGCAGTTCGTCTTCCGCGGCCGCCTCGAACGCTTCGACTGGAAGGTGATCGGCAAGCAGGAAATGCTGATCCCGTACAACGCCAACCGGCTCAATGTGCCCGAGCGCGACGCCGACGTGCTGGGCAAGAACTTCGTCAACCCCGATCACCTGCGCTGGGAACTGCATCGCGTGTGGGTGGTCGAGGGCACGCTGCGGGCCGGCCAGCGCCACACGATGCCGCGCAGCCGCTACTAC
Source organism: Pelomonas sp. KK5 (assembly GCF_001984095.1). Taxonomy (GTDB): domain Bacteria; phylum Pseudomonadota; class Gammaproteobacteria; order Burkholderiales; family Burkholderiaceae_C; genus KK5. Next base: position 16,389 of record NZ_LYVQ01000017.1, read on the forward strand.
CTCGATGAGGACACCTGGATTCCCGTGCTCGCCGACCGCTGGGACGCCCAGGGCAATCTGTGGCGCACCCTGGGCCAGTACCCGATCGTGCTGCCCGACGTGCCGGCCACCGCGCCGCTGACCTTCTACATGCACGACCTGGTGTCGGGCGCCTGGTATGTCAACGGGCTGATGAACGCCAAGGCGACGCCGATGGAGGTCGTGCCGAAGTTCAGCGACAGCAACTTCCAGCCGGACAGCCTGGCCGGCAAGTCCGTCCGCTAAACCACCCTGCTGGAAGGCTCCCATGACCTACCTCCTCAACTGCTGGTACGTCGCCGGATGGTCCGAAGACGTCCGGCCCGGCGCCCTGCTGAGCCGCACGCTGGTGGAACAGCCGGTCCTGATGTTCCGCGACGCGGCGGGCCAGGCTCGCGCGCTGCTTGACCGCTGCCCGCACCGCTTCGCCCCCTTGTCCATGGGCAAGCTCAGCGACGACGGCCAGTCGGTGCAATGCGCCTATCACGGCCTGCGCTTCGACAGCCAGGGCGCCTGCGTGCACAACCCGCACGGCGACGGCCGCATCCCCGCGGCGGCGAAGGTGCGCAGCTTCCCGCTCGTCGAACGCTACGGGATCCTGTGGATCTGGATGGGCGAGGCCAGCCGGGCCGATGCCGCGCGGATCCCGGACTTCTCGCTGATCGATCCCGAGCACTGGCACGTGGGCAGGCGCTACCTGCATGCCAAGGCCAACTACGTGCTCGAGACCGACAACATCATGGATTTGTCGCACGTGGAGTTCCTGCACCCCAGCACGCTGGGCACACCGGCGGTGAAGAACGCGCTGACCGACATCCGGCAGGACGGCAACACCGTGTATTCGATGAGGCAGACCGAGGCGGAAGTCCTGACGCCCTTTCTCTATGGCTCGCTGGGCTATGAGCCTGGCACGCTGATCGACCGCTGGTTCGATGTGCGCTGGGATGCGCCTGCCAACATGCTGCTGATCGCCGGCGGCACCCCCACCGGCCGGCCGCGCAGCGAAGGCCGCGAGAGCGCGCTGCCGCACCTGTTCACGCCGGAGACGGCGACGACGACGCACTACTGGTTCGCCGCGACCCGCCCCAAGGCGATGGGGCCGGCCGGTGCCCAGATCGCCGAGAAGATCGCCGACGCCCTCAGCCTGCCCTTCACCCAGGAAGACCTGCCGATGCTGGAGGCGCAGCAGCGTGCCATGGGCGAGGCCGACTTCTGGTCGCTCAAGCCGGTGCTGCTGGGCGGCGATGCGCCCGCGGTGCGCGCGCGGCGCGTGCTGGACAAGCTGATCGCCGACGAACAGGCCCAGGGCGCGGGCGGTGCGCCATGAAGCGGGCCACGCGAGCCGCAGCGCTGATCGGCGCCGCCCTTCTGGTCGGCGCGTACCCGGTTGCGGCACAGCGCAACGATCCGCTGCAACACGCCGCGCTGCAGGTGCCGCGGGCCGCGCAAGGCGTGATGCTGGCGGTGGCCGCCGCCGGCCCGCGATGGGTGGCAGCCGGCGAGCGCGGCATCGTGCTGTGGTCCGACGACGGTGCCGCGAACTGGCAGCAGGCCAAGGTGCCGGTGTCGGTCAGCCTCACCTCGCTGAGCTTCCCGAGCCCGCAGCAGGGCTGGGCCGCCGGCCACAGCGGCACCGTGCTGCACACCGCCGATGGGGGCAAGACCTGGACCCTGCAGCTCGACGGCCGCGCGGCAGCCGTCCTGGAACGCAAGGCCGCGCAGGCCAGCGGCGACGCGGGCCGTGTCGAGCAGGCCGAACAACTGGTCAGCGACGGCCCGGACAAGCCCTTCCTGGCCGTGCACTTCTGGAACGCGCAACGCGGCTTCGTCATCGGTGCCTACGGCCTCATCTTCGGCACCGAGGACGGGGGCAAGACCTGGACCTCGTGGTCCGACCGCCTGGACAACCCGCGGGGCCTGCACCTCAACGCGCTGCACGTCGAGGGTGATCTCGTCATGCTGGCCGGCGAGCAGGGCCTGCTGCTGCGCTCCACCAATGGCGGCCGCCGCTTCGAGCCGGTGGAGACGCCCTACAAGGGCAGCTGGTTCGCCATCGCGGGCCGGGGCGAGCAGGTCGTGGTCGGCGGCCTGCGCGGGAACGTGTTCTGGTCGGGCGACCGGGGCCGCAGCTTCAGCGCCTCGCAGGTCCCCGTGCCGGTGACCATCTCGAGCGCCCTGCTCACGCGCGACGGCGACTGGCTGTTCAGCAACCAGGCGGGCCTGCTGTTGCGCAGCAAGGACCAGGGCCGCAGCCTGCAGCCGCTGAATACGCTGAAGGCGCCGCCCGGCCCGCCGCTGACCGCACTGGCCCAAGGTGCCGACGGCGCCCTCGTCGCCGCCAGCTTTGCGGGTGCCCTGCGCCTCGCACCCCAATGACCTTCCGCCGAGTCTTCGCCCACGCCATGCATGCTCCCTCAATCCCAACCTGTCCGCCGGCCGGCGACCTGGCTAGCTTCGACCCGCGCTCCGGCTCGCTGGTCGAACGTGCCTTGTTCAACCACCGGCGGCTCGTGCTGCTGCTGTGCGGGCTGGTGACGCTGCTGCTGGGTTTCCAGGCCACGCGGCTGACGCTCAACGCCAGCTTCGAGAAGATGATCCCGAGTGGCCACCCGTACATCGTCAACTACCTGAAGCACCGCGGTGAGCTGGCCGGCCTGGGCAACTCGCTGCGCATCGCCGTCGAGCCTCGCGCGCCGAGCATCTACGACAGGCAATACCTGCAGACGCTGCAGAAGCTCAGCGACGAGGTGCTCCTGCTGCCTGGGGTCGACCGCGCCTACATGAAGAGCCTGTGGACCCCCTCCACGCGCTGGGTCGGCGTGACGGAAGACGGCCTGGAAGGCGGGCCGGTGATCCCCGAGGGCTACGACGGCTCGGCCGAGGCCATGCAGCAGTTGCGCCGCAACATCGAGCGCTCGGGCGAAATCGGCCAGCTCGTGGCGCGCGACATGCGCTCCACGATCATCTACCTGCCGCTGCTGGAACGCACGCCGGACGGCCAGGCGCTGGACTATGCCGCGCTGTCCAGCACCCTGGAAGAGATCCGCGTCAAGTACGAAAAGACCGGCGTGGTGCGGCTGCACATCACCGGCTTCGCCAAGGTCGTCGGTGACCTGATCGAGGGCCTGTCCAGGATCCTGGTGTTCTTCGCGGTCGCGATCGCCATCACCCACAAGCTGATGCTCGCCTACACGCGTTGCCTGCGCTCGGCCACGCTGGTCGTGATCTGTTCGCTGGTCGCCGTCGTATGGCAACTGGGGCTGCTGCCGCTGCTGGGCTACGAGCTCGACCCCTACTCGGTGCTGGTGCCCTTCCTGGTGTTTGCCATCGGCATGAGCCACGGCGCCCAGAAGATGAACGGGATCATGCAGGACATCGGTCGGGGCATGCATCGAGTGGTGGCCGCGCGCTTCACCTTCCGCCGCCTGTTCCTGGCCGGGCTGATGGCACTGCTGTGCGACGCGGTGGGCTTTGCGGTGCTGACGACGATCCAGATCAAGGTCATCCAGGAACTGGCCTTGATCGCCAGCATCGGTGTGGCGGTGCTGATCTTCACCAACCTCATCCTGCTGCCCGTGCTGCTGAGCTACGTCGGCGTCAGCGCCAAGGCCGCCCAGCGCAGCCTGCGCGAGGAGGCGGCCGAAGCGCGCGGCGAGGCGCAGCCCCGGCTGTGGCGCGTGCTCAACCTGTTCACGCAGCGCCGCTGGGCCACGCTGACCCTGGCCGTCGGCGCGCTGCTGGCCGTGGCCGGCTTCATCGTCAGCCTGAATCTGAAGATCGGCGATCTGGATCCGGGCGCGCCCGAGCTGCGGGCCGACAGCCGCTACAACCGCGATGCGGCCTACCTGACCCGGCACTACGGGGCCAGCTCCGACGTCCTGGCCGTGATGGTGAAGACGCCCGACCAGGCCTGCTCCGCGGTGGACACCGTGCTCAGCGTGGACCGCCTCGAATGGGAACTGCGCCAGTTGCCGGGCGTGGAGTCCACCAACTCGCTGGCGCGGCTGAACCGCGGCGTCAGCGTCGGGCTGAACGAAGGCCACGCGAAGTGGTACGAGGTGCTGAACAGCCAGACCATGGCCAACACGGTCACCGCGAACGCGCCGCGCGGCCTCTACAACGACACCTGCAACCTGCTCACCGTCTACGCCTACCTGGCCGACCACAAGGCGGACACGCTGGCCCGCGTCGTCGACAAGGTGGAGCAGTTCGCCCGGGCCAACGACACGCCGGACGTGAAGTTCCTGCTCGCGGCCGGCAACGCGGGCATCGAGGCGGCGACCAACATCGTCGTGCGCAAGGCCAACTGGCAGATGCTGGCCTGCGTCTACGGCGCGGTGACCCTGCTGTGCCTGCTGACCTTCCGCTCCTGGCGGGCCGTCGTGTGCGCGGTGCTGCCGCTGGTGGTCACCTCCATCCTGTGCGAGGCGCTGATGGTGGCACTCGGCATCGGCGTGAAGGTAGCCACCTTGCCGGTGATCGCGCTGGGCGTGGGCATCGGCGTCGACTATGCGCTGTACGTGATGAGCATCGTGCTGGCCCGCATGCGCCAGGGCGACACCCTGGCCCAGGCCTACCGGCAGGCGCTGCGCTTCACCGGCAAGGTGGTGCTGCTGACCGGCATCACGCTGGCGGTGAGCGTGGCCACCTGGGCCCTGTCGCCGATCAAGTTCCAGGCCGACATGGGCATCCTGCTGGCGTTCATGTTCCTCTGGAACATGGTGGGCGCGCTGGTGCTGCTGCCCGCGCTGGCGCACTTCCTCCTGCCGGACGGCTGCTTCTCAAGGCCCCGGTCCGCGACGGCCCGCCAGGATGGTGTCGAGGGCGTGCCGGCTTGACCACGGCCCATGCCGCGCGGGCCCACAGGGCGCGGCCACTTTTTGGAGATGACCGATGCTTTACCTGCGAATCTGCTTTGACAAAGCCGACGACGCCCCGCTGCGCAGCCAATGGATCCAGCAGCACCGCCAGTACGTCGCCAGCCACCTGGGCGACGACAAGGCCGTCAAGGTCGTGCAGGCGGGCCCGATGTGCGTCGGTGACGACACGGGCAGCAATCTGGGCAGCTTCCTCGTCGTGGAAGCCCCGTCGCTCGCCGACGTGCAGGCCTTTCACGACAACGATCCGTTCACGCGCGCCGGTCTGTTCGAGCGCGCGGATGTCGTGCGCTGGGACCGCCACATCGGCAACCCCTCGCAGGACAAGTACGTGCCCTGAACAGCGGCGCCTTTTCTTTCCCTCAACTCCTACCCGAGTCATCCGATGAAGCTACTGAGACACGGCGCCGCGGGCGCCGAGAAACCCGGCGCGGTCGATGCGCAAGGCCACATGCGCGACCTGTCGCTGCTGGTGCCGGACTGGACGCCCGATTGGCTGGCCCCCGGGAAACTGAAGGCACTCCGGGCCATCGACCTGACGCAGATGCCGCTGGTGCCGCCGGGCACGCGGCTGGGCGCCCCGACGGCCGGTGTGCGGCAGTTCGTGGCCATCGGCCTGAACTACCGCAAGCATGCGGAGGAAGCCGGCCTGGAGATCCCGAAGGAGCCTATCGTCTTCATGAAGGCCCTGACCTCCATCGCCGGGCCGGACGACGACGTGGTGCTGCCCGAAGGATCGGTGGCGGGCGACTGGGAGATCGAACTCGGCTTCGTCATCGGCAGCCGGTGCAAGAACGTGCCGGAGCACGAGGCGCTGCAGCACGTGGCCGGCTACTGCCTGGCCAACGACGTGTCCGAGCGCGACTGGCAGACCAAGCGCAACGGTCAATGGGGCAAGGGCAAGAGCTTCGACGGCTTCGGCCCGCTCGGTCCCTGGCTCGTGACCACCGATGAGCTGCCCGACCCGCAGGCCGTCCCGCTGGAGCTGAGGGTCAACGGCGAGGTCCGCCAGTCCAGCCGCACCGCCGACATGATCTTCCCGGTGGCGCAGATCTTGTCCTACCTCAGCCAGTTCATGACCCTGCTGCCGGGCGACGTCGTCATCACCGGCACGCCCCAGGGCGTCGGGCATGGCATGAAGCCGCCGGTGTTCCTGAAGCGCGGCGATGTGATGACCCTGTCTGCCGGCCCGCTGGGGACGCAGCGCCAGCAGGTGCGCTGAGCGCAGAACGTCATGAGCGTCATCCAGAACCCAGGCCGGACACCGGCCGTTCATTCGGTCGACGAGTTCGCCATCAGCGTGCCCGACCTGCAGGAGGCGCGGCACTTCTACCGCTGCTTCGGGCTCGACGTGCGCGATGAAGACGGCGGCCTCTGCCTCTACACCTTCGGGCATTCCCACCGCTGGGGCCGCGTCCTGCCGGGCGTGGTGAAACGGCTGCTGTGGGTCAGCTTCGGCATCCATGCGGATGATCTGCCCCGCTTCGAAGACCGCGTGGCCGCCGGCGTGGAACGCATGGCGCCACCCGCCCATGCCTGCGCCGAAGGCCTCTGGCTGCAGGGCCCGGACGGCCTGCCGATCCAGTTGAAGGTGGCCGCCAAGTGTTCGCCCAGCCAGCCCGCGCATCAGCAGGCCTGGCCCGCTTGCGCCAACCGCGGCCGGGCACCGGCACGCAGCAAGGTGCCGGTGGTGCAGCCGCTGTACCTGTCGCACATCCTGATGTTCAGCGCCGATGTCGACGAGGCGGTGCGCTTCTACAACGAGGTCCTGGGGCTGAAGCTTTCGGACAGGTCAGGCTCGGTGATCGCCTTCATGCACACGCCGCACGGGAGCGACCACCACCTGGTGGCCCTGGCCAAGAGCGGCGGCGGCGGGCTGCATCACAGCAGCTGGAGCGTGGACAGCCTGGATGCCGTGGGCACGGGCATGGAGCAGATGGCGCGGGCCGGCTATGCGCGCGGCTGGGGCGTGGGACGGCACGTGCTCGGTTCCAACTACTTCCGCTATGTGCGCGACCCCTGGGGCAGCTATGCGGAGTACTCCTACGACATCGACTTCGTGGAGTCCGGGGCCGAGTGGCCGGCGGCCGACCACCCGGCCGAAGACGCGCTCTATGTCTGGGGCCCCGAAATGCCGTCCGACTTCGTCACCAACTTCGAGCTTGCGGGCTGATCCGGAGACAAGCGCATGAATGCATCGATACAGGCCCTCGTGGCCGACACCCGTGCCGCCATCGACAGCGAGGGCGAGCTGATCGGCGCGTCTTCTTCCACCCGCACGCTGCCGCGCTTCGAGCTGTTCAGCGCGGCCAATTCGGTCTGCTCGCAGAAGGTGCGCGCGGTGCTCGCCCTGCACGGCCTTCCCTACCGCTCGCACATGATGAACCTGTTCAGCGGCCAGACCTATCTTCCGGCCCATGTGCGCCTGCGCATGCTGGCTTGCGAGCAGATCGGGGCGAAGCTGGTGGACCGGCATACCGGCAGCACCTCGGTGGCCTCGGGTGGTGGTTGCGATGCGGCCGTGGTGCCCACGCTGGTGGACTGGGACGCAGGCACCGTGGTGGTGGACTCCAAGCGCATCTGCCGGCACATCGACGACGTCGCGGTGGCAGGCGGCGCGCGCAGCCTGCGACCGCTCGCCCTGGCGCCGGCGATCGACGCCGAGCTGGACATCATCGACAACCTGCCCAACTACCAGATGCTCAGCGGCAAGCCGCCCGGCGAAGACCTTCGCCCCGCCGGGCAGCGTGGCAAGAACGGCGTCGACTTTGCGATGAGCAAGGTGGAGCGCTGCGAACGCTACCTGGCGGAGTTCGCCGACGACGAGGTGCTGGTGCGTGGCTACACCGCCAAGCACGCCAAGGAGTTGAGCGCGGCGCAGCAGCTGTTCACGGAAGCGCGCATGCGCGAGGCCTATGCCACCGCCGAATCGGCCTGCGCGATGCTGGAGCAGCAACGCCAGGCCGCCACGACGGCGTGGCTGCTGGCCGACCAGGTGACGATGGCGGACCTCTACTGGGCCATCGAGTTGCTGCGCATGGCCAATATGGGCGCGGACACGTTCTGGCGGGACGGCAAGCGGCCCGCGGTGGCCGCCTACGCCGCGCGGCTGCGCGAACTGCCTGCGATCCAGCAGGCGGTCGTCCACTGGCCCGGCGCCTTGTTCAACTGAGATCAGGTGCTCCTTGCAACTCGGCCTTCATCATCGCGATCAGCCGACGGCGCACGCGGATCGCGCCGGCGTCCGCCAGCACCGACAGCTCACGCCGGGTGTCGCCCTGGCGCTGCACCACGATCTCCACCTGTTCCAGCGCGGCGATGTCCTCGGCCAGCACCGAGCGCTCCTTCCCGAGCAGGGCCTGCGACAGCCCGTCGTCGTCAAGGCGGAAGTCGCGCGACACCGCGGGGAAGTAATGGGTGCTGTGCCGGGTTTCCGGGGTCAGGCCATGCACGAAGTTCAATCGGCCCACGGGCTCGCCGGTGCCCGACATCACGCTGTAGGGGCCGCCGGCGCAGATCAGGCCGGGCCCGAGGAAGTCGGAGCGCGTGGTGAGGTCGACCGGGCCCGGGCAGCGCGGGTGGAGGAAGCGGTGGAAGCCCTCCGCCGGCTGATCGGGCGTGCAGCGGATCACATGCACGCGTCCGTTTTCTTCAGTCACCTCGGCCGCCTCGGTCAGCTGCTTGCCGATCGTCTTCACGTGGACGAAGGCGATGTGGGACAGGTCCATCAGGTTGTCGATCAGCAGCGAGAAGCGGGACTTCAGGTGGACAACGCCATTGCTGTCGGCGCGCCAGCCCGGCGCGCCCAGGCCCGCGACATCCATGTCGGGCAGCAAGGCGGGGTCGGCCTGGGCAGGATCGCCCATCCACACCCAGATCCATTGCCAGCGTTCCAGCACCGGGTAGCTGCGCGTGGCGAAGCTGGCGGGCACGGCGGACTGGCTGGGAATGTTCGTGCAGCGCCCGTCGGCCTCGAAGCGGAAGCCGTGGTAGCCGCAGCGCACCGCGTCGCCCTCCAGCATGCCCTGCGCCATCGGCAGGTTGCGGTGCGGGCAGATGCCGTCCAGCGCCACCGGCGTGCCATCCTCCTTGCGATAGAACACCAGGCGCTCTTCAAGGATCGTGCGTTCGAACAAGGCACGTCCCAGCTCATGGCTGCAGGCCGCGATATACCAATGGTTCCTTGGAAAAGTCTGTCCGTCCTCGAAGGGATACATCGCCGTCTCCGGTTGTCGTTGGGGTCCGGTGATGGTGGCCGGTGGCGACGGGCGGTGCCATGCTGCGCAGGCCGGCATGTCGGCTGAATCGTCCAGCCATCAGATGGAGCCCCTCGTCCAAGGAGTACCTTGGCCGGTCCCCCGGAGGGACGGCGATGCTTGGGGCATCGAGCCCCAAGCATATCGCCACGCGGGCCTGCCTGGGAGCGGCCCGGCGCGGACGGCCCGAAACACCCATACCGCCCGGCTTCATCGCCTGCGGGTGGTGCGCAGCGCCATGGAAAACTGATATGGACACGCTGAGCCCGCTGCTCGACAGCCTTCGCGTCCAGGCCGCGGCGGTCGGGCATTTCGATTTCGGCCTGCCGTGGTGCTTTGCCTGGGACTACGCGCCCGCTCACTGCCTGATGGTGCTGGAGGGCCGCTGCTGGTGGGCCGAGCCCGATGCATCGCCGGGTGCCGGCATCTGGCTGGAACCCGGCGATGCCCTGGTGGTGCTGCGCAAGGGGCGCTACACGCTGGGCAGCGCGCCCGGCCTGGCGCGCCTGCCCTGGGGCGAGGTGTGGGAGGCGAGCATGCCGCCGGACCTCCGCTTCGACCGGCACGAGAGCCCGCCGGCCGCGATGCGCCTGTCCTGGAACGCCGGTGTCGTCGAACGCACCCAGCTGCTGACGCTGGCCTTCGGCTTCGAGGACGGCGAGCACCATCCGCTGCTGGCCTCGCTGCCCGACCGCCTGCGGGTGCCGCGGCCTGCCCATGCCTCGCCCTGGACCGCCTCGGCGCTCGGTTTCCTTGGCAACGAATCGGGTCGCGGCCTTCCCGGCTTCGCAGCCCAGGCGCGGCGGCTTGCCGAGTTGCTGCTCAACGACCTGCTGCGCCGCCACCTGCTGTCTTCACCGGCGCATGCGGCCGGCTGGCTCCAGGGCCTCACGGACCCGGCGCTGGCCCGGGCGTTGTTCGCCATGCACCGCAAGCCCGGCCAGCACTGGACGCTGGCGCGCCTGGCGCAGCAGGCAGGTTTGTCTCGCACCGTCTTCAGCGAGCGCTTCCTGGCTCGGGTGGGCGAGACGCCGATGCGCTACCTGCTGGCCTGGCGCATGCATTGCGCCCGCGACTTGCTCGCGAGGCAACTGCCGGTGGGAGACGTGGCCGCTCGTCTTGGCTATGCGTCAGAGCGGGCGTTCCGCCAGGCCTTCAAGCGCCTGACGGGCACGACGCCGATGGCCTTTGCGCGCCAGCAGCGGCGCGGACCTCCCGGTCCCGATCACCTTTTTTCTGAATCGACTCATTCGCCCTGTTCTTCACTCTCACACTCAAGCCGACCATGACTGAATCCAACGACCTGCTCGACCGCGTTTTCCGCCACGCTCGCACGCCCAACGGCTTCATCGACAAGCCGGTATCCATCGAGTTGCTGCGCGAGATCTACGAGTTGACCAAGATGGGCCCGACCTCGATGAACACGCAGCCCACGCGCTATGTCTTCCTCACGACCGAGGCTGCCAAGGCCCGCCTGATGCCGGCCCTGATGCCGGGCAATGTGCAGAAGGTCCGCCAGGCGCCGGTCGTGGCCATCGTCGCCACCGACACCCGCTTCTACGAGTTCATGCCGCAGGTCTTCCCCCACAACCCCAACGCCCAGGCGATGTTCGAAGGCAACCCCGCCCTGGCCACCGGCACGGCGACCCGCAACGGCACGCTGGGCAGTGCCTACTTCATGGTCGCGGCGCGGGCACTGGGCCTCGACTGCGGGCCGATGAGCGGCTTCGACGCGGCCAAGGTCAATGCCGAGTTCTTCCCCGACGGACGCTGGCAGGTGAACTACCTCTTGAACCTGGGGCATGGCGACCCGGCCGGCCTGTTCGAGCGCAGTCCACGCCTGGGCTTCGATCAGGTCTCCGTGCTGCTGTGAACGCGCCAACATGACGATGAATCCAGCCATGCGCGACATCGAGGCGCCGCGAGCCCACGCCGACAGCAGCTTCCTGTGGTCGGACGCACGCCTGCTCGGCTTCGGCCCGATGGACGAGACCCACAAGGAGTTCTATGAGGTGGCGCTGCGCCTGCTCACCTGCGAGGCCGGCACGGCCTTGGCAGCAGTGCGTGACTTCGAAGCCCATGCCGTCGATCATTTCTCCCAGGAAGAGGAATGGATGCGCAGTTCCAAGTTCCCGCCGGCGGACTGCCATCGGGAAGAGCATGCGGCGGTGCTGAAGTCTGCGCGCGAGGTTCGCCAGGCGCTCGAATCGGGTGCCGGCAACGAGGCCCTGGCGCGCGATTTCGCGATCCACCTGCTCCAATGGTTTCCCGGCCATGCCGATTACCTCGACTCGGCCCTGGCCGCATGGATGTCCAAGCATCGCTACGGCGGCCAGCCGGTCGTGTTGCGGCGCAAGCAAGGAGCCCCTGACTGATGCGTCACTACGACTTCGATTTCTTCGTCATCGGCGGCGGCAGCGGCGGCGTGCGCGCTGCGCGCCAGGCGGCCCAACTGGGTGCGCGCGTCGGGCTGGCCGAGGCGGCCGAGCTGGGTGGCACCTGCGTCAACGTCGGCTGCGTGCCCAAGAAGCTCTACAGCTACGCCGCCGGCTATGCCGAGGCCTTCGAGGAAGCGGCGGGCTTCGGCTGGGAACTGCCCGAGCCGCCGCGCTTCGACTGGGCGCGGCTGAAGACCCAGCGCGCCGCGGAGATCCGCCGGCTCAACGGCATCTACGGCTCACTGCTGGAGACGGCCGGCGTCACCGTGCTGAACGGCTGGGCGCAACTGGTGGATGCGCACACGGTCGAGGTGGACGGCCGCCGGCACAGCGCTCGCCACCTGCTCGTGGCCACCGGCGGCACGCCCTTCATGCCCGAGATGCCGGGCAGCGAGCTGGCCCTCAGTTCCGACGCGATGTTCGATCTCGATCCCTTCCCGCGCCGGCTGCTGGTGGTCGGCGGCGGCTACATCGCCTGCGAGTTCGCCTCGATCTTCAACGGCCTCGGCGCCGAGGTGACGCTGCTGCACCGCCGCGCTCATGTGCTGGGCGGCTTCGACGACGACGTCCGCCAGTTCCTGGCCGGCGAGATGACGAAAGCCGGCGTCAAGCTGCATCTGAACAGCGAGGTCACGGCGCTCTCGCGCGGGCCCGGCGGCTTGCTCGTCACCTTGACGCGGGCCGAGCAGATCGAGGCCGACGCGGTGCTGTTCGCCACCGGCCGCCGACCCAATACCGAAGGCCTGGGGCTGGAGGCCGCCGGCGTCAAGGTGAACGACAAAGGCGCGATCGTCGTCGATGCGCACTACCGGACCTCGGTGCCCTCGATCCAAGCCGTCGGCGACGTCTGCACCCGCGTCCCGCTGACGCCGGTGGCGCTCGCCGAGGCGATGGTGGTCGTCGACGCGCTCTTCGGCCAGGGCAAGCGCCGGCTCGACTACGAGTTCATTCCGACGGCGGTGTTCACGCACCCCAATGTCGGCACCTGCGGCTACAGCGAAGCCGATGCGCGCGCGAAGTTCGGCGACGTTGCGATCTACTCCAGCGAATTCAGGGCACTGCGCCACACCCTGTCCGGCCGCACGGAACGCAGCTTCATGAAGCTGGTGGTAGACAGGAAGACCGACCGCGTCGTCGGCCTGCACATGGTCGGCGCCGATGCCGGCGAGATCGTTCAAGGCTTCGCCGTGGCCATGCGCGCGGGTGCCACCAAGGCACTCTTCGACAGCACCCTGGGCATCCACCCGACGGTGGCCGAGGAGTTCGTGACGCTGCGTGAGCCGATGCCGGGCTAGACATCGTGTTCTGCGCCGGCGACCGGGTCTGATCGTCAGGATCGCAGCTTGCGTGGTCGGCCTGGCGCCGGCGCGCTGAGCCACTGGCTCCTCACCTCATGCGCCGGACCGCGGCAGGAGCAGTGGTCGCCTGAGATCGACGAACAGCGCGTCCGGCGAGAGCCTCTCGCGCAGCGATTCCAGCCATCATTGGCTGCAGGTGGCGCGCAGCGCCATGGACAAATGAGATGAACCGGCGCGCACCAGCACCATGCACCGAACCACGAACTCCAGAAATCGATCACAACAAATCCCGGCACTCGGCCCTGCGTCGCCCAAGGTCGTCGAGGCTCGATGGGCCGGGGACGATCCGGGATGTCCCGCATGGTCCATGAACCCAGCTATAAAGCCGCAATGAACAAGCTCCTTTGGTGCGGCAGTCGATGAGCGATGTCTTTCACGATCGGCAGGCCCGAGGCTGGTCCAGGACCGGATGGCTTCAGGCTCACTACACGTTTTCCTTCGGCTCCTTCAACGACCCGACGCGGATGGGCTTTCGCGCCTTGCGCGTGATCAACGAGGACATCATCGCCGGCGGGTCGGGCTTCGCCGAGCATGCGCACGACCATTTCGAGATCCTGACCTTCATGCTGTCCGGAGAGCTCGAGCACAGGGACTCGGCCGGCCATCTCGGGCGCCTGCGTGCGGGGGATGTCCAGCTCATCAGCTCCGGCACTGGCGTCAGGCATTCGGAGCGCAACCCGGCGGCAGATGCGCCGACGCATCTGTTCCAGATCTGGCTGCATGGCAACGCAGACGAACTCCCGCCGCGATACCAGCTTCTGCAGGAAGCACTGCGCCCCGCTGAAGGCCCGCGCCTGATCGCCAGCGCGCAGGAGCAGGCAGGCGTACTCCATCTCCGGGCGCCGGTGAGCGTCTGGACCGTCGACGGGGCATCGGACCAGCGCTACAGCCATGAGCTCTCCAGCGGCCGCTACGGCTGGCTCCAGGTGCTCGAGGGTGTTGTCATGGCAGAGGTCGACGGCGAGCCGCAGCCCCTGGAATTGCGGGGTGGCGATGGCCTGCAACTGTCGACGGTCAGGCGCGTGACAGTGGCACCGCGAACCGATGCCCGGTGGATCTGGTTCGACCTGGCTTGAATCCGCCGCGCCGGACTCGGCAGGTCCACAATCAAGCTCGACCAGGAATTGCCGATACTGTCCGCATGAACATCACCAACTCCACCGCCGTGAATGCCGCTGTCAGGGCCGCCTCCAACGGCACGGCTGATTCGGTGGGCACCGAGGCCGGCCTGTTGGTGCTTCGCAAGGCCATCGACGCCCAGGCAAGCGGCGCCGCTGCGCTGCTCGATGCCCTGCCGCAGCCGCCTGTTCCGGCCTCTGAAGGTACTCTCGGACGCAACGTCGATACCTACGCTTGATCTGGCCCGGCGCCTGTCGATAGCGGGACCGGCCCTGCCGGCCATCGGCATCATTTCGACATCACGCAGACATCCCTGCCGACCCGGGCCGGGAACGCTTCGACCAGCCAGTCGATGAACACCCTCAGACGGTGCGTCAGGTGGCGCGTCTGGGGATACACGACGTGGAAGGGGTACGGCGCGGGCCGCCAGGACGCCAGGATCTCCACCAGTCGCCGCTGGCGCAGCGCCGACTCCGCCGCATACGCGAAGGTCTGCACGATGCCCAGTCCGGCCAGGCACGCGGCCAGGTGCGCATTGCTCTCGTTCACGCCGACACGATGGTCGATCTTGAACTCGGTCCTTTCGCCATCGCGCTCGAACCGGAAGGGCACGGCCCGGCCCGTCTGGCTCGACAGGTAGCTGACGAGCCGGTGGCCATTGCGGAGTTCCTCCGGATAGGCCGGCGTCCCGTACTGCTTGAGATAGCCGGGCGTCGCGCAGGTGATCAGGGCCGCCTCGCCGAGCCGGCGGGCGATCAAGGATGAGCTGTCCAGAGGACCGCCGCGGATCACGCAGTCGACGTTGTCGCCGATCAGGTCCACCTGGCGATCGGACACGCCCAGATCGATGCGGATGTCGGGATAGCGGGCCAGGAAGTCGGGCAGCAGCGGGATGAGTACGTCGCGGGCCGTCGAGCCCCCCACGTCGACACGCAGATGGCCACGCGGCTTGCCGCGGGCAACGGTGAAGGAGGCGTCCACGTCTTCGAGGTCGCGCAGGATCCGGGTGGCCTTGGCGTAGTAGTCCAGGCCCTCCGGGGTCACCGTCACCCGCCGAGTCGTGCGCTGCAGCAGGCGCACGCCCAGGTGCGCCTCCAGTTCCTGCACCTGCTTGCTGACCGTGGCGACCGGCATGTCCAGCGAATCGGCGGCGCGGGTAAATCCGCCGGCTTCCACCACTCGCGCGAAGGCGCGCATCGCCAGCAGTTGGTCCATCTCCCGCGCCTCGATTTTGCGATCCTCAGATTATCCACATATGTGGATAGTCATTCTTTTAACTGCTATTTATCGCTCAATCATGACGCCCTAGAGTTGCATCCATTCCATTCAACTCATCCCAAGGAATTCATCATGAGCAAGCAACTCGAAGGCAAGGTCGCCCTGGTCACCGGCGGCAGCAGTGGCATCGGCCTGGGCGCGGCCAAGGAGTTGGCGGCGCAGGGAGCGCGGGTCTTCATCACCGGCCGCCGCCAGGCGGAACTCGATGCCGCAGTGGCCGAGATCGGGCCGGCCGCCACGGCTGTGCGCGCCGATGCGTCGGTGCTGGCCGACCTCGACGCGGTGTACGCGCAGATCGCCCGCACGGCCGGCAGGCTGGACATCCTCTTCGCAAATGCCGGCGGCGGCGACATGCTCCCGCTGGGCGCCATCACCGAAGAGCACTTCGACCGCATCTTCGGCACCAACGTGCGCGGCGTGCTGTTCACCGTGCAGAAGGCCTTGCCGCTGCTGACCGACGGCGCCTCGGTGATCCTGACGTCGTCGACCACCTCCATCCAGGGCACGGCCGCGTTCAGCGTCTACAGCGCCAGCAAGGCCGCCGTACGCAACTTCGCCCGCTCCTGGGCGCTGGACCTGAAGGATCGCGGCATCCGCGTCAACGCCATCAGCCCCGGCCCGGTCCGCACACCCGGCCTCGGTGGCCTGGTGCCCGATGAGTCCCGCCAGGGTCTGTTCGACTACCTGGCTTCGCAGGTGCCGCTGGGGCGCCTGGGCGAGCCGGGCGAGATCGGCAAGGCGGTGGCCTTCCTGGCCTCCGACGCAGCCAGCTTCGTCAACGGGATCGAGCTGTTCGTGGACGGGGGCATGGCTCAGATCTGACCACCGCCGATGGCGGCCATCGATACTGCCGATACAGCCAGGTTTGTTCGGAACAGCTCGGCCGCCAATGCCTTGGCCTTGGAGTCCCTTGTTGCTCAGCTGGACAGACTCGACGCTGCCACGAGGACTGGCGACAAGACCCTGGAGATGTTAGCTAGCCCCAGAGCGCCCGGCTCGCCCGATGCAGCAAGGCGTTTTCGTAGGCCATGGCCGGCTCGCGGTCGCTCTTCAGCAGAAGCGGTCCATCGAGGTCCACATAAGCGCAGTCCTGCGCGATCAGGTGTGCAGGGGCCATGGCCAGCGAGGTGCCGCCCATATTTCCGACCATCAATCCGAAGCCCATCTGGCGCGCGGTTCGCGCCAGCGCCAGCGCTTCGGTCAGGCCGCCGGTCTTGTCCAGCTTGATGTTGACGAACTGGTAGCGACCCACCAGTTGCTCGAGCGAGCCCCTGTCCTTGCAGGACTCATCGGCGGCCAGCGGGATCGGGGAGCCCAGGCCGTCGAGTTGGGCATCGGTGCCTCGCGGAACCGGCTGCTCGATCAATTCCACGCCCAGCCCGAAGAGCTCAGGGAGGATCAACTCGACCAGCGCCAGATCCCACGCCTGGTTGGCATCGATGACCAGCCGGGCATCCGGGTGCTCCTCGCGCGCGATGCGGGCCATCTGGACATGGCGTGTCGCATCGGCCTTCAGCTTGAGCAAGGGCATGTGCCGTGCCGCACGGACCTTGCGGCGAACGTCCGCCTCCGATCCCAGCCCGATCGTGTAGGCCGTGTTGACAGCTTGCACGAGGTCACGTCCAGCCAGCTCCCAGAACCTCCGACCCGACTGCTTGGCGCGCAGGTCCCACAGGGCGCAGTCGAGCGCGTTGCGTGCGCCTCCCGACGGCAGCAGCCGCAACAAGTCCTCGCCGCTCAGGTCGGAGCCGAGTTCAGCCTTGACGTCCTGAACCTGCTTCGCCATCGAGGCCGGTGTCTCGTCGTCGTAGGGGACGCCTGCGGCCTCGCCGCGCCCGATTCGACCTTCAGCGTCGCGCAACTGGACGATCAGCACATTCACATCCGACATCGACCCGCGCGAGATCTCGAACGGCTCCGTCAGGTTCCAGACCTCGGCCCCGCTGGTGCACTCAAGCAGCATGGACCTGCCCCTGGTAGGTGCGCCGGGCGGCCGCCGCCGCATCGCCGAGGAAGTGGGAAAGGGGTTCTTGAAGCACAGGCATGAGGAACTCGTGTTCTGGTGATGGTGAACGAGGGATCGGGACCGGACTCAGGTCGAATGGGGCTGCGCGGCACGCACCGCACGCATCGCCACCAGGTACGCCGCCACGCTGATCAGGCTCGCGGTCAGGCCGACGGCGGCAAGCGGCACGCGGATGTCGGCGCCATAGCCGGCGACCTGGGCCACGAACGTGACCAGCGTCGGCGAGACGCCGAGCCCGATCAGGTTGCCGAACGTGGCGACCAGGCTGAGGCTGATACCACGCAACTCGTTGGGGATCGTCACCGTGATGGCAGCGGTGCCGATGATGCCGGCCGAGGTACCGAACAGCATCAGCGAGCCCAGCAGCGCGGCGAAGCCCCACACCGAGGACATCAGCGGGAAAAACGCCATCGGCGTCGCAAGCGCCGCCACCACCGCCGCGGCGCCCAGCAAGCCCGAATTTCCGCCGAATCGTTGTCCGAGGTCGCCCGCCACGCCGCCAACGATCACACCGAGGAAGCCGGCCGCCGTCAGCAGCAAGCCCATCCACGCGCCGAAATCGGCCGGTTGGAGATGCAGCGAGCGGGTGAGCACCGGCACCGCCCAGATATTGGCCGCGGAATCCGCCATGCCGACACTGATCATGCCGACGACCAACGGCACCAGCACGCGACGATGCTCGGCCAGTTCGACGAGCACGGCACGCAGGCCCTTGACCTCGGCGTGCTCGACCTCCTGGCGCGCAGGCTCGCGCAGCAGGAGCAGCATCAGCGCGAGGGCCAGCATCCCGCCCGAAAACAGGAGCTGCACCATTCGCCACGAGGCCAGCGTGCCCAAGCCGGCGCCTGCGTCAAGCGCTGCCGGCAGGCGGTCAAGCAGGCTGCCTGCGAAGAAAAAGGCACCGCCGACCCCAACCACCTGGCCCATGCCAAGCAGCGCAATCACTTTGCTGCGCTTGGCCGGCTGCGAGAGATCGGCGGCCAGGGAGACGGCGGCCGGCAGCGCAGCGAAGCCGGCCACGCCAACCATCATGCGGGCGACGAACATGACCGGGAAGCTGTGTGCGAGCGCCGTCAGCGCGCTGCCCACCGCGCAAAGCAGTACCAGCGTGATCAGCAGCCGCGTGCGGTTCGTACGGTCGACGAGGCGGCCGAGCGGCATGGACACCACGGCCAGAGGCAAGGCCGTCGCCACGCCCTGGAGCAAGGAGACCTGGTTGTCGCTGAAACCGAGGTCGGACTGCAATAGCTCCTGCAGCGGACTGAGCACGGCGCGCGCGGCGGTACCGCCGAGCAGTGCGAGCGCGACGAGGGCGATGGAGGCGCCGGCCGACTGGGCCGGTCTGCACAAACTTAGCGTGCGGGCGGGAGCGGACGTGGGCATGTGGTCGAGATCCATGACTCAGGTGGGGAAACGCAGGCGCAGCACAGGCCGGTCGATGGCGTGGACACCGGCGCCAGGCAGCGGACGCAGGTGCTCGTAGGGCATCTGTGCGAGGTCGGTGTTGAGCGATCCCGGCGCATTGCAATAGACGGTGGCCCGGGCGAGCGCATCGAAGCAGGCACGAAAATGCTGGCTCGACTTGACGACGACCAGTGTCCTCCTCGCCACGTCGATGCCCAACTCCGTGAAGCATTCGGGCCCGAAGACCTGCTGGCGGATCGAGTTGACGACGAAGTCGACACCGCCGGCGCGCAGGGCCACGGCCAGCCCCAGCGGCGCCCTGGGCTCGGCGCTGAATTGGCGTTGCTTCACGTCGGCGCGCACGGCCAGCACTTCCACCAGCAGGTCGACGGGATCGCCTGACAAGGGGCCGACCTTGCCACCCACGCGCAGGCGCAGGCTGGCACCGACGCCGGCATCGGCGGCGATCTGCGCGGCCTGCGGATCCCAGATCATGCCGAGCGCCGCATCGCGAACCCCGCGCGCAAGCAGCTCGCGCAGCAGGAAAGTGCTATCGCAGGCGGCGCCGCCGCCGGGGTTGTCGGAGCTGTCGGCGATGACCACCGGCCCGCGGCCGGGAGGGATCGCCAGCGCAGCGTCCACCGCCCCGGCGACGTCCAGCCGCCGCACCGGCGTGCCGGTGACGATGGCGGTGTAGCGCGCCGCGAGCTCATCGGCGATGGCGGCGATGCGGGCCGGATCGGCGCCGATGGCGGCGATCAGCACCGAGGCGCCGGTCTGGGCCCAGTCGGACCAGGGGAATCCGTGCATCAAGGTCGCCGAGACGATGCCGTCACGCCCTTCCACGGCCTGCAGCGCCTCGACGAAGCCGCGCATCGGCTGCTCCGTCGTGCCCTGCAGGCCGAGCACGGGTATCGTGCGCAGGAACATCGTCGGCCGCGGGCCGCCGCGGGCCATGCCGGCCAGGATCGCGTGCAGTTCCTCGACGCGCGGGCGGTAGTCAACGTGCGGGTACTCCTTCACCCCGATCAGGATGGCCCCGCTGGCGATCATGCGCTCGCCGACGTTGCCGTGAAGATCCAGCACCGCGCCGACCGGCACATCGGCGCCGACCAGCGCGCGCACCGCTTCCAGGATGTCGCCCTCGCAGTCCGGCGTGCCCTCGGCCATCATCGCGCCATGCAGCACCAGCAACACCGCGTCGACGGGGCCGGCGGCGCGCAACGCGTCGAGCACCGAGTCGCGCAGGACGGCATAGAGTGGCGCCGGGCACGGGCCCGACGGCTGCGTCCACCAGCACGGTCCTTCGATCGCCTCGTCGCCATACGCCGCCACCGTGCGCAGGGCATCGCCGTAGCCGGCGAAATCGAGCGCCGCGGCCCGGCCTTCGAGCGCCGGCGGCCGGTAGGCGCAGTCGGCCCCGAAGTTGCGCAGGCTGGTGGGCAGCGGCGAGAAGCTGTTGGTCTCGTGCATCAGGCCGGCGACGAAGACCCGCAGCGGACGGCGTTCGACAGTCATGTCAAAACGAAGTGCTCAGGGTGACACCGATTGCGCGAGGCTGGGCAACAGTGGCCTGCACGGGACCGCCGATCGACACGTAGGACGTATTGGCCGACATGATCGCCCGGCGGTCGAACACGTTGCGGACGTACATCGACAGCTGCACGCGCTGCAGGTCGACGCCGGCCTGCAGGTCGGTCATGAAGTAGGCAGGCATCAGGAAATTGGGCAGCGTGGTGCTGCCGTCGAAGCCGGCGTTGCGCTTCCCGACGTAGCGCTCGGAGCCGCTGACCCATGCGGCATGGCCCGCGACGGCGAAGTCGTAGCGGGCGCCCAGGCTGGCGGACAGGCGGGCGCTGTTGGGCAGCGGCGCGCCGGACTGGCCGAGACCGGAAGCGCCCTCGGTCAGGCGCGCATCGAGATAGGACAGGCTGCCGTTGAAGCTCAAGTCCCGGGTCGGCTTGTAGCGAAGCGAGAACTCGGCGCCGTCCACCTGGGCCTTGCCGCCGTTGGTGATCACGCTGAAGCCATTGACCGAGGTGAACTGCTGAAGGTCATGCCACCGGATGTCGTAGACCGAGGCCTCCAGCGACAGCGTCTTGTCCAGCAGGTCGGCCTTGTAGCCGGCCTCGTAGCTCCACAGGGAGTCATGATTGAAGGTCGGCGGCGCCAGCGGCTGGCCGGTCGCCGGGTCGTAGACGACGCTGTTCGGGCCGCCGGGACGGTAGCCGCTGGCGGCGCGCACATAGATGTTGCTGGTCGGATCCAGGGCGTAGCTGGCGGTGGCGAGGTAGGTCTTGCTGGTCTCCTTCGACCTGCCGTTCAGATTGACGCCGCCGCCGGACAGCGGACCGCTCAGCAGTTCCGCAAAGTCCTGCCGGTTGCGCGCGATGCGGATGCCCCCGGTGATAGACAGGCGAGGCGTCGCCTTCCAGGTGATGTCGCCGTAGGCGGCCAGTTCGGTGAAATGGCTGGGCAGGCTGACGCTCAGCTGCGTGGGGCCCGGGCCTCCACCGTTGGGCAGCGTGCTTTCGATGAACTGGTCGTTGGCGCCGCTCTCGTGGGTGTAGAAGATGCCGCCCAGCCACTCCAAGTTGCTGTTGGACGTGGACGTCAGGCGGAACTCCTGCGTCTGCTTGCGAAGTTTCGAGAAGGCGTTCAGCGGCACCGTGTCCACCGTGGCGCCGAGCAGCGGGCCATACAGCGCGGTGAAGTCCAAGTGGTTGCTCAGGCCTGAGCTCTGCGCCGACGTGATCGAGTTGAAGCGCGCCCAGCCCAGTTCGGCTTCGATGTCGGCCGAGACGAGCTGCACCTTCGTCGAGAACGGCTCGCGCACGGACAGCGTGCGCTTGTAGTCGCCGGCCACGGGCTCACCGGTGGCCGCGTTGTAGTCCACGTAGTCGTGGCCGTCGCGCTTGATCTCCGCGCTCAGCGCCGTCAGCCGCGCCTTGAGCTTGCTGGAGGGCTGGAGCAGCAGCGAGATGCGGCCGCCGTTGCTGTCGCCCTTGTTGAGGTTCCTGCCGGCCGCCGGGCCCACCGCGTCCACGTAACCGCCGGCGTGGTCGTGGAACAGCGCGACGCGCAGGGCGGCGACATCCTCCTTCAGAGGCACGTTGAGCACGGCGCTCTCGGTGTGGCCGATGCCGCCCCCCTTCGTAGCGCTGGCGCCGAGCGTCACCTTGCCGGACAGCTCGTAGGTGTCGGGCTCGTTGGTGACGTATTTCAGCAGGCCGCCCATCGCGCCGGCACCGTACAGCGTACCCTGGGGGCCGCGCAGCACCTCGATGTGGTTCAGATCGAGCAGGCTGAGGTCGAGCGCGGTCTGCGCGCCATTGACGTTGGCGTTGCTGGAGCCGAACGCCACGTCGTCGATGTAGATGCCGACGGTGGAGATCGTTTGCGAGCCGGTGGTTACGCCGCGGATGCTGACGGTGTTGTAGCCGGCACCGGCCGAGTTGACGTTGACGCCGGGCAGGTCGGCCATGTAGTCGGTCAGTTGGCGCGCGCCGGCTTCCTGCAGTTTCTCCGCAGCGATCGCCTGCACCTGCATCGGCACCTCACGCTGCGGCTCGCGGCGGCGCGTGGCGGTGATGACGACCGTGGCCTCAACGCTGCGGTTTGCGCCATGGGTGTCCTTGGCGCCACTGGCTTCGTTGGTGGGCGACGCGCCGTCGGCCTGTGCGACCGCCACCGGCTGCACAGCGGCCTCCTGCGCCCGGGCCCCCGGCGCCATCGCGGCACAAGCCAGCGAGACCAGCGTCGACAGCAGCGTGATCCTGGGAGCCGCAGAGGCAGGGCGGGACGAATTCTCGACTTCGGACATGGTGTTCCCCAATACGTTGACGGTTCTCGACGCTTCGCTGCGACTGGCCCTCCGGCTGAGGCCACAACGAAGCGATGATCAATGTTAGCAAATCTGTTATATTTTTTGGATAATTTTTTTCCTAAGTGGAAATCTTATACATGGCACGAAAATTGAAGACCGGGGCACTTGCTGTGCACCGCTGCCGCGCTCCACCATGGGCACGCCTTCAACCGCACCGATGCGGCAGTCAACCCATGATATTTTCCTTTATTGAAATTTTTATACGATATGTATAAACTTTGGAAAACAGCAGCGAAGGAAGGTCTGAAAATGAGCCTCTTGAAGGAGTTCGACTTCATCGTCATCGGCGCCGGCATGGCAGGTGCCTCGGTCGCGGCGCCCCTCTCGCGCCAGGCCAGGGTTGCGGTGCTCGAAGCCGAGCAGCACGCAGGCATGCACTCCACCGGTCGCTCCGCCGCGCTCTATTCCGCGCTCTACGGCAACCCCGTCATCCGCGCGCTCACGCGGGCCAGCCGGTCGTTTTTCTTCGATACGCCCCCGGGGTTCTCTGAAGTGCCACTCGTGGTGCCGCGCGACACGCTCTACTTCGCACGCCCCGACCAGGCAGCGGCGCTCGCCGCGTTCCGCGCCTGCCCCGACATCGCCGCTGCCACGTTCGAACTCACCGGCAGCCGGGCCCGGGAGCGCCTCCCGGTGTTCCTGCCCGACTACCTCGGGAGCGCTCTTGTCGACACAGGTTCAGCCGACATCGACGTCGATGCGCTGCACCAGGCATTCCTGCGCCAGGCGCGCACAAACGGCGCCCAGGTGTGCTTCGATCATGCCGTCAAGGGCCTGCGGTCCGACCAAGGTCGCTGGTTCGTCGAGACCACGGCCGGCACGCTATCGGCCCCTGTCGTGATCAATGCCGCCGGCGCGTGGGGCGACGGCATCGCTCGGCTCGCCGGCGTGGCGCCGGTGGGCCTCGAGCCGCGGCGGCGCACGGCGGTGCTGGTCGACGTGCCGGAGGCGCACGCCCCAACAGCCTCGTCCTGGCCGGCCGCGATCGACATCGATGAAATGTTCTATTTCAAGCCCGACGCCGGCCTCATGTTGCTGTCTCCCGCCGACGAGCATCCCAGCCCGCCGTGCGACGCCCAGCCAGAGGAACTCGACATCGCGATCGCCGTTGACCGGTTCGAGCAGGCCACGGGCGTACAGGTGCGTCGCGTGCGCCATCGCTGGGCCGGCCTGCGCGTGTTCAGCCCGGACGGCGTTCCCGTCGTCGGCTTCGACCCCGTGGCGCCCGGCTTCTTCTGGCTTGTCGGCCAGGGCGGTTACGGCATCCAAACCGCGCCCGCAATGGGCCGCGCCGCGGCCTGCCTGGCGACAGGCCAACCACTGCCGGCCGACATCCTGGCCGCCGGCGTCACGCCGGCCATGCTGGCGAAGACACGGCTTCTTTAAGTCAACCCGCCCGACCGCCGGCCGCCGCCGACGATTCTTGTCCGATCATTGTTCGTTCCCGAGGAGACCTGCATGAATGAATCCACCGCCCCCGAGACCAAGGCCGCCAAGACCGGCGTGGCCGCCCTCGATGGCATCTTCCAGGTCGCCAACAAGGCCGACGCGCCGGGCCTGGTGGTCGGCGTCGCCCAGCACGGCAAGACTGTCTACCGGCGTGGCTTCGGGCTGGCCAGCATCGAGCTGGGCGTTGCCAACACGGCCTGGACCCGCATGCGCATCGGCTCCACAACCAAGCACTTCACCTGCCTGGCAGCCCTGCTGCTGGTGGAAGAAGGCAAGCTCGACATCGACGTGGGCGTACGCACCTACCTGCCCGAGCTCCCCAAGCTGGCCAAGGAGCCCACGCTGCGTCAGTTCATGTCGCACACCGGCGGCTACCGCTGCTACCTCGATGTCGGCTTCATGAGCGACGGCATGGCCATCAAGCCCAAGGGCGTCGCGCTGCATGCGCAGCTGCGACAGTCCGAGGTCAACTTCGCGCCGGGCGAGATGATGATCTACAACAACGGCGGCTATCACATGCTGTCGCTGGTGATCGAGCGGGTCAGCGGCATGAAGTTCGAGCGCTTCCTCGAGGAGCGCATCTTCACGCCGCTGGGCATGATCGACACCCGCTGCGTGCAGAGCGACTTTGAGATCCACCCCAATATGGCCACGCTGCACGTGGCGCAACCGGACGGCAGTTGGCGGCGGGGCATCTTCCCGACGGAGGAGAATCGCGGCGAGGGCTCGATGATCTCGACGATCGACGACATGCTGCGCTGGCTGGCCCACCTGCGTGGCCCGCACAGGGTCGGCACCGATGCCTCGTGGAAGCAGATGACGACGACCGTCCCGCTGTCCAGCGGCACGCCGAGCCCATACGCGCTCGGCCTGATGGTGCACGACTACCGCGGCGTCCGGGTCATCCAGCACTCAGGCAGCGTCATCGGCGGCACCTGCCAGATGATCACCGTGCCCGCCCATGAGCTTGACGTCATCATCATGACCAATGGCGCCGTCGTGAACGCGATTGAGCTGGCCAACAAGGTGATCGACGCGATGCTGGGCGACGAGGTGCTTGGCCCCGTCGAGGAGCGTGCCACGGCCGAGCGCTTCAAGGCCGTGCTGGACAAGCACTACCTCTCGCCCGAGACCGGCCTGGTCGTGGGCTTCGCCGACGCCGACGGCAAGCTCGGCCTCACGGTCATGAACAGTGCGCCTGTCCCGCTGCGCGACGAAGGCGAGACGCTTCGGATCGGCATCGAAGACCTCGCGATGGGGCCGTTCCAGCTGACAACGGCTGCGCTCGCCGACCTGGAGACGGCGCCTGCGGAAATCGAGCTTGCCGAATCGGGCTGGAAGCGCCGCCTTCAGCTCTTGCCCGACGCGCCGCCCGCTGACGCCGCGGCCCCGCTGGCGGGCCGCTACCACGCGCGCGACCTCGGGGTTGACGCCCAGGTCCTGCTCAATGGGGACACGTGGACGCTGCGCGTGGCGGGCGACTTCGCGGTCAACGACATGGTGCTGACGGCGCTCTCGGCCGACGTGTTCGCACTTTCGCTCCCGGAGTTTCCGAAAATGCGAATGGTTCTGGGCGTGGACCGCCACGACGGTGCGGTCACGGGGTTCCGTGTCGATTCGGGCCGCACGCGCCACATGCGTTTCCAACGCATTGAAGCTTAAGAGAACGCACGATCGCGGGGGCGTTCTCCAAAGGAGAGATTCATCGCCGATTCTGCTAAAGTTAAGCGAATGAGCGCCAATGATCGCCTGCCCGGCGTAAATGCAGAATCACCAGGCCAGGCCATTCGCGCGTTGCGGCTCGACAAGCGCATGACGCTCGCTCAGGTGAGCGCGAAGACGGGCCTGGCCATCTCCACCTTATCCAAACTGGAAAAAGGGCAAGTCTCACTGTCGTTCGACAAGCTGACGCTGCTGAGCAAAGGCCTGGGCGTCGACATTGCGAGCCTGCTTGAGCCGCAGCTTCATTCGCCCCCGCCCAGGACGGCGCTCGGCAGCGGACGGCGCGCGGTGCAGCATGCGGGCGACGGGCAACTGATCGAGACGAGCAGCTATCGCCAGTTGTATCTCGCCACGGAGTTGTTGAACAAGGCGATGACGCCCATTGCCGTGGAAATCCGTGCACGCACGCTGGCGGAATTCACGGAGGAGTTCGGCGGCCTGATACGCCATTCGGGCGAGGAGTTCTCACTCGTGCTCGAAGGCGAGCTTGAGTTCCACTCCGAGCTCTACGCGCCGCTTCGCTTGAAGGAGGGCGACTCGGTTTATTTCGACAGCGACATGGGGCACGCCTACCTCAACGCCGGCGATACGCGCTGCCGTGTGATATGCGTCTGCGCGCCCCGTGGCGACGACGCGATGACCGACTTGTTCGTCAGCGCCTCCGAGCGCCTAGGCGCGGCCGCAGAGATTGACGCGCCCACGGCACCGCGTTCTCGCCTGGCCGTCAAACGCGGCTTGCGCTGAATCTCTGGGGCCCGGGGCCCATCGTGCTTGCGCCGCCTGCGTCGACGCATTTCAAGGAGCGGCTGCTTGCATGATCAGCGGCCATCGAGCATGCGTGAGCGGTCGTGGACAAGGTCGAGCCGTCCACGTCGTCGAATGTCTCCCAGACGCCGACGAGCAGGCGTTGCGGGCGCAGAATTCGACTTCTGCTAGGGGTCGGGACCCGGTACTCAACAACCCGAATCGCAGGTTGTTAGCCGATCACCCGCAGCAATTGTCTCTAACAGCTGTACACCGAACGCCTTGCGCCACCTACCCCTGCAAGCACTTTGACTCGCCCGCTGACCGCCTTCGCTCCGAGATGGACAGCCATCGGACAAGACGCCCATAGGACGCTCACCGTCGCGCTGGCTCTGAACCAGCGTGCCGGGTCGGACTACCGATCTTGGTGCTTGCCGAACTCGGCCAGGACCGTAGCGCGCAAAGCGGCGTTGGCCACCAGCGATGGTGTCTGCCTGAGATCCACGTGCGACGGCCGTTGCCGACGCGCGGCGGCGTTGATCCTGTTCATGTTGCGCTGGACCTCGGGCTGCAACTGCTCGAATACCGTCTGCAGCGTCAGCGGCCGGGCCTCCGATGTCTTCTGCAGTTCGCCGCCCAGCGCACGAAGCAGCGCATAGGTGAAGGCCCCGTGGGCCACGCCGGGATCCGCCGATTCGTACGACAGCTCGGTACCGGTCGACGCTGTCAGCGTCGAGAAGTTCGCGGCAGCGCTTCTTTTGGTGATGGCGTAGGGGTTGCCGCTGAAGCCCACGGCGCCTGCGTGGCAGGTGTCGATGATGAGCAGGCGGCGGCCCGCCACGCGGCGCATCGCATCGGTCAGCTCGGTGGCGCCGATGAGCGAGTCCAGACTGGCCTTGGTGCCCGGCAAAGGCCCGCCGATCAGGCCCTCGATCTCGCGCGATCGCGCACCGGCCGGCATGAAGTAGTACTCGCGCCCCGACGAATCGGCCACGCCGTGCGAGGCCAGGAAGACGACGACCGTGTCCTGCGCCGTCGCGCCCTGCAGCGCCTCGAGCGCGCGAAGGATGTTGTCCTTGCGCGGCGGCAGCCCCTGGCGATGCGAAAGCACGGTCGCGCGCACCTCGCTGAACAGCGATCCTGCACGGTCGCGCAGCAGCTTGCTCAGCTCGATGGCATCGCTGGGCGCGTTCGGCAGGTCGGGCAGGAAGACGTCGCAGTCGCGCGTTCGGCCACATCCTTCGAAGTCTTCGAAGTGCTCCACCCCGATGGCAAGCACCCACAGCACCCCCTTTGCCGCCCCCGGGAGCGCGGCCCTCTGCGGACGCAGCGCAGCCGTCTCGTCCAGGCCGATCACGCCGTCCGAGAGCGCCTCCACGCGGATGTGGTCGAACGGGAGGCTGGCCGGTATCACGACCGTCTGCGCCAGTTCACCCCGCCGCGCCGCCTGCAGCTGAGCGCCGCCCGGCAGCACCGGAATGCCGTCGGCGTACACACCGACTTCGCGGACTGTGGCGCTGCCCGCATGCACGGTGAACCGCACCTCGCGACGTTCCGGGTTCAGTTCCTCGATCCGCACTTCCGGTGCCGCCAGCCTCGCCCAGGCCGGCGCCATGGCACCGCGCGATGCAGGCATCGCCGACTCGTCCGCCTCGCGCAGCGCGGCCCGCACCCGATCGGGCTGATACAGATCGCGCTCGAACTGCACGGCCCGCAGGAACGCCGGTTCGCGCCCGTCGCCCCGGTTCCGCAGCCAGCCCAGGAACTCGTCGCCACCGGGCGAGCTGGCGTAGCTGCCGTCGGGTCGCCAGGCGATCCAGTCGCGGCCGTTGCGATGCAGGAACAGGCCCATGGCCTCGCGCCCGCTCGTCGCTTCGTACCAGCGCAAGGTGCCGTCTCCGACGGCCGCCACCACCCAGCGGCCGTTGGCACTGAGCGCAACCTGGTAGGCCGGAGCGGGAAGATCGTTCTCCCACAGGACGCGGCCCGTGGCGTCGGCCAGGAGCACCGACCATTGCGTGCCGAGCACCGCGCGCCTGGCGTCCCCGGCCCAGCTGCGCACCGACTGGAAGGCCTTCAGCCGTACAGGGCTGCCATTGATGCGCACCGGCTGGGCATAGCCCAGTTCGTCGAGCATCGCGTCCACCTGAAGCCCGCCACCGCGGCCCGGAGGCGCGAGGCCGCTGCCGTCGGCCTCGCGGGCCTCCCGGAACGCAGCATCGGGCGGCTCTCCCAGCCTGAAGAGGCGCTGCTCGCCGCCGGAGGCGTCCATCGGCAGCAGCACCGTCTCGGCATTGGCATCGAGCCGCCACGCATCCCAGGCAAAGCGGAAGTCGCCATTCGGCGGCAAGGCCTCGGCCAGCACGCGTCCGTCGTTCGCGATGCGGGCGAGGCTGGGCGCCACGGTGGACACGAGCAGTTCGCCATCCAGCAGCGGCAGCACGTTGGTGAAGCGCTGGCGGCCGACCGGCAGGCGCTCGATCGCGCCGCTGGCCAGCGTCACGCGGTACAGCGGCGTGGCGCCATCGCCGACGAAGCT
The DNA here is from genome assembly GCF_001984095.1 of Pelomonas sp. KK5. Lineage (GTDB taxonomy): Bacteria > Pseudomonadota > Gammaproteobacteria > Burkholderiales > Burkholderiaceae_C > KK5. The sequence continues at coordinate 45,503 of NZ_LYVQ01000017.1, forward strand.
ACCGTGCATGTGCAGGCGCTTGCCATCGGCGCTCCAGTTGGGACAGCACAGCGAGCGCTGCGCCGGATCCTTGACGCTCAGCCGCTGCAGCACCTGCTGTCGACGCGGATCGAAGACGACGATCTCCGGCCGGTCCTGCAGGCCGAAGGCCAGCATCGCGCCGTCGGGAGAGAAGCGCACGCCCCCGAGCGCGCCGCCGCGGCACTGCGCGCCCCCATCGTCCCGCGGCGGATACTCGGCCCGGAATGCGAGCCGGCCATCGGGACCGTAGACGCGCAGGCAGCCGTCGGCCGAGGTCGTGGCCAGTGCGCCGTCGACCGAGAAGTCGGCGAAGCCCACCCGCTCGTGGTACTCGCGGTCGACCCAGAGTTCGCGGCCCGATGGCCAGTCGAGCACGCGCAGCCCCGCGCCGCCACCCAGGCCGATCGCCAGGCGCCGCCCGTCAGCGCTGATCGCCATCGATTCGATGACGCCCTCGAAGCCGCGCAGGACCTGCAGCAGGCGGCCGGTCTGCAGGTCGAAGCGGTAGGCCTGCGAACGCTTGCCATCGGACCAGGCCAGGCCGGTCCAGCCGCCGACGATGACCTCACGCCCGTCCGGCGTGATGGCGAGCGCCCGCAGTGCGCCCTCCTCACCCGGTTCGCTCGGCACGGCGATCATGCGCATCAAGGCCAGGTCACGCGCACGCCAGACCCGCAGCGTCTTGTCCTCGCTGACGGTGACCAGGCGCTGCAGGTCCGGTGTCAGGCGGATCTGGTTGATGCGCGCGCTGTGCATCGCATAGGCGACGCGTGGCTGGGGCTGCGACGACTGCGCGCCGGCCGTGGCCGCGCTCCACAGCAGCAAACACGCCGCCGCGCGCAGCAGTCGAAGCATCAATTCGAGCACGAGCGAGTCGTCGACGAGCCTCCTGGTGCGGCCTGCACATCGGCACCGGCGCAGACCGAGTTGTCCAGCGTGTTGGCGATCGGGAAGCGTCGGCGGAACACATTGGTGGCCGAGCCCGCACCCGCGCCGCCGCGACCCAGGTCCGCCAAGGCGGCCGGCCGGGCACCGACCACCGGCACCTCTTCGGGTGAGCCCAGCTGGGGCGGCAAGCTCACCTCGACCGGGCGAAGACCCTCCTCCGCCCGCGCCGTCCCCGGAGCCCTCTCCGTCACCTTCGCCGTCGCCATCGCCATCGCCATCGCCATCGCCATCCCCGGCGCCGCAGGCGGAGGAGGGTCTTCGCCCGGTCGAGGTGAGCTTGCCGCCCCAGCTGGGCT
>NZ_LYVQ01000018.1 GCF_001984095.1 Pelomonas sp. KK5
GGAGGAGCGCCGCGCCGCGCGGCTGCGCGCCATCGTCGGCAAGCAGCTCGACGCCGAGGCCGACCGCCGCGCCGCCGGCACCAGCAGCGTGCGCCGGGCCCGCCTGTTCGGCCGCACCGATGCCAATGCCGAGCTGGTGCTGTATGCCGAAGCCTGGGCCCGCCGCATCGAGCTGAACCCGACCTTCGAGATGGTCCGGCAGGCGCTGCAGCAGCCGCACAACGACCCGATCGTGACGGTGGCCGTGCGCAACGACGGGTCCATCGAATCGATCACCTTCGTCCGCTCCAGCGGGGCGCCGGAGCTCGACGAAGCCATCCGCCGCGTCATCCGCAGCCAGGAGCACTATCCTGCGTTCCAGCCGGCGCTGGCCGTCGAATACGACGTGATCGAGATCCGCCGCACCTGGCGCTTCGACATGGCAATCCGCCTCTTCTAGGAGTTCCTCCCTCATGACCCAACCCCTGCGCTTCGGCATCCTCGGATGCGCCCGCATCGCCCGCCAGTTCGCCCGCGACGTGCGTGAAAGCCCCGCCGTGCAATTGCAGGCCGTGGCCAGCCGCGACGCCACCAAGGCCGCCGAGTTCGCCGCCGAGTTCGGCATCCCGCGCAGCCACGCCAGCTACGAGGCCTTGCTGGCGGACGCCGGTATCGACGCCGTCTACATCCCGCTGCCCAACAGCCTGCATGCCGAGTGGGCGATCAAGGCGGCCGAGGCCGGCAAGCATGTGCTGTGCGAGAAGCCGCTGGCGCTGGGGCTGGACGAGGTGAGGGCGATGTTCGATGCCGCCCGCCGGCACGGCGTGATGCTGCTGGAGTCCTTCCCGTACTACTTCCAGCCGCAGACGGGCGCCCTGCTGGAGCTGCTGCGCGAAGGCGCGATCGGCTCGGTGCGCAGCATGCAGTCGAGCTTCGGCTTCGCGCTGTCCAACCCGCAGGGCAACATCCGCTTCGATCCGGCGCTGGGAGGCGGGGCGCTGCTGGATGCCGGCTGCTATGCGCTGAGCATCATCCGGCTGGTGATGGGCGCGGCGCCGGTGAAGGTGCGTGCCGATGCCGACTGGGATCCCAGCGGCGTGGACATCGCCACTGCGGCCACGCTGTACTTCGCCGACGGCCGCCGCGCCCAGTTCAGCTGCGCGATGAACACCGCCAACCACCGCCGCGCCGTCATCATCGGCTCCGACGGCACCCTCGAGACCGAGTACCTGAACCACACCAGCGATCAGGCCGCTGGCGACGGCTGGGGCTACCTGCCGAGCGAGCTGCGCGTGCGCCGCGGCATCTCCAACGCGATTCCATTCGAGGCCGTGGAAAGCGGCGTCGGGAGCGGCTTCCGCTTCGCCGCCGAGGCCTTCGCCGCCGTCATCGCCGCCGGCGACCAGGCTGCAATCGACCGCGCCGCCCAGGCCAGCCTGGACAACGCGGCGACGCTGGAGGCGATCGCGCGCAGCTCGCGCAGCGGGCTGGCGGAGGACGTGCGCGCGGCCACGACTTGACCGGCTGCGACGGTGCGCCGAGGATCGGGCGTCCGTCACTTCAGGAGGCATCCCGATGGCCAAGAGCAGCAGCACCAGCAACAGCACGCCCGCGAATCCCTTCGGCGACATCGCCAAGATGATGGAGAGCTTCAAGCTCCCGGGCGTCGACATCGACGCCGTCATGGAGGCCCGGCGCAAGGACATGGAAGCGCTGGTCGAGGCCAACCGGGCCGCCTACGAATCGATGCAGGCCATCGGCGCCAAGCAGGCCGAGATGTTCAAGGCCGCGATGCAGAGCATCCAGGACAGCGGCAAGACCGCGCTGAGCAGTTCGGACCCGACCAAGCACGCCGAACTCGCCCGCAAGGCCTACGAGAAGGCGCTGCTGGACATGAAGGAACTGGCCGAGCTGGCCCGCAAGTCGCAGACGGATGCGATGGCGCACATCAGCAGCCGGGCGAATGAGCATGTGGCGGAGATCAGGAAGATGATGACGGCGAAGAAGTGAGGGGGTGGCGGGCGCTGGGAAGCGCCTGTTTGGGTTGCTCACGGAGCCGGCCGGAACCAATTGCCCTTGCCCCGCAAGCGCTCGACGATGGCGCTGACTCAGTAAAAGTCCTCGGTGGTCGGCGCGCCCCGCGTCCATAGAATCCCGCGGCCCACAAAGCGGGCGTTGCATCGCGCGGCGCTCGACCAAAAGACAGGCAACGAGGGAGTTCTCAGACCAGCTCATGGAGGGAGTGCCATTCGCCTCCCTTCGACGAGGCGTGTCTCGCACATGCACACGGCCGGCTTCAGCGTTGCCTCCATGCCAGGACGCTGAAGATGCCCCATGCCGAGAATGACCGTTCCTTCTGTCTCGCCGCTCGAATGTCGAAATGGCTGAACGAACGCAGGGCGATCGGCCTGTCGGGTGTCCTGCCGTTGTTCGTCTTGGCGATGAGCGGGGCTGCGCAGGCGCAGTTGCCGGGCGGCCTGCCCGCCTACGCCAAAGCCATCAACATTCCGCCGATCGCCGGTGCGTCCCCGAAGCTTGCACTCGCCTATACCGCTGGAACGGTCAACGGACCGATCGGATACGGCTGGGGTTTGCGGGGGATTTCCATGATCGTGCGCTGCCAGGCCAGTCTGGCGACGGACAAGATCGTCACACCGATCACATTCGGGCCTGAAGACAAGCTGTGCCTGGACGAGCAGAGGCTGATTCAGGTCAATCCGATGACGGGTGCCGTGATCAACGGGAGTTTTCCCACCGCGGGCTCTGCGACCCCTTTTCAGAAGGGCGACGCGATGGGGCAGGCCGAAGGCCGCTTCATCGAGTTCCGCACCGAGAGAGACGCGTCAATACGGATCCGTTCCTACGGCTACGCCAACGGCAGCGCCAGCAGCGGCCCGGCGTATTTCCGCGTGTGGACCAAGTCCGGCAAGATCTATTCGTACGGCGCCGACCCCGATGTCAACAGTGCTTCGAGTGCACTGGTTCTGCAATCGTCGCAAGGCACTGCGGGCGCCCCGGGCATGGTCTGGGCGGTGGCTCGCATCCTCGACGTCAAGGGGGACGCCATTGACTACAAGTACCTGCAGTCGGACGTCGCCTGGGGCTCCGGTCCGGGTGCGGGTGTCTCGACCGTGGGCCATGAGTGGAACGTGGCCGAGGTCGACTACGGGCCGAACAAGGTCGTCTTCAACTATGGGCCTCGCGCCCCCGCGGGGACCACGCCCTCGGACGGCGTGGAGGCGTACCAACAGGGGTTCAAGAACGTCGGCACGCTGCTCTTGCAGTCCGTCACGAGCTTTGCAGGCGCGACCCCTGTCAGCACCTTGAACGTCCGCTACACCGTGGGTCCGGTGTCGGGTCGCAGTCGGGTTTCAAGCCTGCAGGACTGCCCCGGCAACTCCGACGGCAGCAAATGCGTGACCGCCGCGACCTTCGCCTACGCAGATGGCGGCAACGACAACTACGCGGCCCACACCGGCTTCGCGGCCAGCGGCCTGGCCACGACGCAGATGACCCGACAGGGCAGCGGTCGCTACGGCGCACTCATCGGCGACTTCGACGGCGATGGTCGGATGGACATCCTGCGCTGGTCCGACACGCCGGCCGAGAACCAGCTCTGGATGAGCCGCAACGAGCACGACGTCGATACGTTTGTCCGGTGGCCTACGGACGACCAGGCCCATGCGTTCAACCTGACCGATGTCAACCTGTCGAAGAGCGACGGGTGCTTCGCATCGATGGTTGCGGACTTCAATGGGGATGGTTTCGCAGACATCCTTCGAGTTGCCACTCATTCCGACCGATGCGCGGGCGAAGCGCCGAACTTGCTCTACCTGAGCAAGGGCGACGGCTCGTTCAAGCGCGTCGTGGTGCCGTCGAACCTACGCCTGCAACAGGTGACGTCCGTTCCGGCGCCTGGCCAGCCGACCGGGATCCAAGCGAACTTCACCGAAGGCGAGAACTTCTACGCCATCGACATCAATGGCGACGGCATTCTCGACCTCGTCACGACCATCCTGCCGGCGACCGTCAACGATACTTCCTCGACACCGCAGCAGGATCCCTGCAGCGCCAGGATCTGCACCCATGTCTACATGGGACAGAGTGATGGCAGCGGCACCTTTCGGGAAGCCACCGGCACAAACCTGGCCCATCGTTCCGTCTATGCACCACCCATCGGCGGTCTGTCCTATCTACCGCCGAACGCCAATACCGGCGACTGGAACGGCGACGGGCTGGCCGACATCTATTCCAGTGCGGGGCTGTGGATTTCCAGCGGCGACGGGAACTTCACGCTCGTTCCCGGCGGCCCGGCAGGCGGCTGCATAAACCCGATTGAATTCAACGGTGACGGCCGCACTGACTGCCTTTCTGCGAGAGCGAGCTCGTCGTCATTGAGCATCGGAGGCAGCACGGCCTTCGCGGGCAACTTCAATCTCTCCGGCGTGGGCCTCGTGGGCGTCGATGGACTGGGCAAGCCCAATCTCGCCATCAGCACCTTCGACGCGAACGGTGACAACCGGGACGACATCCTGGTTCGATCGACCATGCCGGCCAACAATGCGCTGTGGCTCGGCAATGGAGACGGCACCTTCACGAAGTCCACGTCTTTCAATCTGAACAGCATCTCCTTGCAAAGCACGGACGATTCGATCGTGGTTCTCACTGGCGACTTCACCGGTCGTGGCAGCGTCGAGCTGCTGCGGATGGAGACGAAGGCCGATGGCGCGGTCAACAACCAGCTGTACACGCGGGTTGACGAAGCCACTCCCGACCAGTTGATGTCGATCAACTACGGAAGCGAGGCGAAACCAGGGCTGCACATCGTCTCCCCATCGAGCAGCACGTCGCATACCCAGCCCGCGCAGCCAGCGAGCGCACGCCCGGCGGAAGTCAAGTCGGGCTGGATCAAGGACCAGAGCGGATGCGATCACTTCAACGCGAGCCCGTTGCCTGGAGAGACCGTTCAATGGACCGGCGGCTGCAAGGACAGCCTCGCCGACGGCGACGGCATCGCTGAGTGGTTCCTGGATGGCAAGCTCAACACACACTACGAAGGCGCTATGGCGAAGGGGCTCAGACAGGGCCGCGCCATCTTGAGGTCGAGCCGTGGGGCTGTCTACGAAGGGGATTACCGGAATGGACAACGCGAAGGTGAAGGTGTTCTCACTCAGCCAGACGGGGGACGCTACGAAGGGCACTTTTCAGGCGGTGTCGCTTCCGGCCATGGCAAGTTCACGTCCGCTGACGGCAGCGGCTATGAGGGCGACTTCCGAGGCGGTCATGCCGAAGGCACCGGCAAACGTTGGGGCAAGGGCGGAGACCACTCGACCGATGTCCAGGCGATGTGGAATGAAGAGACCCAGGAGGTCTCCTACGCCGAGTTCGTCGTGATGCTTGGGCCGGAAAACTGCACGAGCATGCCGGAACCTGTTCGCCCCGACTTGGGCTCCTGGACAGGTACCGCTCGCCTCGTGGCTGTCGCCAGGATGGCCGATGGGCGCGTGGCCCAATCGGAGGTCCTTGTGCTTCAAAGTACCGGTCAGTCCGCGCTCGATGCGGCGCTCCGCAAGTCGATCACACAAGCGCTGTCCGCCTACAAGTGCCAGGGAAATGAGAGCTTCATCAAGATGTTCGACTTCGAAGGCAGTCCCCAGGCGAAGCAATGACCGAGTGAGGAACCCCCGTCGTATGCGGGTGCCTTCGTGGCGTTCATGAATGAAGCAATGAGTGAAGTGCCTGAAGTCCATGGTTGACCTCCACGGGCTTTCATAGCGCAACGTCTCCCAAACCATCGAGCCAATCGACAATGTGTATTATGTAAAATCACATCCACGGAGCCGCCATGCAAGCTGGTCAGCGCGGTGTTTGGTGATCTAACGCACCTGAAATCTGGCCCTGACCACTCAAAAGGCAGCCCACGCCTCGGTTCCGCACGCCTTAGATCTTGGTCACCTGCAGCAGCACACCCTAAATCATCGGCACCTGAATCGCGACTCTGGGGAAAAAGCCTGCCGGCTTTCCAATTGCCGCTCGCCAGCACATTCAAGCGCGCGGCACGCCTTCTGGCATCACCGCGGCGGCCGGAGGTCCTGCCCCCTTGGCGTACGCCGCGCGCCCGCCCTCGGCGCTTGCAACTTGGTCACCCCCCGGGCTTGGCCCCAGAATCTGCCGACTTCTCTTCACCATCCGCGGCAAGCGCACATGGCCGACATTAGGAAGAACCTCATCGACAGCTGGCGACGCCATTTCGTCACCCTCTCCTGTATGCAGCAGCCGTCGGGCGCCCCGGAGACCACGGCGCTCGTGTTTTCTGGCTTCGTGGTCGAGATCGAGGGGGAATGGTTCTACGTCACCGCGGGCCACATCCTGGACGCTGTCGAACAGGCCCTGGCCAAAGGAAATTCCCTTAGCCATTGGCGTTTGACGGAGCATCTGCTGCAACCGAAGTTCGGGAACAAGGGCGTCCCGTACGACCTCGACATCCGGCAGTGGTACTGGATCCACGACGAGGCCCGTGGCCTGGACTACGCGATCACGCACCTGCGGCAGTTCTATCGCGATCAGTTGGAGGCCGGTGGCGTGCTGTCGCTCGCGCGCAAGGGCTGGAACGTGCCGCACCCGGATCAGCAGTGGGGGCTTATGGGCGTGCCGAGCGAGTCCGTCGACTATGACGGGGAGACGCTGATCGGCGCACGCCTGGTGATGGTCGCACTCGAACCCGCAGAGGCTCCGGAGGGGGCCGGCGCCAAGGCAGAGAACGTCCACTACGCCCGACTGGCCGACGGCTCCGAGCAGGTGGTGCGCGACGTCGACGGCATGAGCGGTGGCCCCGTGTTCGCCGTCGGAGAGGTCGATGGTCAGACCCGCTACGGGATCATCGGCGTGCAAAGCGCCTGGTACGCATCAACCCGGACCATCGCCTTCTGCCCCTTCATGAGCTTCGTCATCGAACTCATCCCCCACGTGCGAGAAGCACTCGAAGAGGCCGCGCGGCTCGAACGCACGCAAAGCGCCCAGAGCGGCCAGAGCGCTCAGCTCGCACCGGACTCCTGAGCCCCTACATGGCTAGTATGCGCGCCGCGGTACCCTCGCCGCTCACCGAATTCGACGGCCAGCCCTTCGACGGACTGGTGTTCTGCGCACGCGTGTATGCGCTCTTCGAATCCATCCGCGGTCGCGTGGACGGCCCCTCGCGCATGCGCCGGCGACCGAGCAAGGTGGAGAAGCGCCTGCTCGAAGAGCTCCTCCCGATCGCCAAGTATGTCCAGGCAAGCTATCGGCCGGGCCGCTACATCACAGTGCGGTGGGTTGACGGCAGCCAGTCGTTCGACGCTCAGATCGAGCAGCGTGGGGCCTACGTTGATCACGGCTTCTACCCGGCGCTGGCCCATCTCGAGGCGACCTGCGCGATGCACCCGAACGAATACCTGAGCCGCGAGCTGCTCGATACCGAGGGCAGCACCTTCGGCCTCGAAGGGATCCGGCGCCTTCAGGACGGCACGATCGAATCAGTACCGGTTTCGTACATGAACCGCGAGTTCGTCGACAAGTTCACCGAGATCCTGCGAAAGCGCATCGAGGCCAAGGCAGCCATCGTCTACCCAGAGGACACCATTCTCATCGTGCAGTGCACGCTCAACATGCCCTATCTCCCCGACGAATGGGGCGATTTGATGAGCCGCATCAGCATCGCGGTTCCGCCGTCCAGCTTCCGCGAGATCTACTTCTACGATCCAGTGGGGCAGTACAGCCAGTCTCTCTTCCCGCGCAAGCGAGAGTCCGGCTGATCGGCGTCACTCGGCCGTGGCGGGGGCGTCTGGATCGGTGGTCGCAGCGGGTCCCTCGGCGGTGGCCTGCTTCTTCACGTGGTCGTGAATTCGCGCGAACTGATGGGCAAACCGGCGAGGCGGTGCCCAGTCGCCAGGCGGGTATTCCAGCGGGTCTCCTAGCTCGTCCCCATACCGCAGGAGCAACTTCCCGAGCAGGTAGTCGCCGTCAACCAAGCGCGTCACGGCATCGTAGTTCTCACGCATCAAGGTGCCGGGCACGGGTAGGCCGCTCTCCACTCCCCAGCTCTCCGGCACGTAGCTGGCGATGAAGATTTCTACTTCTTCGGGGCGTGTTTCAAAGATGTCGCGCAGTGCCCGCCCCGGCGCGCCCGGATCGACATGTTCCCACAACGAAATGCCGCGAGAAGGCATCGACATCGGCCTGACTGAGCTCGATGTCGGCAATGTTCAGGGCCGCCTGCACACCCTCGAAAGCCAGCATGCGCAGGCTGACCTCGTCGATCGGCGGCAGGTGCAGCGGAACCTGGATGATTTTCTCGAGGAAAGCCCGGCCGGCCTGGTGTCCCCCGGCACCGTAGCGCTCGCCTAGCGCCGCCGATACGACCTCGTCGTCGAAGGCCAGCACGTAGGAGGTGTGCTTGAAACTGGCAGAGAGCTTCACCAGCTTGAACATTGAGTGGGTCTCGGTGCGATCCAGGCGGTCGATGTCGTCTACCAACACGACCACACGTTTCCCACTCTCCTCTAGAAAGCTTTCAATGCGCGAGCGCAGCTCGTTCAGCGAGACGTTGGACATGGCCTCGCCCAGTCCCTTGGCGGCGTCGCCCGGCCGCAACTGCACGATGCCGCCCACGGTCAACGAGCCGAGCGACAGCAGCGATCCGTACTCCTTCAGCACCCCGCCGAGTCGCTCCTTGGCATTGTTGAGCTTACGCTCCAGCGCGTCTGAGAGCGTGGCGAAGAAGCCCCGGATCAACTGCTCTTCGCTTTGGAAATGCCAGGGGTTGAAGTGCACGACGACGACGTTCTGGTGGAGGCCCAGCTCCTCCTCCATCATCTTGAGCACCGATGTCTTGCCATCGCCCCAGGGGCCGAACAGTCCGACCACCAAGCTGGAACTGTCGGGCCGCCGGGCGATCGTGTCGGCGATGCGTGCGGCGAACGGCGCTCGGTTGAAACGGTCCTGCGCAACGCCGCCGATGGGCTCGTCCGACACGAACTCCTTGCTGTCGACCATTGCGGGGCCTGCGGCAGTCGCTGTGGTCGTCTTGTCCGCGCTGCCAGCAGCGACCGTCTTCTGCGCCGGCTCTGCCGCTGCGTCGGGTGTTTCGGGCTGTACTGCCTCTTTTCGTTTGAACCAACCGAACATTGCTCGCTCTCCTGTCTCGTCGGAACCCGCAGCGCAATGAGCCGTGGCACCGCTTCTCATTAAGGTTTGGCCGCCAGTGCCAGCTCGTGGGTCGGGTGTTGCCCGGACTGGAGCCGGTAGAAATGGAACAAGCCCTCCGGCATTGGCAGGCCCGCTTCCCAGTCCTCCCAGCGCGCCTCGGCGACGCACACGAGTGCTGCGGCCTCGGCAACCGTCTGTTTTGCCGCCGTGCGAAGCGCGACGATCTGGGCAACGTCGGGCTCGCCACGCGAGCGTCGCGGCCAGATGTTGGGCGGCTGGTCGTTCTTGTGGACCAGGCCAATGCGAACATCGTCCCAGTCAACCATCACCACCACATCCGCCTCGGGATCGCCTACCCGCCGTGCGCACAATGCAATCACGCTGTTGCAGCCCGCGCCCCGATAGTCGGCGATGGCTGCGTCGAAGGCGGTACGGGCGGCATCGACGTCCTTCGCGACCTGGGCGCGCAAGGCCAAGTGAACTTGCCCCAGAGCGAGCATGCTCTTGCGCACGCGCTGACGAATGTCGATCCGCTCCGGCTGGTCGGCCAGGGCCGAGGCCTTGAACCCGTTGGCTGCGAGTTGAGACTTGAATGCCTGCAGCGTTAGGGCCTCGGCCCAGCCGTTGGAATCGTTGGTGAGGCTGATGTTGCCTTCGAAGCCCTGAATCGCCGTGCCCTGGTGCTGGGCGTGATTGCGCAACTCGTAGACGAACCGGTAGTCTGAGCTGCCCGCATGCATGATGTTGAGCGCAGACTTCACGACCGCGTCGAATGCAGGCGTCAGGGGCAACATCTTGAAGAGCTGCGGGACCTGGTCCACGTAGCCCTTCATCGCTGTCAGCACGTTCACCACATTACGGTTCGCCTCGCGCAGGGTCTCTGCGGCAGTGGCGTACTTTTGGTCCAGTTCCAGCACAGAACGCAGGCCGATTTCGGAGAAGGCCAACTCCATGGCGATGAAGTTGCCTAGCATCAGCTCGTAGCCCTGCTCGAAGGAGCCTGCATCGATCAGCACGGACCTCGCGTTTGCCAGCGCGTTGAAACGCTGTTCGTCTTTGTTGAGCTGGACTCGCGGATTCAGGATCCGTTGCTCAAGGATGTACCGCGCTCCCATCTGACCTCCCTCGTACGCTCAAAGCGCCATTCGTTGTCTGCAGGAGCATAGAACCCAGACGAACGCCGAGGTGGCGGTGAAACTACCGGTCCTCAGTCAGAAAGACTTGATCTTGGAGCGCTGGGGACGCCTGTTTAGCCGAAGCGTGTGAAGTGGAGGCGTTGGGAGCCATTGTGAGGATGCCACGCGACATCAAGGCCATGAGGATGCTCGCCCGGCAGCGCGTACATCACGTTGACCGTCAGATCACCCACGGTGTAGAGCCAGCTGGCCGCGACGATCTTGCCCTCAACCTTAGCGGTATGAATGTCGGAGCCACCGGCGATGACACCGTTCAGCGGAAGGTGCCCGAAAGCGAGGTAGAGGTGTGGATGTGGGCGCCGGCTCATGACGGCCTCGCTGAACGGCCCCGTATCGATTGGCACATTCCCCTCGACCACCATGCAGCCGAACAGCTTGGTGAAGTACAGATGCACGTAGCGCATTGCACGCCGCGAGCTGTAGGGGAACAGCCAGTTGGCACGGAACGTCCCTCGGGTCAGTAGCCTGGGCACGGCGGCACGCAGTTCTCCAGAACACAGCTCCCAGGCGTAGTCATAGGGCTGGGTGCGCGAGCTGTTGCAGGTGAGGCATATGCGATGGGCAAATTTCAGCGTATCCGACTTGAGACTGCCGACGCGGATATTGCGTCGCCTGGGCATGCCTGGACGATCTGCGGCATGGAAGTACAGCGGGTGGCGTTGCGTGGGCTTGCCGAACAGCGCCTTCAGGTCGGAGGCTTTGGCGAGATGCTCCCGTGTGGCCGCGTCTTCTTCACCGCAAATCCAGCACTTCATCGTGGTCACCTCGGTTGAAAGCAAGCAGTGGAGTCTGGAATTTCATAGGGGTCATCGGGTGCAGCCGGGGACCACTCCCATGCCATGCCCTCCAAGCCTCGTCGGCGGAGGTGCAGGTGTCCTGCCGCGGTCCCCGACGCAAAGGAACCGGGTTCCAGCCGCATGCTCGGATCGCCTTCCCGTCTTGTCCAGACAACAACCTTGAAGTCGAAAGTGCGGTCGTGGCCAGCATTTTCGATCACGAGCGGGAACACCGGCATATCCGGAAGTGCCTCGTTCAAAGCCTGGTGGTAGCTCATGCCGTTACGCATGTGGTGGCGATGCTTGGCCTTGGCGAACGCGCAATAGTGGGTGGACCTGACGAGCCACACGCACTTCACGCCAGAGGCCGCATAGCGCCTCGTTCGCGCGCGATAGTCGTCCCATGTCTGTCTCGACATCTGCACTTCGAACGCGATGGTGCGGCCGCCGGCCTCCGCCAGTACATCGGCCACCCATTCTTCACCGCTTGGCGTGCTACCAGGTCGCTCGACATGGGCCTTGAAGCCCGCTGCCCGCAGGCCTTGCACCAACGCAACCTTGGCGTGCTGGTGCTCGATCGACTCCGGCGCGGTGGTACCGCCATAGCCGGGCATGGCGGCAAAGAACTGCAGACCGAGGCTGCTGCGCTTCAGCATCGCGGGCACCCGGTCCCGGCCAATGAGGAAGCGCCCCGCCCCCAGCTCACGCCAGGCCGCCCAGGTCTCGGCTGGTGCAGTGAATGATTCAACCTCCTCGTCGGTGTCGGCTCGGTATGCGATCAGCGGCATGATCTCTCCATCGCCTCGCTCGCCTGGATGGTCAGGTCAAGTAGTCCGGCAGCGGATGGTCGTCCATCAGCGCCGCATTCTTGAGCAGGGTGTCCTTCGGCAGGATCGCATGCAGCATGGCCGGGCTGAAGTCGTTCGCTTGGTCGATGAGCTCACTCAGCGAGAAAAGGTTGCCTAGCTGATGCGTCGAGCAGCGGCTCATGACCTCGCGGATCTCGGCGACCGAGTGCTTGGTCAGGAACGAGAAGTGGCGGCCTAGCAGGCCGGCCAGCACGTCGCTGACCTGGATGGCGATCTCGTCCTTGGAGTCCGCGAATCGGTAGTCGAGCAGCCGGTTGCCGTCGCGCAGCTCGTAGCCCTCCAGCACCTTCTCGACCACGGTCTCCCGATCGAAGATGTGCGTGGCGTTCGCGAAGACGCAGAGCTGGTGGATGAAGAACTTGCTGAAGCCATCGATCAGTTCGCCCTTGTTGTTGCTGTGCAGGAAGGGCAGTTCCAGTTCCGGCTCGGCCGCTGCCGAACACAGCAGGCCGCGCAGTTGCGTCATGGCCCGGTTGCGGTCCGTCAGCACTTTCTGGGCCAAGAAGCGGTGAACAGCGATGACGAGGGCCCTGGCTTGCTCGACCTGGACGTCGGGATAGTCGAAGCCCTGAAGAAGCGCCAAGAAGCCCTCCTGGTCTTGCCGCGCCGCGAAGTACAGCTCGTTCTTCAGATCGTCGGCCATCATCATCCGTTGCAGCGATTCGCCGCCCGGCAGCGAATCGACGATGTCGATCACCGACCAATAGAGGACGTCGAGGACCGAGTAGTGGATCGGCACGCCGGTCTCCAGCAACCAGTCCAGGAAGGCGGTGAGCTTCTTCGAGCCCAGCGTCTCCAGGTAGTCCGGGTGCCCGACGTGCTTGAACTTGACCTCAGTGGCATTGGCCTGGATGCCCATGGTCTTGCGCAGTTCCTCCCAGCCCTGCAAGACCTGGCCCGGCTTCAAGCCCACACCGGCCAAGGTGAAGATGCCATCGGCAGGCGCATTCAGGCCGCGCTCGGTGAGCGTCAGCCGGCGGATGTTGTTGCTTTCGTCGTAGTACAGCTGCAGCCGGCGATCGGTGCCCGGCGGCATGAATGGATGACGGTAGCTGCTGGCCTGCAAGATGCGTTTTTGCATGACTCCGGGAAATCGGTTGCGGCGAACGGATACCCGGTCAGGGCATTGCCTAGCCGGGCAAATTCAAGGGCGTGGAGCATACGTCCCTGATTTGCCGACTCAAGCTGAGTGCCAGGCGGACGGCCGTCTTCGTAGCCAGGTCGCAACGGGCCTTGGCGGTGTGCAGTTCGGTCCTGATCAGCGTCTCGTGCAGGCGAGCCGCGGCATCGCGCACTTCGACATCGCTGCGTTCCATGGCGATGGTCATGCGCAGCAGCTCGATGTGCAGGTCGACCTGGCTCAATTGCTCGGACAAAGTGCGCTGCCAGGTCTTGGCCAACGACAGGCCGCGACGCAATGCGCGCACCAGCAAATCCAGATCGCCGATGGCCTTGGCGGTGGCCGTGATCGCCGCCGGCGCCGCATCGGACACGGCCGCAGGGCCTTCGTGCGCCTGATCTACCTGATCCACTTCTTGTACGGTGGGCGAGTTCATGCCGTGATCTTCCCCCTCTTCCCGGCTTGCGTCTTGGCTGCAGCGCCGCGTCGGGCTGGCGTCTTCCCGGCCGCGCCCAGCTCAGCCACGAGTTGCTGGACCAAGGCATCCTGCGCGCTCGAACGGGATAGCGCCAGATTGGCCGTCGACAACGCAGCCTCGAGCTCCTGGATTCGGGCGTCGGCCCGCTGCGCACCGGCCTGCAGCTCCCGCTCGCGCTTTTCCGATTGGGTGCGAAGCTGAGCCAGACGCAGCTGGGCGGCGCCCAGCTGCTCGTCGGTACTGGCCTGTGTCTTGACTGCGTCTTCGAGGCGCTTGGCGATGGACTCGATCGACTTGTCCATCTTGGCGCGCAGCATGCGCTCGTGCTCGATTTCCATGGCGGCGCGGCGCTCGGCACCGGCGGAGCGCTCTTCCGCTGCCGAGATTGATCGCACGGCGCGAGCGCGTTCCTGTTCCAGGGTTTCGCGGGCGGCCGCCAGATCGGCCTGCAGGTCGGCCTGGCGCTGATGGGCTTCTTCCAGCCGGGCGGCCGCGGCCACGCGGGCCGATCGCTCGCCATCCAGGGCCTGGCGCAACTGGTCCAGCTCGGCCTGAAGGTGAGCCGCCTTCGATGACGCTGCGAACGCAGCCGCATCGGCGATCGTTGCCCTCTCCTTCTCCGCTTCCACGTTGGCGGCCGCCATGGCCAGACCGTCCTTGAGCCGCTGATCCAGATCACGCCTGGCCTCGGCCTGGGCGGTCTCCCACAGGTGCTGCGCGGCCTGATGAACCGGGTCGGGCATCGACGGTGGCGCGGAGAAGGCACCGGGGTCCTTGATTCGAGCCCCCAAGTGCTTGAACCAGGTCTCCAGCATCGGGCTGACCGTGTTCGGCGAGCCGCGGCCGAGCTTCTGGCGAACGCGCTCGATCGTGGGCCGAGCGCCCTCCAGGAGCAGCGCGTCGCAGGCTTTCCAGACCTCGTCTTCAGTGATTCCGCGTGCCATGGTTCGTTCTCCTTGATTTGCGCCCTGCCCTGTGTCTACATTAGTCACGATAATTAGAGATTACCGTGACCTAATATGCAATTGTGTTAGATATCATACATATCGCATTATAAACATACCATGACCAAGCGTGCCATCAAACTCGTGATAGCCGACGCGCACCTTGTGCCGGCGCTGGACCCGGACGCGATCGCGCCGATGACGGCGGACGCGGTGAATGCGCTGCTCGCCGAGGGCGAATCCGAAAACACAGTGCGCAGTTACCGAACCGCGCTGCGCTACTGGGCAGCGTGGTTCTGGCTGCGCTACGGCCAGGCGATCGAGCTGCCAGTGCCGACCGCGGTCATCCTGCAGTTCATCGTCGACCACCTGGAGCGTCGCACGGCCAGCGGGCTTGAGTCGTCTTTGCCAGTGACCGTTGACCAGGTACTGGTCCAGAACGGCGTCAAGTCCAAGCTCGGCCCGCTGGCCCTGACGACGGTTCGGCATCGCCTGAGCGTCCTGTCCAAGGCCCACCAGCTCAAGAACCTGGACAGCCCGGTCCACGACCCCAAGGTGCGTGAACTGCTGACAAAGAGCCGCCGGGCCTACGCGAAGCGCGGGGTCCAGCCGGACAAGAAGGCGGCCCTAACGCTGGAGCCCCTGCAGGCCATGCTGGCCACGTGCGACGACTCGCTGCGCGGGGTCCGTGATCGCGCCCTCCTCCTCTTCGGCTGGGCGAGCGGTGGCCGGCGACGGTCCGAGGTCACGGCCGCTACGATTGAGAACACGCGCAAGGTAGGCCCGCGGGCCTACAGCTTCACGCTGCTGCACTCCAAGACGAATCAGACGGGCGTGGCAAGGTCAGACAGCGAGAAGCCCGTACTGAATGAAGCCGCAGACGCCCTCTCCGCTTGGTTGCGGCGCTCGGGCATCGTCACCGGGCCGATCTTCCGGCGCATCCGCCGCGGAGAGAAGGTCGGCGAGCCGTTGGCGGCGGCCGCAGTGCGCGACATCGTGCGCGAGCGTGCTGCCCTGGCCGGTCTGCCCGATGACTTCGCCGCACACTCACTTCGTTCTGGTTTCGTGACCGAGGCGGCGCGGCAGAACATCTCGCTCGGCGAGACCATGTCCATGACCGGACACACCTCGCCGGCGACGCTGGTGGGCTACTTCAGGGCGGCCGAGTCGCAGCGCAGTGCCGCAGCGAGGCTATTCTCAGGCGCAACGAAGCCTGGCGAGCCCGACGGCAAGTAGTCCTGAAACGTTGTGACCCGATCAGCTCCTGTGTCACGCTGCAGGTGCAGGTTCGCCGACCTCCGATGCCGACCACAGGCGCACATGCAGCAACTGCTCAAGCTCGCTCAGGAGCACCCTACCCTCAAGCGTCAGCTTCGTGACCCCGCCGAATTCACGGAACGTGCCGTCTTCCAGGCGCGCTCGGAATTCGGCGAAGCAGTTCCCGATCATGTCCTGAAGGGCAGTGAACCGCGCCTTCAATCCCTCTGGCATGAAGATTCCGCTGGACAACAGGAATTCCTGAAATTCCTGTTGTTCCTTCATGTACGTGGACCATCGCTTGAAGCCAGTCCAGCGCCGATAGTACGCCGTGCGTTCCGTACCTTCGAGTGCGCGAAGTTCATCGATTTCCCAGTGCTTCATCTGGACTTCTTCGACGAGCCGCATTAACTCCGCTTCTGTGTAGCGGGCCAGGTCGGGATACATCTCGGCGGCAGTGCCGACACCTGAGTTGAAGCTGCGCACAAGCAGCCGCCACGCCTCGGACAAGACGTCGAACTCGCGGTCGTAGAGTTTGCGAGCTCGGTGGATCTCGCGGTCGATATATGACTGGACCATTCGAAGCGAGCGGTCATGTTCCGCCTTCAATTCCGCCAAGCTCCGTTCCTGCGCCGCCTTGAGCGCTGCAGCCTTCTGCGCGAAGCGCTCATCGAGCCATTTCGCGCCCAGGTGCTTGAAGAGCTGATACGAGACCACCCCCACGACGCCGAGGGAGGCGACGACCTTGGTGATGAATGCAATGATCGAGTCGAGTTCCACGGGGTGATGCTATGCGAAGCAGGCCAAATCCGTGGCGTCGTGAAAGGTGAGCACCAGACGGGCATTAGATCCAGCTCGCGTTACTGCGACGGCCCATATCGTGCCCAGCACCATCTTGACCACCCTTCCGACGCGAGGCGCCCTTTCCTTGCGAGGTTTCCGCCATGGCTGACAACGGCATCGCCAAGGTTCAGCACTACGTTCCGCAGTTCTTGCTCAGGAATTTCGGCACGGGCAAGAAGGATCCGCTGCATGTCTTTGACAGGGCCATCTTATGCGACGAGTCCTGCCTCCCGCAGGATGTTGATGATCGGCCTGAGGTCCTCGCCAAGTGCATATTCCTTGGCCCACTTCGACAACAAGGAGGCAAGGTCTCCCTGCCGGGCGCGTGCAATGCGGGCCTCTTCCATCACATGGTCGTAGTCAATTCGAGGCCCGTAGAGCCTGTAGGCGCCGTCATGGTAGAGCTCGCGCCGCATCGCCCTCGCCTTTTGCAGCCGACTTGCCGATGGCTCACCGGAGGTCCACCTCACAGGCAACTGCGGCCTGCGGATGAACTCGATCAACTTGTCGACAGCGGCCGACAGTTCTGGAAGCAATTCTTTGAGAAGAAGTAAGGCTCCAGGCGGGGGAGTCCGCATCGGGTCCTTCGCTCTGAGCTTCTCGCGAGTACTCGCTGCCCACTCGTCAAGGACGGTACGGTCCGCGTCGCTTGCGCCTGCTCCAAATTCATGGAGTGCAATCAAGATGAGGCAGTGTAGGCGAGTGTCGATCGTGCATCTCAGTTTGTGGGCAACCTGGCCGAGGCTGAGGCCACTGTGATGCCCAATGCCGACGCCATGTCGGAGGGAAAGCAGGCCGTCAAGTAGGTCTTCGCTTGGAGTCCATCCTGACCGATAGGACTTCAGCTTCAGTCGGCATCGCACCCGATCTTCTTCGGGTGAAGGGAGATCGATCGTGGGTACGAGTGCATCCGAGGGGCTGAGAGCGGGTGCGCTGAAAGCCCGACTGGCCGATGCCTCCCACTCAGCCCGGAGGGCGTCATCCAGCTCTTTGGCCTTCGCTCCCGACGCAGCAGCAGCGGCCACACGAAGGTCCTCTTGGCGTGGAAAGAACTCAGGATGATGGATCCAGCGCTTCCCTGGGAGGCCATCGATGACAAGCTTGGCCAGCTCTGAGCGGCTGATGCGACCAAACGCATCGCTCAGATCGACTTCTAGCGTCAGCAGATTGGCGCGTCTCACCCGCTCCAGACGCTCGCGATCAAAGCCGTTGGTAACCGTAGCCTCGATGCACAGAAGGCCGAGGCTGTGGCCATCCGCGTCTACGGCGTCCGCGCAAACGTCCGGGATCACCTTCCCTAGACGATGTTCGAGACGGGTGGCGCTGAGCTCCAGTGACTGCTCCTTCACCAGGATGGAGCTGGCCGTAGCACGGCTGCCGCCGCTTCCCGCGACCTCGTGGATCTCCATGGCAGGTACCCGCAGATGCCCCGAGGCTGCCAGGATCTGCTTCACGGTCAGGTGAAGCAGCGTCTCTCTGCGAAGCTCCGCGGGCACGGCCTCCAGGTCTTGTTCATTGATCCCATCTGGCCAGTCGAGCATCTCTTGCGCTTGCGCCATTGCAACGGATGCCGCCTCACGCTGCAACGCCAGATCATCCCAGTGACCATGCCAGCACAGTAGCTCCGGCAAGAGCTTCAGGCGAGAGCGAAGTTCATCCGGCGAAAGTCCAGCCAAGCGTGGGTCGTCGATGTCGATAAAGATCGTCGCACGCCCGTCGGCTACCTCCCCCGAGAACGGCTGCGGTCGAATGTTTGTTCCGGTCAGCTGGACGACCACCTGCTTGCCGTCATCCAAAGTCACGACAGCGTTGGTGCGATCTTGGAACTGAAAGTTGGCAACCCTGCGACGCTGCGCTTGGATCTCAGCAGTTCCCTGGTATTCAGCACCGCTCAGCCCTTTCCAGGACATTGTTCGGGTCCGTGAAGGTAGATCGATCATGCCCTCCTCCACCAACAGGCGCAGTGCTGCGGCTCTGGCGACCAGGACCAAGCAGGCATCTTTGACGACCCCGGTGCGATGCTTGAAGTGCGGCTTCTGAATGTAGGTGCCGGCAGCTTTGCCGGCGTTTGCCGCCTTCAAAGGATGGCCGCAGCTTCGGCACTCACATCCGCACTTGCTGCCATTTCGCTCAGGGCCCAGCTCCATGATGTACACGGGCTGACCTGTCCCCACGTCGTGAGCCCACGTCATAACCAGACTGTCAAGCAGTTCCTGCGCGTCCTGCGGGGACCGCGGTGCCGACCCAATGACGGTGTGAGATTGAAGATCCATGATCAACAGACTATCTGATCATTGGCTCATGTGACGAGCTACCTGTTGGCCGGCTGCTGCGGGGGTGGGCTGAATTCCATAGCGCGTTCACCAACGGTATCCTGTTGCATGCCCATCCAGACCGTCCTATTGGACAAGAACTTTCTCCATGGAAGAACGATTGCGGACATTCAGGCGCTGGCTGAGACGCATCGGCTGCTGATGCCGTGCGTGCTCTTTTATGAAATGGTCTCCGCCGACGAGCCGAAGCGTTCGAGGCTGCTCACCAAGTTCAGGCGTCTCGAGATTCCCGTCCATGCTCTTAAGCCTCTGAACGACCTGCTGAAACTTGAGATGATGCGACTGCAATGCTGCGGCCGCCCGTCTGACCATGTCGAATCAATCGATGCCGAGGTTGTCCGGCAAGCGCTTGAGCCCGGCCCCCATTCACCTCGAGCGCTTGACCTTCTTGCCGAACAAGCCGACTACCTCCAAGCCGAAGTGTCGAGCTACCGCGCGATCATTGCGGAGGTACGCAAGATGTTCCCGCAATTGGCAGTGGGCAATGACGAAGGACGTCGTGCATTTCAGGAGACAGCAGAGAGCGTCGTTGCCGAAGCTGCGCGGATGAGAGTCTTCTACGAAAGCATGTCCAAAGTGCCATCGCCAGGCATGTTCCAAGCGCCTCCTGCTCATCTCGTTGACGAAAATTGGGCCTGCTTTCGGCTGATGCAGGTGAAGCTCCTATTCGCCATCGAGCACGTCCACCGGATAGGAACAATCGATCAGCCGGCCGAGTTGAGCGTCAAGGCCTTTACCCGTCTCGAACATGATGTGCTTGATCAGCAGTATCTGATTCAGGGTGTGCTGGAAGGAGCGTTCGCGACGGAAGAGAAGAAGCTTCAGCGTTGGTTCCGATTGCTACGGCCCGATGGCGAGTTGCACTGCCGCCCGGCCTTTGAGGATGTGCAGCAATGAGCGAGGAACGAGGCAAGTGGCTGGCAGCGCGGACAGCGCACTTACCAGGGGGACTCCGAGCATTCAACGGATTCGAGCCGACGGTCCACGTTTACCCCACCGCGCCGGGCCAGCCGCAGCTTTCGTTTGAAGCCGCTACCTATGGCTCGCTGTTCAAAGACCTTGGAGACCGCAATCTGCTGCCGATAGGCTTCGAGTTTCTGACGAGCTCGCTCGAGGCGAAGGGCTTGGTACCAACAAACTGGAGGAGCTATCACCCGTGGGGGCCAAGGAATATCTGGCCGTGTGAGGTGCAGATCGAAGAGTGGTCACAGATCGGCTGGGTCGCAAGTCAACAGGGCATGGCGGAACTGTGGGATCTGGCCCGCCGGATATCACATCAGCTTCGTGTCTGCGCCTGGCGGCTATACCAACTCTCAGATTCGTACCATGCCCAGCTTCGGGCAAAGGCAGGATCGAGGGATGAATTCGTGCCCGGCCAACGATTCGTGGATGGGTTCACTTGGCTTGGCTACCTTGCCACGCAGTCCTTCCTTGTCGACGCCTGCATCCTGAGGGACTACCTGGCGGAGTTCTTTGTTGCTAATGTCTGCCCGGAAGCTGAGCGTCCAAAAAGCCATATCGCGACGATGGCCGGCGCCAAGAAGCACGTGTTGAACAGAGTGATTTCGTCCGACCCGATCTTTGCTGAGCTGTCGTCGGCCACGAACAAGGATGGCGGCTGGTTGTTCCTGCTAGGCGCATATCGCGACCTGTGCGTCCACTGTGTTCCCCTGGCGAGATCCGAGTCGAGGCTGTACGCGACTTGCAGCGTGCTTCCAATCGAGGGCGGTGGGCCGCAGCCAGGCATTTCGCTGCCGCTGCCCCGCGACCCATCGTCGATTGCGGCAGAGCGAGCATCGTCCAAGCGTGGCGATCGACTGGCCGACGAACTGCGTCTGATGACCAGCGCCTCGCGCGGCGAGGTAAGCAGCACCGATGCCCTTATCTATTGCTACACGGCCTTGGACCAGTTGACGCGCCTTGCTACGAGGCTGCGAAGGCATTCCCCTGTCGAACCTCAGATTCCCACGATCACTGCCGCGGACATCATCGGCGAAGTCAAGACGAGCCGCGTGTAGCACCCTGGGCTGATCGGCGAGAGCCCCTCCGAGTTGAAGCGGGCAGAAACCAGCTCGCAGAGACTTCTTCCATAGAGCCGTGGCCCGCGAAGGCGGGCCTCCTCAAGGACTGCGCAAGCATCTGAAGGACCTTGACCAGACCAAGCTGCCGGTGTTTCCCTAGCTCTCGAACTTCGACAGCGTGTTGTACCCGCTGGCCTGAGCCTCCTCAGCGACGCACGGCGGGCTTAGAGAAACCGCCGAACCCAGGCGCGAGCGGTTGCAACTATCCTTCTTGTTCGGTCACAACACGTGGCCTGGCGACGGCAGCGACGACGCTGCGCAACCGGAGGGCTCACTGTGTCACACCTGCTGCTGCTTGGAGCTGGCTTCAGCCGAAACTGGGGAGGCTGGCTGGCCAACGAGGCCTTCGAGTACCTGCTCGGCTGTCCCGAGATCATCGGCAACGCGCAGGCGCGGCAGATGCTCTGGAAACATCAGGGCCAGGGCGGATTCGAAGCCGCCTTGGCGGAAGTGCAACGGGAATACGTCCTTCACGCGCACGAACTTCTGCCTGCGCTGCAGGCCCTGCAGGGCGCCGTAAAGTCGATGTTCCGAGACATGAATCGCGGGTTCAACGGGCTCGACATGTTGAACTTTTCGGACAACGGCGAGGCCTCGGTCAGCCGCTTCCTGACGCGGTTTGATGCCATCTTCACGCTGAACCAGGACCTGCTGCTCGAGCTGAAGTACATGCAGCCCGAGAACGCGTTCCTGCTGTTGCAGAGCCAACGCCGTTGGGCTGGCTGCGAATTGCCGGGTATGACCAGGGCCATTCCGACCGACTCGCGAATCTCTGGCTCGTGGGCCGAGTCGATGTGGTACCAACTGCCCCAGGATCAGTTCAAGCTGGATCCGCAGTTCCAGCCGGTCTACAAGCTCCATGGATCGTCGAACTGGATGCACAGCCACGGCCAGGACCTGATGATCATCGGCGGCGCCAAGCTGGCCGAGATCGACCGGACACCGATACTGAGCTGGTACCTGACCCGGTTCGAGGAGGAGATTAGCAAGCCCGGCGCGAAGCTGATGGTGATTGGCTACGGGTTTCGTGATCAGCATGTCAACGATGCGATCACCAGGGCCGTCGCCAAAGGGTTGAAGGTCTTCGTAATCGCGCCGGAAGGTGCGGACCTGGCCAGACAGAACAACCCCACACGCAGGCCAGGTCAGATCATGGCGCCGACAGCCGACGAAGCGATGTTCGAGCAGGCGCTGATCGGCGCGTCGCGGCGCTCATTGCGAGAGATCTTCGGCACCGACCGGGCGGAGTTCGACAAAGTCATGAGGTTCTTCGCCGGTTAAAAGCTCGGGGCCAATGGCTCGCTTCCTCGCATGTCCAGCGGCGGGTGGTCAATTCGGCGTCATTGGAAGCAACCAAGCAGCCGAGGCGCGCACCTCGTGGTGAGGCTCCGCTGCGCTTCTAGCAGCCGCCTCAGATCGGCGGATACCTCGGGGCAAGAATACTCGCCAAACAAGTCGACAACAGCAGCCGACGCTTCTGACTGCCTCGGCAAAAGGATCAGCTCACCCTGTGCCACGTGTGTGGGTAATCGCAGGGCGTAACAAGCTCCGGTCATGACCGCGACGTCACGGCAGCTCCAGAAGGAGTCTTTCCAGTTGACGTGTACTACCCAAAAGTTGCTGAGAAGCCAGGTCCAGGCCGCCTCATTCAACCATCGCACGTACAGCCGGCCGCTCAGCGGCACCGGCCGTTCCAGGTGCCGCGCGATCATCTGAGCAGCTGCCAAATGATGCGAGCCTCCACTGTTGCACACAGTCAGCCGAGGATCCCACGCGGACAACTTCAAATGATCGGCACCTGGCGAGTGGATGAGTCGGATTTCTCGATGAGTTAGCAGCGCCTGTAGACCAGCTTCGTTAACCGGTGAATTCTTCTGCTTGTTGAAGTGTTGTCCGAAAGCGTCCACGCTTTCGAAGTGCTTGTCCGATGACTTGCTGTTCGCAATGCACTCGATGTCCGTCAGGTCGAACTGGAAATCGTCAATGCTCCGCTCTAGGACAAAAGGCCCGAAAGGGTTCTCGAAATTGCTCGCTCTCGGCGACGAGCTCGGCGTTGCCACCATCCCATCGAAATGACGGTGCCGATGCGCGTTGTCGATGTGCTCCCAAAGCACCTGCGAATTGCCAAACACGCCGGGTCGCCGCGCGAGAAGCGGTTCTACAGCGTTCATTCTCGCGTTTCGGACAGACTCGGCCAGCTGGCGCCACGCTGTCGCAACGGCGAGGCGCTGCGGACTCGGTAGCTTAGTCGTGCGGCGCCACCACGAATCCGGCGTAGGCAATAAGACTGCTGCAGGCACGTCCTCAAGATTGTCGGTTTTCGGCAATAACGCCTGTCCAATGAGCCGCGCGATGGGCCAGCTGGCTACAGCGTCGCGAGGGAATTGGCTGGACTCAAACGCACTTTCGCTCACTCAACACCTCCAATGACTTCGGCACATTCTGCATGTACTGCTCAGAGGGGGTGGAGAGACGCACTTCGAGCCTTTAGAACTGCATCCTGGCAAGCAACGCGCCGCAAAGGTGCTGCTGCCCCTCGTCCGGGCCGCGGTCGCCTTTGGTCAATCTCCGCGTGGCGACTGCTGCGTTACGAGCCGCTGGCGCCCGACCGAAGGCCGGCATGTAGATCGGAGCTGCCAGCGCCCACAATCTACCGCAGGTCAGTGCCGCACGCCCTGCTTGCAGCTTCTTGAAGTTTTCATCCGACCAAGCGAGGCTGTTCGAAAAGATATCTTTGCGAGCGACAGCGTTCGGCGAGCCAGAATGCCTGTCGATGCCCACCGCAGACAGGCGAGGTTAAACATGCGAGTTCACGATGTCAGGCCCGAATCCTTTGTCTTTCAGCTGCGTTGCGACCGCTGCGGGACGGAGGCCCAGTACAACGTTGACGACGGATTTAACAACTTCCTCCAGATCGGATTTGATGCAACTTGGGGATCTCAGCTCGGCGATGGCAACCGAGTCGATATTGACCTTTGTCACGGCTGTTTGAAGGAAACGCTTGGCGCCTGGCTCAGGCTATCCGCGTCCAGATAGAACTGGCAGGAGTCAACACGGGACTAGAGGACCGCGAGCCGAACGCGGCCGGCTCTGTTGAAAACTTGATCGATGGCCTTGCCGGACACCCAAATGGCAGGCTACCCCCGTTTAGGTCCGTGGTGGTTTACGTCGGGCACGCGCGCGAGCCAGCTCTGACTTCAGATGCCGGCAAGGCCACGTCAGCATCGCCCGATAGAGAGCCAGGCCTTCGCGGAAGCCGCAGACAACGCCTTCCAGGAAGGCTGAGCGACCAGATCGCCATGCGAGGCGAATACTGTCCCAGGTGAACGGCGCCTTGTCTAAGCGAATGACCTCGTTGAATCCAGCTAGGAAGGCGGCATGCAATGCCCGCAATGAAGGCTTCATAGCATTTGCTCGCTCTTGAACATGTTCGAATGCGGTGGCCGTCGCTACTCGTCATCGGCTGCCCAAACGATGCGAACAGTACGTTCTTTGCCCAGGGGCGTCCGATGAAAGCTCCAAAGAAAGGTGCCGGATTCCGTCTCGATCCTCCAGCATAGGTCATCCCCAAGAGGCTCGGAACACTCGGTCACGGCAATGCATCGCGAAAGAATCAGTCGATTGCTGCCGGTCACATGCTCGGGCAACAACACGTAGAGCCGACGATGTCGCCACTGCCCAAGCCCAGCTACGCTGATTGCATCGGCGAGCAGGCCAAATGCGAGGCGCCGGCCTGACTGCCAGCTCGATACGCTCGGTTCCCTGGCTGCGGCTTGCAGAAGCCAGATCGGCATTGGTCCAAGCAGTTCCGCTGCGTTGTAGAAGGTAAAGCCGGGCTCAGAACTCAAGCCATCTGGCCAGGAGCGGGACCAACTCTCGTGCGCTCGGAACATTCCTTGGCTCTCCCCGTACGCCAAGCGGCCGGCAGACTGGCATCTCCGCGCCGGTGGCAATGTGTAAGATCATCCGTGGTCTGATAGGCATCATATGCCGATCATTCCGGCATGCCAACGCCATCGCCCAGGCATGCGCAGGATCCGATCTTGGTAGCCCTGGGCAATGCAATTCGTGAGACCCGATTGGAACTGCGGGTATCGCAGGAAGAACTGGCGCACCGAAGCCAGATCGATCGGGCTTACATGAGCAGCATTGAGCGCGGTGGCCAAAACCCGGGGATCATTTCCCTTGCGCGCATTGCGCAGGCGCTGGGCATTTCGCTGAGCGATTTGATGGCACGGGCACAACTCTAGTGACACATTTCGCCCTGTCGTTGGGCGTCAATCATCCGCTAGCCGCTGGGTTCGCTTCAGGACAGCCAATGATCTAGTTGATCGGCTCCCCGGGTCGGCAGTGCTAGTTCGCGCTGCGCCGGATCGCTCATGTAGCCAGCGGCTCGGGGCGTCATCACTGTTGCGGAGGCGGGTCGGGCTCCTTCGATGCATGCTCCGTGCGTTCGAGAGAGGGAGGCCGAATTGGGCTGCCTGGTCATCGCGTTCGCCTGCGCGCTGTTTTCCAGCGGGGCAGTCTTGGCGTTTGACCTATGAGCCACTGGGCGACAAAGCTGAGCGGTACTTCAGCATCGTGCCAGTCGGCCAAATTGCCGATAGGTCTAACACGGTTTACTCGCGTCCACCTTGCAAAGCTTCTCAAGGCGACCTAGCTATAGCGGTCACGAGGTTGTGCGTTCGGGTGCTGCGCGACTGTCGGTGCTACCGAACTGAAGTCATACAAAAGGCAGCAAATTCCACGGGGAGTTGCTCATGTCAAAACACCAGATCTTTCTCGTGCATGGCATGGGGAATTTCGAGGCCGGCTGGTCCGAAGTGATACGCAAGCGTCTTCTGGATGCCTTCGCGCAATACCCGGCCCTCAAGGATGGCGGCTTCGCCGATGCCTTTGAGTTCAAGGAGATCCTCTACAACGACACGTTTGAGGCTTGGCGAAAGCAGTGGCGCGAGGACGCCCAGGCAGCCGCCAATGCGTTGACCGCAGTTGGTGCCAGCAGCGACGCCGTCCAAAAGCTGATCGAGGCTGCCGGTGCGCCCGGCGGCGGGGGCTTCATTGCGACACACGTACTGGACGTTGTCGCCTTCCGTTTTCTCACTCCCATCGCGCAGACGGTGAGCCGCAGCGTGCAGGCGCAGATCCTGGGTCACATCAAAGCCTTCCCAGTCAACGACACGCCACGCTATTCGATCATTGCCCACTCGCTGGGCACATCAGTGGTCTACGAAACCTTCCACCAGATGCTCACCCAGGTCGTCGACGGCGGCCTCCTGACGCCAGCGTTCCGGCCAGACAACGTCTTCATGGTAGCCAACACTGCCAAACTGCTGTGGAACCGTGGCGAGGGCACTGCCTATCCGACTGTCCTCTCGCCCGACCTCATCGACAACAGCGGACTGTGCTTTCGCTTTTGCAACTTCCGCCACGCGCTGGATCCGGTGCCTGCAGTCGACAGGTTCAATCCTCCAGACGACTGGTTTGCTCCAAGCGCCCCACGCTCGACTGTTTACCGGGATGACCTCATACCCGCCGGCGATGTGCAGGACATCAACGTGCACGCGTTCGAACACTATTTGAGTCATCCGATCGTGCATGTTCCCATCCTTCGCATATTGACGGGCTTCGACAAGGGCGTTAGCAAGGCCGAGATGGATGATGCCATCGAGAAATGGCGAGCCAAGACCCTCTCAGCTCAGAAGCTTGCCAAGGCCAAGATCGATCTGACAGCACTGGCCGTCAAGGTGGCCACGCAGGCTTTCGGCGACGAGATCGCCATGTTGGCTGCAGTGCGCAAGTTGGCGGTCGGAAGTGCCTTGCGCGATGGAGAGACGCCATGAGGATTCGGTTCGGGCGCGCACCTGCGCTGGCCACGCTCGCAAGTTTCTTCTTCATCGGCGGAAGCGCCTTCGCAGCGGGCCAGTGCCCATTTCCAGACGCCACAACGGCCGTGGCGAACTACGACGCCGCGCTGGCCCGGCTCAAGTTGCCGGATTGCCTGGGTGACCGGAAGGAGGACAAGGCACCCGTTGTCGCCCGATTTGACGAACTGACGAATCAACCGATCAACCTCGGACAGACAGAGCGGCTGATCGCTGCCGTTGACGCGTTGACTGGCGAGGCAGAGGCGCGGGCCAGCGAATCGGGGCCGTTGCAGGAAGATTGGAGGGCCATGCTGCAAGAGTTCCGTAATGTCCGGGCCCAACTGGGAACGTTGGGCTCGGTGCAGTCCAAGGTTGGGTGGCTAGCGACAGGCAGCGAAGCGGTTCCTGCAAAGTGGCGGAAGGTGTCCGCCGGCATGATGCCGGTTAAGGTTGCAGGGCGCGACGTAGATTTCCTGAAGTCCATCGGTTGCACGAACAATGCACCCTGTGACGCCTTCCAGAGTCAACTGGATCTGGTACGTTTGGCGAATCTCATGGCGCGCCTGGCCGGATACCTGCAGTCCCCATCTTTGGCCGATCAATATGCCGATGCCAAGCTGGCTCTTGCGCAGTGGGAAGCCTATCGAACCAAGGCGCACCACCAGTACATCTGGGAGGTCTGGGTCAACGGCCTAGCGATGGGCAAGGACCTTTGCCCGGTGGATGCCGGAACCGGCATGAAGATGGGTTTCTGCAAGGTACCGCAGAGCCAATGGATTCTGCTTCATCCAGACGCCGCGTTGCGCTTCTCAAATTCGGCGACGAAGTCATCTGAGCTCAAGCCTGCGTTGCTCGTGGAGATCCTTGGGCGCTACAGCTGGAATTGGAAGGCGGTCAATGGCAGTCCCAGCGCAGAAATGGAATCGCGCATGGGCTACTCGCTCGCCGCGACCTACACCTCCACGAACAACGAGAAGGCCTGGGGTTTCGGTCCCATGGTCCATTTGGGTGATTACTCGTTCGCGCTGACCAAGGCGCGCGGCGGTGGGCGTTGGAGCGTTGTGGTCAACATACCGCTTGCCGACAAAGTCTTTGCTCGCAAGCAAGAGTACGTCGATGCCTTGCAGAAGGTTAAGAAGGAAGGCCTTGCTGACCTGCTTATCAAATGACCCGCGGCGCGAAAGCGACAACGAGGTCCGCACGCAAGGCGCGGAGGAAGCTGGTCTAGAGGGGGAGAGCCATGAATACGTTGCGGACGTCCGATGCGCTGTTGGTTTTCTTCCTGGGCCTGCCGCTCGTTGCGGCGGGCGCTGACGATCGAAGTGCAGCAGACACCCCGATCTCGATGACCGCTGGCGAGGAGAAGGAAATCTGCGTTGGGGTGAACGCACAAATCAAGGAAGTGCCCAAGTACGGGACATTGCGAACAGCGGGAGACTCCTCCAAGGGAACGCCAGTCCAGGTGTTCTATAAGGCCGCCGAAGCTGCGACCGCAGTCAGCGACAAGCTGACCTGTGCGGCCGGCGCCGACGAAAAGAAGTTGACCATCGAGGTCATCCCCAAAGGGCGCAACAACACGACTGGATTCAGCGACGACGTGTATCCCGAGGCCTTCAAAGCCCTGTTCCTCTTGCTCGTCGTGGCGACCGTACTCGAGTCTGCGCTGGCCATCCTCTTCAACTGGCGTCCGTTCGTCGAGACCTTCAATGCCCGGGCTGTGCGGCCGCTGGTCTCGTTAGCTGCGTCGATGTTCCTGGTATTTCAGTTCAAGCTTGACATCGTGACGGGCCTGGCGAAGCTAATCTCGCCGCAGGTTCCCGCGCTCGACTGGACCGGTGCGATTCTGACAGCGATGGTGCTCGCAGGTGGCAGCGCAGCGGTCAACCACCTCATGGTGTCACTTGGTTTCCGCCAGTTGCGCACACCTGAGAACACTACGCCGACGCCGCCAGCGGGCAAAGGCTGGATCTCGGTCAGTATCGTTCGCACGGAGTCAATCAAGGGGCCTGTCGTAGTTTGCATTGGCGTGGACTCGGGCACGGGAGTGCCTGTCGTCGCCAGCTTGGACGATTCGACCCGCGCCGGGTTGCGCTACTTCCTACGTGACCGTGGACGATTTCCTGCCTGGGGCGGCTATGCCATGAAGACTGGCGACAAGGTGACCGTCAAGGTGAGTGCGAAGCGCGCGGACGGGACGGGGGAAGTCGATGACACGTGGGGGCCCGAAGTAATAGGGGAAGGCGCGATCATCGACCTCAAGTTCACCATCTGAGTGGTGGACAGATGGGATCTCGCAGGCAAGTCCAACTCGTTAATCACAGTTTGCGAGGCCTCCATGACTGATGACGATGCTGAACAACGTGTCAACCGCCATGCACAGTGGTTGAACAAGCTGGCACAGCGCGATCCCAAGCTACATGCGCAGCTGATGGCCAAAGGGAGGCGCTTGGTTCGGGAACGCCATGCTTCTTCGGCCCCGGCTGCCGAGGACGGCATCACACTGGAGAGCACGGGCGGCGACGAGGTCTTTGACGACTTCGTTCTGGAGACCCTGGTCCGCGAAGGCCGCCCGGCACTGATGGTCCAGCACAACGCCATCCAGTTCAGCGGCACGCAAGCGGATGTCGAGGCCCGTAGCATCCTCGAGGAACTGCGGGCGGCCGCGCCGACCATTGAACCCTGGTTGCCCAACATCGGCCGCATCGATGTTGCCAACTATGCGGGCAACCTGCCTTTCCTCGGCACCGGGTGGCAGGTGGCCCCCGGGATCTTGGTGACCAACCGTCACGTAGCGGAACTGATGGCCAAAGCCGGTTCGGAGGGTTTCGTCTTCAAGCCCGGGCGCTTCGGCGACAGGCTCGTCGCCACGGTCGATTACCGGCACGAGCATGCCGTTCCCGACACCGCGGTCGCGGCGATCAAGCGCGTCCTGTGGATTGAACCCAACGAGCAGAAGGCGGACATCGCCTTCCTCGAAGTGGGGGAGACAAACGGACGGACCGGAGGCAGACACCTGATCCTGGCGGACCACGACGCCCAGGACGGTGATTCCGTCGTTGTGATCGGTTATCCCGCACGCGCACCGGACTACGTCATTCCGGATCAGTCCTGGATGGACCGTGTCTTCGGCGGTACCTACGACATCAAGCGCATCGCGCCGGGCCTGATGGGGCCGACGAGCCGCGGCTGGGCCACCCACGATTGCTCGACGCTGGGCGGCAACTCCGGGGCAGTGGTCATGGACATGGGAAGCGGCCATGCGGTCGCGTTGCATTTTGCGGGCCTGTACCGGGTAGAGAACTACGCCGTCCCCGCGTCGGAGATCCGGCGTTACCTGGACCGGGCACCCTGGCGCGAGGCCCGGCCTTCCGGGTCCACGCCCCCGCCGCTGAGTCCCCCCCTCCAATGCCCGTCTCGGAGGCGCTGTTGCCGTCACCTGGTGGGAACCTCCCCGCCAGCTCCGGCGTGCGCAAGCTGTCGCTGAGCATTCCCTTGCAGATCGACGTCTGCGTCGGCCCGGTCGATTTCCTAGAGGTCCGAAACGCGATCCTGACGGCCGGCGCGCCTGGCGCCCCCCCATTGTCCGACGCCGATCAGGCGGCCCGATCGCTGGCGCGCATGCTCGACGAAGTGTCCGGGGTTCATGCGGTGCGTGCAGGAGCCCTCATCGCCGATGGACGTCTGGCGGCGTCCGGTCTGGTCGTCTCAGCACATCCAGCGCGCATCCACGCGATCGAGGCCGTGGCGCCGCGAAGCTTCCAGGGATTCGAGGTCGTAGTCGAACCGGCTTCCGTGCTGGACCAACTGGGTAGAGTGCAGGGAACGATGGCGGCCGAAGCTACCGCTTCGTCGATCGCGTACAACGACGCTGACCGGCGCGGCGAAGCGTTCCGCTTCAAGTGGCTGAACGAGGAGATGACGCTAACCCTGCACGTCGGGCCGGAACGCAGCTGGACGCAGTTGGCGGCCTTCCTGGCCGGGACACGCGAACGGCTCGTGTCGTCGATCTACGAATTCCATGCCGCGCACATTGCCGGCGCGGTGAGCGGGAAGCTCGATGAGGGCATCGATCTGAAGCTGGTGGCCGCGCGGCAGACACGCAACCCCGCCAGCGGCAAGATCGCCGAGGGTGACTTCGATCGCAGGAAGACCTTCGCGGACTGGGAACGCCGCCATCCGGACAACTTCGAGAACATCTACGTCCCGATCGGCCGCCGTGGATTGGTCGCTAACTCGTACCACATCAAGGTCAGCGTGCGCGACGAGCAGGATGTCTGGCTCTCCAGCGGCAACTGGAAACGTGCCAGCCAGCCGCTGATCGACGACGCGGACCTGGACGATCCGCGCGCGACCTCGCGCGCCGGCAACCGGGAATGGCACGTCAGCCTGAGCAACCGGAAGCTGGCCGACCTGTTCCGCAACCACATCCTGGAGGATCTGCGGGTCTGCCGGGACGAACTCGGCGGGTTGCTTGAAGCCGTCGAGGACCCAGTCATGGTCGACGTCCCGGCCGTCCTCGAAGAGGCTGTGGTGCTGGAGGCCGTGGCCGAGCGCGTCTTCGAGCCGCTAGACATCGGACCACGGCGGGTGCGGGTGAAGCCCCTGCTGACGCCGGACCGCCAAGGCAAGGTCTTCACCGAGGCGGTGCTGGCCCTGATCGAATCGGCCGAGGAACAGCTCCTCTTCCAGAACCAGTACATCAGCTTCGCCGGGGTGACCTCGGGCAACCTGAAGGTCCTGGTCGACGCGATCACGCGCAAGTCCCGGGTCCTGGAAGACTGCCGCCTCATCCTGCGCAGCGGCGGCGACGGTTTCCTCGACGACATGCGGGCGCTCAAGCGCAACGGCCTCGATGTCGAGCGTTGCGTGAAGCGCCTGGCCAATACCCACACCAAGGGCATCGTGGTCGACGGCCATCGCGTGCTGATCGGCAGCCACAACTGGAGCTCTGACGGCGTCACGCTCAACCGCGATGCCAGCCTCATCTTCGACGACCGCGAGGTCGCCGCCTATTTCCTGGAGGTGTTCGAGGCCGACTGGATGCGGGCAAACGCGGTGAAGTTCGAAGCCCTGCAACCGGAAGCGGCGCCGCGGCTGGCCAAAGGGGATGCGCCGCCGCCGGGCTTCGTGCGCATGAGCCTGGCCGAGTACCTCGAACGCTAGGGCGGGCATGGACGGCTACGACGCGCTCCTGGCGACCACGCGGCGACTGCTGTCGGCGGGCGGAGCCTTGCAGTCGATCGACGGGAGCGAACAGATCGACCGGGCCCAGCTGAAGCAAGGGGTGGTCCGCCATCTGGCGCGCCTGCATCCGGCCAACCCGACCAGCTTAGAGGCCGCGGCCCAGACCGTCCTCGACGCCGCGGACCGTGGCCTCGACGGCTCGGCGCCGCAGGGCGACGCCGCGGTACGGGAGTTCGTGCATGATGCGCTCGAGGTCATCGTCCAGGTGATCGGCCGTCCAGCCCTGCGCATGCCGCTCGGCAAGGTGCAGTCGCCGGACAACGCCAGCAGGGGCAACGAGCTCTGGACCGCCTGGCTCGGCACGCATCGCAAGCAGGTCGACAAGGCGGCCGCGTCGGTGGCGAAGCTGTACCGCGTCTTCGCCAACGGCAAGGAGACGCACATCGGCACCGGATGGCGTCTGGGCGCCGACCTGATCGTGACGAACCGGCACGTGGCAGAACTGCTGGTCGCCGACGCCGGGTTGCCGGTGGCGGCCTGGTCCCTCGACCCGCGCTGGACCTGCGTCGCCGACTTCGGTGCCACCGACGGGCCCGCAACGCCGCTGCGTTTTGCCGCGAATGCGCTGCTGGCCTGTGCGCCAGAGCCCGCGATCGATCTGGCGGTGCTGAGGCTGGCGCCGAACGGCGCGATGTTGCCGAATGCGCTGGTGGTGTCCGACGACGAGTCCTTGCTGGGCGCCTACTCGGGCGGTCCGACACCGACCTTCGAAGGGCAGCCGGTGTACGCGGTCGGTCATCCGCTGCAGCGCCTGGCGGGCAGCGAGGTGCTGTTCGTCTTCGGAGACGCCGACGGCCGCAAGCGCTGCTCGCCCGGCCGGACCACGGCCTTGCGCGAGGGCGCGACGAACTTCGAACACGACTGTTCGACCTTGCGCGGCAACTCCGGGTCGCCGATCTTCGACCTCTACACCCACCAGGTGCTGGGCACGCACCGAGGGGGACGGTCTTCCGATCCGGAGGGCATCATCGGGGATGCGAACGCGGCGGTGGCCGTGTCGCGACTGGTCACCCATGCCATGGGAAACATCCTCAAGAAAGGCATCGTCGAGCAGCATGGCCAAGCCTAGTCCCTCCCAAGTCGAAGACCTGGTGCAGCTCTTCGTGCGCACGCTGTCGCCCGGCAGCCTGTCGTGGCTCGCTAGCGCGTCGCTGGGCATCGACCTGCTGCGGGTGGAAGGCGACAGCGTCGGCGACATGGCGGCCCTGTCGAGCAAGCTGGTGGCCCGGCTGGTCGACGCCGATAAGCTGGAAGAGGCGCTGGCTCTGCTCAAACGTGAAGCCAAGCAGAACCCTTATCTGGTCGTCGGGCTGCGAGAGATCCTGGAAGGACGCAGGCTGGACTCCCCGCAACTGCAGTCCCTGCTGACGGACTACGAACCCTTCTTCAATTCGGCGAGATTCCAGCGGATGCTGCCGCGCGTCAGCAGCGTGGTCTGCGCCGTAGCCGTGAAGGAGGAACTCAAGGGGACGGGGTTTCTGATCGGCCCGGACTTGGTCCTGACGAATTACCACGTCCTCCCGGGATGCCTGCACCCGAATGGCGGTGCAGACAACTTCATCCAGGACGTGTCCGGAAGCCAGCTCCAGTTCGTTTTCGACTACCAAAACGAACCGCCCCCGCAGCTGAGCAGCACCGCGGCGGGTCGTTCAGGCAGGGTCGTGATCGTGCGGGCCGCCGAGAGATGGCTTGTCCATGCGCGGCGGACGCGCCCGGGAGAAGGCACTGTTGCCGCAGAAGCCGTCGGCTTGCAGCACGACTATGTGGTCGTTCGTCTGGAGCGCGACATCGGCAACCGGCCGAGCCGTGTCGGCGGGGGATGGATCCGCGGTTGGCTGCCGCTACCCAAAGAAGAATGCGACTACGTGAGCAAGAAGCGCGTCGTCGTTTTCCAGCATCCGGGCGGCATGGCCCAGCAACTGGACGTCGGATACCTCGAGCAGTTGGACGCGACCTCGACGCGTGCCTGGTATCGCGTCAGCACAGTGCAGGGATCGTCCGGCGGTGCGGCCGTGGATGCGAACGGCGAGCTCCTGGCTCTGCACAACGCCGCTGTCGATTCGCCGCCCGGACCGCCCGCGCCCAGGCTGGAAGACCGCGTGAACCAGGGCGTCCGGATCGACACCATCGCAGCCGATCTTCGGGGTTGCGCAGCTTGGCAGGACCCTCCGGATCCCGACAAGCATGCGACCACGGTCTGGTCGTTGAACGACAACACCCGCGAGCCGCGCCCCATCATCGGCAGACGTGTATTCCGCGAATCCGTCGAGGAGATGATGACCGGGGACGGGAAGCGGGTGATGTCGGTCATCGGCGAGTACGGCACCTTCGTGCGTTTCACGATCGCGTTGTTGCAACGTATGCTGGGCAATCAGGCTCAGGTCGTGCGCTTCGGCCCCGGCAACATGCAGAAGCTGGAACCGGCGGACTTTGCTCGGGCCTTAGTGGAACAGCTCGGCGTGGCTTCCGATCCGAAGGATCCACGGCCGCTGCAGACAGCGACGGAGACCCGCGAGCGTTGGCTAGGACTCGACCTGCCGGCCTGGGTGGCCAGACAGCTGGCGCGGCATGCGAAGACTCAGCCCGGCAGCTTCCCGGCCTGGGTAGTCATCGACGTGGCGGTCCCCCCGAACGACACTGTCTTCTGGACGGACGGCCTGCGCGAGCTGGTCACCGCGCTGGTCGGCGTGCGCGATGCCGGCCAGGTCGTCGACATTCCCCAATTGCGCTGGCTGTTCCTGAGCACGGCGCCCTTGCCCGCCGCCGGGACCGACCATCTGAAAGAAGACCTGCGCGGCGACGTCGACCTGCCCGATGGTTTCAGGGAATGCATGCAGAACGCCTGGCAATCGATCGATCAGCTGGAAGCGGCGCTGCCCGAGGGCTTCCTGCGAACCATCGCCGTCACCACGCTCAAGGACAACAGCCGCGCGGCCGCACCGCAGTTGGCCCGCAAGGCCTTGGCCGCGAAGGTCGTCGATTTCCTCGAAAACGCGCACACGCCATGAGCATCCCACCGAGCGAAGAGGAAGACCTGTCGTCGCTGCCCGCATGGGCCATGCGCGCCATGCAGGGGGCAGGTTCGCCCCCCCTGGTGCCGGAGACGAAGAACAGCCTGGACGACAGCCCGGTCTGGCCGCTGCTGCTCGACGCCGCCGTGGTCTCGACCTTCATGCCCTCGCAACTGGCCAAGGGCCTGACGATCGGCATCGGCCGCCCCGACGCGGAAAAGACCGTCCTGCAGTTCTCCGAGCCGTCGATCACGGCCTCCGGCACCGAATGGGAGCTGCGGCGCGACGCGCGCACCGAGGTGCTGCGCCTGGCCTCGGGGTCGAGCGAGCTCGCGGCGGCGGTGGCGCGCACCGCCACGCTCTTTGCGGACCCGGTCAGCGAAGCCTTGCGCCTGACGATCTCCGGACAGACGCTGGTCGATGCATCGATGGCGCTCCCGCGCCTGGAGGCGTTGCGGGTCGCCACATCGGTGCTGAGCGGGGTGGACACTGTGACGCCGCCGCTGCCCTTGAACCAGTTGGATGGCTTGATCCGCAAGCGCCGGATGGTCGAGCAGTTCGAGCGCGTCTGCGGCAAGGACTACGAGCGCGACGTGGTGGGGCGCGGCGACGAGCTCGAGCGGCTGCGGGCCTTCGTCGGCGTAATCTCGGCGAAGTCGCTGGTCGATACCGTGTCCCGCGGCTTCGCGCACCTCAAGCGGGCGCTGACAGGACGCAAACCGCTGGTGCTCTGGGGGACGGGAGGCGTTGGCAAGACGACGCTGCTCTCGCGTTTCATGCTCGAGCACATGAATGCCGCGGACCGGAAGTATCCGATCGCGTACCTCGACTTCGATCGGCCGAGCATCAGCCCGAAGGATCACTTCGGGATGTTCGCCGAGATCTGCCAGCAGGTCTCAGCGCAGTTCGAAGAACTGGAAGCGGGGCTGAGCGAGCTGCGCAACCGGGCCTTGGCGCTGCAGTCGGAAAGCATCGCCCAGGGGCCCGAGTCGGGACCGCTGCTGCGAGAGTTCGTCGAGGCGTTCCGCCAGCAGGTCGACACGCTGCTGGACCGTCTGGAACGCGCGTTCGAATGGCAACGGCCCGTGCTGATCGTGCTCGACACCTTCGAGATCGTGCAGTACGACGCCAACCAGGTGGCCCACATTGAGCGTTTCCTGCGGCCCTTCCTGACCGCCGACTGGCGCAGGTTGCGTCTGGTGATCTCCGGACGTCGCCGCCTCGACGACTTCGAGAGCGAGGTGGACCAGGAAGAGCTGAAGGGAATCGACGTCCATGGCGCGGCCACCTTGCTCGGCCGCCTGGCCGAGCGGGCGTCCAAGTCGATGAGTCCGAAGGTCGCCCTCGAGCTGGCCGAAAAGCTGGCTACGCGGCGCAAAGGTCTCACGCTGGAGAAGCTGCGCGTGCACCCCTTGCGCATCCGCATGGCCTCCAGCCTGCTGAGCCCGGATTGCCCCGAAAGCGGCGATGAGATCGCGCGGTCGATTCTGTCGGAGCTGGCATCCGGCGAAACTGGGGACGCGGCAACATGCATGATCAACGGCATCCTGATCCGCCGGATCCTCAACCATGTGCGGGATGATCGTGTCCGCGCACTGGCCGACCCGGGGCTGGTGGTCCGCCGCATCACGCCGGAGGTCATCGTCCGCGTCATGGGACCGGGCACGCCCGCACCAGACCCGGCCATTCCCGGCTTCGATCCGTCGGCCATCGACGAGGAGCAGGCCCAGGATATCTTCAACGCTTTCTCCAGCGAGGTCTCCCTGGTGGAACGCGACCTCGCGGCCCTGAGGCACCGGCAGGACGTGCGCAACGAGATGCTGCCGCTGATCAGGCTTCGCGACCGGCCGCAGTTCGATCTTCTCCATGACCTCGCGTTCGACCACTTCAGCGAAAAGGCCGCGAAAGGCGACCCGGCGGCGGCAGCCGAAGCGGTCTATCACGGCCTCTGGCGAGGCGAGTCGTTCGAGGCCCTAGACAGGCTCTGGACCGTGGGACGGGTCACGGACGCGCGAATCGACCCGGAGGAATTCGCCGCGGGGTCCGATGCCGAGCTGTTCCTCAAGACGCGTAACCGCGAGGGTCTGTCGCCGGATGACGTGCGGCGCCTGCCGCACAGCATGGCGCTGGAGTGGGCGACGGGGTTCAGCAATCAGTTCCTGCTCAGCGATCAGCCGATGCAGGCGGTGGAAACCATTCGCGCGGCGCTCGGGCCGGCCTTCGAGCACGGGGCGAAGGCGCCGGTGCTGGTCGCTGTCGCCGCCCGGCTGCTCTTCCGGGCGGGGCGATGGAAGGACTGCCGTGCGCTGATCTCGCGCGCGCTGCACGAGCTGCCAGAGTCCCGCGGCGCCAGCCGCAATGCGCGTGCCGATCTGCTCCGGCTTGCGATCCACATCGCCGCGAAGTCGGGGGACTCGGCGGCGGAGATCTCTGAGGCGATCGAGTATCTGCATAGCTGGGATGCTGTCGTGTGCACGGAAGCCACGTCGTTTCTGCTGATCGGCCGCCTGCAGAAGAACGTCCGCATGACGCTGAAGGGACTCCGCGAGATGCAGGGCGGGGACATCGCCCAGGTCTCTGACCGGCGCTGGAACGCTTCACGACATATCCTCCGCTGGGCGATCCTGGCCAGCCCGCGGGCAGAGCGCGAACTTGTCGCGAAGTGGGTGCAGCTGTCCAGGTTCCTGCCGAGAGTGCGGAGTCACCGATTGCGCGACCCGCAGTTGGCCACGGTGCTTAAGGACGTGCTTGGAACGCGTCCGCCCGACGACCTGGACGAGCGTGACAGGATCTGGCAAAAACGCAGCCGCATGCTGTCCACGGCCGTGCGCGAGAGCGGAGAGTTCATCCCTTGCATCCGCTATCTGATGGTGTTCGATCACGGCGACTGGAACCTGGTGTTCGAGCATGCGCTAGCGACGGCATTGTCCGGGGGCGAACCTGGCCTGCGGGAGTACCTGGGCGGACTGGAGTTCCTGTCGTCGCGGTCCGTTGCTGCGGGCGACATCATGTTTGAGACGGTGAGGTCGGGCCGCTTTCTGGAGCTCGCGAAGGCACTGTCCAAGTGGAGATCCGAGAGACAAACACAGCTCCTGCTGTCGGATTCCGAAGGAATAGATGCCTACCCGCAGACGATCTCGAACATCGCCATCGCCCTCCTCCGGTGGCATGAGACATTGAAAGAGTTGGCCCTACAGAGGGGTTGGAATTCTTGATGATCATGCAGCGGAACGGCGCAGCCTCGTTGTGGCTCCGACCTTGGGGCCTAGCACCTTGTGCCGTGCGTCGGCGCGTTTCCAGACGGCCACTTTTGTGGCAGCACTGAAGAAGTGCTGCGGGGAGATGTATGCGCCGAGATGCCGCAATCGAGGAGGGCTGCGAGCTCGTTCCTAGTGATATAGGTAGTTCGCTGCAGGCGCCGGCTTCTGTGTGAGCATGATTCCGCTGCATGTTGCAGCTCCGGCTGGTACAGACTTGTCTGCGTCGACCGTGGCATTCGCCGCCAGCTGCAGTAATCTGCCTGTGGTCAGTACGATGGGCGCCCAAAGTAGTGAGCTCGAACGGTTCTCATCATTTCAATCGCGCCAAAAACTGCATGCAGTTGTGCCCTCCACAGCGGTTCCTCCAACGCGGTCCTGGGTATAGGTCAACCTGCCGCTCTCGGAGCACTGATGTCAGGAGCGCGAAAGTCTCTTCCAGGTCGTGATCAGCCAACCGGCCGCAGGCTTCGAGTGACCGGCTACAGCGTTTTACGGACGCTGCGCGCGATCAACCCAAATACGCATGCTGCGCTGAGAGGTCAATGCTGCCCGGCACCGGCGGGCTATACGACCGGAATCCGCAACGCATCAGGTGGTCGGTGCGCTAAGAGCCTCCCGGCACGCCGCCATTCAACACGGCGCCCCGTTCGGAAGCGACTACACCGAACTCAGAGCGACCGAAGCCCAATGCCTTGCGCTGCCTCACTGCCTCATCGCAGAGTAGCCCTGCCGCCACAACGTCCTCCGAAATCTTGACCACGTTGTTGCAGACGTTGATCCGCGCTGTGCTTCCATGAATATTCCAGTTCAGTTCAAGCCGCTCGGGAGGTCGCCATGCACATTTGCTCAACGGACCGGAAGACGACGCTGAGAATTTCCGAATCGCATCGCTGAGCCATTCCTTCGTCACTTCTCGGGCGAGAACGGGAATTAGCCAGCGTGGCGATCGTCGAACCTGCTGGACGAAGGTTGCAAAACCCGTATCGCCGTAAGCCTTCGACGTCGGCCACCCGCCGCTGCGTTCATGCTGACCACCGAGCCATGCCAGCGTTTGCGCCATCGCCGCACCTAGCGGACAGACATACGAGGTGATTCCGTAGTCGATCTGTCCCGCATGCCATTCCACCGCGACACAGTCACGGTGGTCGCCGAACATGCTGTCCACTATTGCGCTGCACTGCTCCCAAGCGTGCCATCGAAGCCAAACGGAGTCGACCCAGCTTTCAAGGTCCAGGTCGGATCCATTTTCGTGATGATCGCCGCGGATCTCGACAACCATGGCGTTCCCCGACAAGGCCAGCGTCAGCTCAGGATGCAGGTCTACCGAATCGCCGCCAAAGATTTCCGCGTCGGCTTGCTGACGAAGGGCATGCTTCCACTCGCCCCCTAGAGGGCGTGCAAAAGGAAGTCCGCAGTCAGGACAGGTCCACCCGTGCATTTGCAGAGGATCGATGATTCGGCGGCACCTCGGGCAGCGATCAAGGAGCGCCTCTGCATGCCACATGCAAGAAGTTCTCCGCCAGTCTTGGAATTTCCACGAGTGATACCGCTGCGCCAAACAAGCGCGGCACCAACGAAATGCGCAACAGACTTGGTTGCGGCTATCGAACTTGGGTGGGTCGACGCCACTGCCAACGAAGAGACTCGTCGCGACGCCGGGAGGAAGGTCCAGCCGCGTGCAGGCACGGAAAGCGACAGTGCTCGATGGAAACATCATCGGGAGCCTGACTGTGGGGGTCGCGTTCACTAGCCCCCTGAGCACGTCGCCAATAGCAGCTCCATTTCCGTAGCCGAGCTTCAGACCGACCGACAGTACCGATTCGCCTTGCCTGTACCAAGCGGGATTCCAACCTGGAAGGCTCATTGCGTCCCTCTGCGTTGAGCAGTCGGCGCCAGAGCATCCGTCTCTGGATTGCCCAGCACCACGAGCGAATCGCTGAGGCCGCAAGAGTCAACGCAGTGGGCCGCGAAGGCATTCAGCTGCGGTCTTCCGTGCTCAGCGGCGATGGCCTCAGCGGAGAAGAGAAAGCGTCGGGCCGCCGCCGTCACGTACTCCATCCCAATTTCGTCAACGCCTCGCGCCGACGCCTTCAGAATCTTGCTGAAACGCTCCTGCATCGGCGCGGCAAAATCCGCAAACCTCATGCCGCGCGACCAAAGTTCAGGGCAGTACTCTTGGGTGTAAGTCCGGCCGCGAGGCTCAGGGAATCTCGTGTTGTCATAGTGCGTCAGTACGTCACGCAGTTCCCTCGGCACCACCCCTCGAAAACGATGCAGGCCGACAAGAAACTCCGCCACCAAGGTATGCCTTAACGCGCGCTGCAAGCGACGAGGCATGGCGAGTAGCTCGCTTTGACCTGCAAGCACGCAGAAGCAGGAGAGTCCTCTTTCAGCCTTCAACTCTTCGAGCAGATTCTTGAGCCCATCAAATTGAGGAATGCTGAGGTTCTCTGCGCGATCAAGAATCAAAACGACGAGACTTGTTCCCAGAAGATCGGCCTCCACAGCGATCTGCGTGATCAGTACATTGCGGCGCTTCTGGACAAAACCGGATGTCAACGCATTTGCCGGCATCAGTTGCCCCCAGAGCGCATCAGCTTGTTGACGAGCACGCACGTCATCAGGCCGGACCACCTGTGCGTAGAGGACGACCGCCGTCTTCGCGTCCCTCATGTTTTTGCATATGTGTCGACAGCACGTGCTGATTCCTTGCTTCGGCGGTCCATGGATCGTCATGCCCCGATCTCCGTTTGAAATCCGATCCTTGAATACCTCAATGCACTCCTGCATTGGCTTAGTGATGAAGCTGGTGGTGTTTCCTGCGACTGGGTGCCGGCTCATCGCAGTCCCCTCAGAGGTTTCCGAAGATGTTCGGCGAGGTGGCACCGGCTCGCAGTTTTTTCGATGCGCCGAACGGGCTCTCAGCGCTTGAATCGTCTGGCTCGACCTCTGTTCGTGCGGCGTACTCCGCGAGATGGTCACGAACTTCAGGAGCCAGGTTGATGTATTGCTCGTTGCCGAGTCCATGGCGATTCATAAAACTGACTACGCCAGCAAGGACTGCCTCGGCGGCATCTTGCGTCTTCGCGGCCTCCCCAAGACCTTGCAGAACGCCCATGATGAGTTGAGGATCGTCGGCCCTCCCAGCAATTCCTTCGTTCTTACGAGCCGCCCTGCATGCCTTGCGGAATTCCAGCGTGTGCGGCATCGAATTGAACTCGGCGAGCAGCATGACCGGGAAGACCAAGTCGGGACGCTCAAGTGGAACCGCGTGTGCGTACCTAGCGTCCTCTTGGACGTAGAGATGGATCCGCCTGTCCCGCAGGTATCGCAACTCGGGATGGTCTGCCAGTTCACGTGACCCGTACTTGCCGGAGAAATTGATGCGCCACGGTCCGCTGCTCCCGCGCTGCCGAGTGAGGGTCGCTGTATAGCGCGGCAGCAGCTTCCAGAGGTTGACCTTGGTGTTCTCGTCGAACGGCTTGTCGAAAGCCTTCTGCGTCACCAAGCGATCCTGCAGAAGCGTCAGCGGACTTACACCGCCACAAGCTGCGTTGGGACGCGCATTCCAGTTTCTGCAATAGACATCGAGCAACTCCTCTGCCAGCGGCAGGGCCAGGTGATACCGGACGGCTGCGTTCTCTGGCTGCCTGCGGGACGGTGACTGTGGCCCAGTACCAGTGGATGCGGGCAGCAGCTCGATGAACGCGGCGAGGTGCGCAAAGTAGCCTTCTATGCATGAACGGGCGGTTGGTTCTCCAACGCGCTCGCTGACGACATTGCAATGAAGCACCTGGCGGGCAACGTCCAACGATTCGGCGGAAAGATGACTTGCATCCGCGTCCAACGCTAGTTCACGCCATAGCCGTGGGCCAATTCCTGGAACCTCGGCTGGATATGCCGCATCCTTCGAGTAGCAAAAATTCTTATTTTCGATCGTTAAGTTGTATCGCGGCTGCGGTTGAAGCGCACGTACCAGCAGCCGCTTTACGTCATTGGTGTCGTATCTAGTTCGGACACTGAGCGCACTCGACATGCAAACCCGGCTTTCGTGATCGACGGCAGCTAGCGCCCAAGGCCGTCGACAGCCGATGGAGATGAAGCGATTTCCCGGCGCGGGTACGGACAGCTCAAAGCTGCTATGTGCTCTGTGCTCATCCAGCTCCAACCTGTCAAGCGCGGTACCTTCCCTGCGTGAGAATCCGCGTCGATCCGCATTCTGGTCACGCTGAGCCAACTTGCCAGCTTCGTCTCCCAGCTCATTTCTGACGGTGGCGACGTGCTGGTCCCATTTGCGCGCGCTGTACCACTCCCAGATTGCGTTCTCGCCTTTGCGAGAGGTGTCGTATGGCCACTCACTGCGGTCATCCAGCCCATGCGCGCGGCATAACGAATGAAAGGCTTGCACAAGGGCTCGGCGATTGATCATGGCGACGGGCGGCGCGTTCCCGATGCATCGCGTACGAGAGAATCGGACCATTTCGCGGTGAATGTCGGGGTACTTGGCGAAGCAGTCGGCCAAGACTCCTGAACGTCCGCGCCCCTCGGCGGCCTCGATCGGATCGAAAGGAAGCCGGCGCACTGGTTTCTTCCTGCGCGGGTTTTTGAATCCCGGCACACAGACGTGCAAGCCAAGCATCCGCCCGGTGATCGGATCGCGCAGGATTGCGCGCTCAACGAGGCGTCTGGCCGCCAGCGCCGAGAGGCCGGTGACGTTTTTGATCTCCCGCTCAGGCGCCAGCGCCCACCAGAGTCTGACGGCCGCACACCTGGCCGCGTAAGTGGCGCGATGCGCGAAGTCGATCGTGTCAATGGCGGGAAATGGGAGCTTATCGATGTCCCCTGCGTCGGCAAGAATTTCTGAACGGCTACGCCTGGGAAGAATGGCTCCGCGGAAACGCCCGGCCCGTTCACAGTTGGTCTTCATGGGTCACCCCCAGGCTGACCAACCACCGCATGTTCAGAGGCGACTCTGCGATGGGAAGCTGTACCCTGCCGGCACGCCAGAGGCGGGCCGCCGCGACCTGCATTGCCAAATCACTGGCGCCGACAACGGCTGCCAACTCGGAGATGGTGCGAGGCCCATCAAC
This sequence comes from Pelomonas sp. KK5, assembly GCF_001984095.1. Classification (GTDB taxonomy): domain Bacteria; phylum Pseudomonadota; class Gammaproteobacteria; order Burkholderiales; family Burkholderiaceae_C; genus KK5. The sequence continues at coordinate 43,532 of NZ_LYVQ01000018.1, forward strand.
AAGTCGCAGCATCGCTTGCGATTCGATGCCTGTTGTATCGATGACCTGGCCTGAGTGAAGAACGTTTTGCAAGCCCAAGCGGCCGCGCAGTTCATGGCGCCGCTCTGCGAAGAACTTCCACGGCATCAAGCGGTAGCCTGCTCCTGCAGCTTCCGCGAACTCCTGCTTAGCATTTACCCCCCGCGAATTGCCGCCCTCTGCAGAGACGCAGTCCCAGTACACGACGGATCCCGACCGCAATGCAACCTTCAGAGGGAGCTTGGTGGTTCTGGTCTTGCCTTCGATCTTGTAGCTGATGACCAGGTTCACGACCTGGACATCGACAACGAGCGGCTCCGTCTCTGCCCAGGCAAAGAGCGCCTCTTCCAGGCGGTTGTTCAAGCACACCTGGCTGGAGTACAGGCTTAAGGCGTGGTGTTCGCTGAAGCCCTTGCGCCGTGCCGTTCGCGGAGACAGCGGCTCAGCTGGCGTGACAGGGGCGGCGGTGCGCCGGACAGGCAAGTTGAACGGGACCAGAATGGAGCCGATCCTACGGAATTGCGAGGGGAAACTCATGTTGCTTTGCCAGATTGACAAACTGCGAGACAAAGCCATCCCCCGACCCCCTTGACGCCGGGGGTCGAGCGTCCCATACTAGGAGTGCGTTCCGGCAAGTTCGCATCTCTCTAGTACCGAACGTGGCTTCGGTCTGGCCAGTGAGCCGCTCTAGGCTTCCTTTCGGCGTTACTAAGGAAACCCCTGACGGGATCCGTCAGGGGGCGTCCCCTCCCCTGTTGATCAGCGCATGAACGCCTTGCTCAGAGGTATGGGTAGCGTCGAGGATATAGCCTCGTCGATACCGTTGCAACAGACTTCTCGGCGGCGTGCCGATACTTCGGCGGCGTCAGTTTCATGGCAATTTATTTAAATCTACATTGAATATAGATTTAAATAAACAGTGCCGAAATTTTCATTGGCGACAGTGACTTACCCGCATGTCTTGGATGCGGTTCCGCCAAGATCGGTGCAGACCATCTAGGCGCGCGGCTCCCTCCAGAGGGGCTTCCGTATTGCTTTGCGCTCACGGGTGAGTCGCATTGAATGGCGCCCACTTTTTAATATCAACCAAGGGCGCCATTTTGGTTCACCAAGATCATAGATTCAGGCGATATCGCTCGACCAGATCGTCATTCCCATGACGAGCGCACCTTAGATCGAGAAACACCTGCCCGACCGGCGGCAAAGGCACATTTACTCGTTGACGACCGCTTGAATCAATGACACGAAGCGATTCAGCACGCAGTATCCTGAGTCTGCCTCAAGAAAATCAACTAGTTGCGCGAGGAACCTCTAGAGCGGAGTGCGCCTAGCGGTCCACAAGCTCAGGCCATGCCGGCCCAAGCTGAGCTTGCCAACCACACTGCTTGATGCGGCCACCCGTGCCGATGAAGCGCTGGGCCATCAACCCTGCTGTGCTTCCCTACCCGGTCCGTGGCGCAGCGCCAGCCAGGCGCCGAGGGTCATCGCCACCAGGGCGAAGCCGGGCCCGCCCAGCGCGCCGACATGGTCGACCAGCACGCCGCCGCCAACGGCGCCGCTGGCGATCGCCACCTGGAAGCCCGCCACCAGCAGACCGCCGGCCGCCTCGGCCTGGTCCGGCGCGGCGCGCACGATCCAGGTCTGGAAGCCCACCGGGAACGCGCCAAAGGCAAGGCCCCACAGCGGCAGCGCAATGGCCGTGACCACGGCCGACTGGCCGCCCGCCAGCAGGCAGGCCGCCAGCGCCGCGATCAGCGCCGCGGCCAGCACGATCGCATGCCGCTCGCTGCGGCCGGCCAGCCAGCCGCCGAGCAGGTTGCCGAAGAAGCCCGCGACGCCATAGCCCAGCAGCACCCCCGAAACCGCGCCGGGCGACAGGTGCGCCACCTGCTCCATCAGCGGCCGGATGTAGGTGAAGCCGGCGAAGTGGCCGGAGATCACCAGCAGCACCGCAAGCAGGGCCACGCGCACCGGCGGCCGCCTCAGCAGTTCGGCCAGCACGCGCAGGTTCGGCTCGCCGAGCGGAGGCATGGCCGGCAGCGTCGCGAACTGCACCAGCCACGTCAGCACGCTCACCACGCCTGCCGCGATGAAGGCGCTGCGCCAGCCCCAGGTCTCGCCCATCCAGGCGCCGATCGGCGCGGCGCAGACGGTGGCGACCGATACGCCGGCCAGGATCAGCGACATCGCCCGGGCGAACTGCGCCTCCGGCACCAGCCGCATCGTCAGCGCTGCCGACATCGACCAGAAGCCCCCCAGCGCGATGCCCAGCAGCACCCGTGCCGCCAGCAGGCCGCCGAGGCTGCCGGCCGTGGCGGCCAGCGTGTTGGACACCACCAGCAGCAGGCTCAGCGCGAGCATCACGAGCCGGCGGTCCAGCCGCCGCGTCAGCAGCGGCAGCGAGGGCGCGGCCACCGCGCCGACCAGCGCCGTCGCGGTGACCGCCTGGCCGGCGGCGCCATCGCTGACGCCGAGGTCGGCGGCCATCGCGGTCAGCAGGCTGGCCGGCAGGAACTCGGCCATCACCAGGCCGAAGACGCCCAGCGTCATCGACCCCACCGCGGGCCAGTGCGTCGGGGACCTCGCCGCGGCCGGCGCGAGGCCGGCATCGTCGAGGCAGGCGGAGCAGTCGGAAGAACTCACCGGGGATTCCTTTCTGTTGTACTTGCAGGAGCACGGATGCTAGGTCTACGATTCCGGCGTTTGAATGCCGAGGAAACCGAATTGCTTGCCTTTTCGTCCGATTCCCTGACCCAGCCCGGCGAGCGCGACCTGCTGAGCCGGATCCTGCTGGACCTGCGGCTGGATGGTGTCGAGTACGGCCGCTGCCTGATGCGCGCGCCCTGGGCCGTCGCCTTCCCCGCGCAACGCTCGGCGCGCTTCCATTTCGTCGGCAGCGGCGGCTGCTGGCTGCGCACGCCGACGACCGACTGGCAGCAGTTGCGTGCCGGCGATGCGGTGCTGCTCCCGCTGGGC
>NZ_LYVQ01000019.1 GCF_001984095.1 Pelomonas sp. KK5
CCGATGTGCACAACCAGGTGCTCACGGCCAGCTACACCGCCGATGCGTTGACGCTGAAGTCGATCTCGGCCTACCGCAAGATCGATGTCATCAGCGGCTACGACCTCGATGCCACGCCGGTCTTCGTCAACCAGATCCAGCGTTATGGCGTCACGGGCGATCAGGTCTCGCAGGAGCTGCAGGCCTACGGCGACGCCGTCGACGGCCGGCTCGACTGGATCACCGGCCTCTACTACTTCAAGGAGAGCCTGACCGACAGCAGCCTCGTCACCTCGCCCAGCGGCAGCAACACGCTCGGGCGGCTGAACCAGTTCGATGTGGACCAGACCTCCACCAGCTTCTTCGGCCAGTTGACCTGGTCCTTCACGAAGAACCTCAGGGCCACCGCCGGCGCGCGTGCGGTGCACGACCAACGCGGCATCAACTACTACCTGCCACGCTACACGGTGGAAACCGGCGCTCCGCTGGCCGGCAATGGCGGCTGCGCGCTGGCCGCGCCGGGCCTCGACCAGGGCGGCTGCCACTACGCGCCGCCGGACCTCAAGTTCCACTACGTCCCCTGGACCCTGGGCCTGGACTACAAGCCGGACGGCAGGAACCTCATCTACGGCAAGGTCTCCAACGGCTACCGCTCAGGCGGTTTCCAGCCCGGCGGCGCGGCGACGGCGGGTGGCTACCTGCCCTTCGACAAGGAGCAGGTGATCGCCTACGAGGCCGGGGCGAAGTGGGTGGGCCTGGACAACCGGCTGCGGCTCAACGTGGCGGCCTACCTGTCCAAATACACCGACATCCAGCAGCTGGCCCCCAACATTCCACCCGGCAGCACGGTCACGATCAGCAGCGTGATCAATGCCGGCAAGGCGACGGTCAAGGGGCTGGAGCTGGATTCGCAACTGCGCCTGAACGGCTTCGAGCTCAGCGCCGGCCTCGGCCTGATGGACCCGAAGTTCACCTCCGGTCCCTACGAAGGCCAGCCCTTCGTCACCGCCGCCAAGGTGACCTACAACCTGGGCCTGGACGTGCCGGTCGCGATGGCCCTCGGCCGCCTGAACCTGCACGCCGATTACAACTGGCGGTCCAAGGTGTCCTTCTTCGTCCCGGTGAATACCAACACGACGCCGTTCAGCCCGCTGACGGCAGGCCAGATCGCGTCCAACGAACAGGCTGGCTACGGCCTGCTCAACGCGCTGGCCAGCCTGGACATCACCGGCACGCGTCTGCGCGTGTCGCTGTGGGGCCGCAACCTGGCGAACCAGTACTACAAGGCCCGTTCCAATTCGTTCTATCTGCAAGGCTACAACACGGTGACGCCGGGAGATCCGCGCACCCTCGGCGTGACGCTCGACTACAAGTTCCTCTGACTATGGCTGCCCTTCCATTCATCACCCCGGGGACCTCCTCGCCGCCATCCCGCCCCGGCTATCCACCGGCGCGCTATGCCTGGTATGTGATCGCCGTGCTCTTCGTGGTCACGCTGCTGTCGCAGCTGGACCGCCAACTGCCCGCGCTGCTGGTGAAGCCGCTGCGCAAGGAGTTCGGCATCAGCGACACGGCCTTCAGCCTGTTGCAGGGCTACGCCTTCGCCGTGTTCTACACGCTGGCGGGCCTGCCGCTGGGGCGCTTCGTGGACCGGGGTAATCGGCGCAACCTGATCTTCGTCGGCCTGCTGGCCTGGAGTGCCGCGACGGCCCTGTTCGCCTTCGGACAGAGCTATACACAGCTGCTGCTGGCCCGCATCGGCGTCGGCGTGGGCGAGGCGGTGCTCGCTCCCGCCGCGTACTCGCTGATCGCCGACCTGATCGAGCCCCGCCGCCGCGGGCGCGCGCTGGCGGCGTACTACGTGTCGATTGCCGTCGGGTCGGGCGCGTCGCTGCTGCTGGGCGGCTGGCTGCTGGCCGCGATTCCGAAGGAGGGCCTCGTCGTCGCGGGTCTGGGCAGCCTGCCGGCCTGGCGGCTGGCCTTCCTGGCGGCGGCACTGCCGGCCGTGCCGCTGGCCTTGGTGCTGCTCGCCACGGTGCGCGAGCCCGCGCGGCAGGAGGAGGTGCGCAGCCTCTCGGCCGACGATCAACCGGGGCTCGCCGAGTTCCTGCGCTACCTGCGCGACAACGCCGCCACCTTTGCCCGCGTGCTGAGCTACCCGGCGTTGCTCTCCGTCATCGGCTACGGCGCGCTGGCGTGGGCGCCGGCCCTGTTCGACCGGGCCTATGGCCTGCCGCCGTCGCGCTCGGGCGTGGTGCTGGGGCTGATCGTCGCGGCGGCGGGCGCGATCGGCACCATGAGCAGCGGCTTCCTCAGCGATCGCTGGGTGGCCCAGGGCAAACCGGCGGCGCGCTTTCGGGTTGCGTTGACCGGCGTGGCGCTGTTCGCGGTGCCTTCGGTGCTGTGGCCGCTGATGCCGAATGCCGGCCTGGCCTATGCGCTGCTGTTCCTCAACGTGCTGGGCCTGGGCGTGGCGCAATCGGCGGCGCCGGCATCGATCCAGGCGGTCGTGCCCAATCGCATGCGCGGCCGCGCCATCGCCGTCTACTTGCTGCTGGCGGGCCTGCTGGGCATCGGCCTCGGGCCGACCTCGGTGGCGCTGGTGACGGACTACGTCTTCCACGCCGACGCCGACCTGCCGTACTCGCTGGCCCTGACGGCCCTGCCTTCCACGCTGCTGGGCCTCTGGCTGATCGCCTCGGGCCTCAAGCCCTACGAACTCACGCGCAGGGCCTTGCATGGACCGCTCAAGTAAGCAGTTAGTCACACGGACCGCACATGGCCGTGGCGCGCGACAACCGAGATGGATCTGAATGGCTGAGTTGATGCTTGTTCGTACCCTGGCCGATCTGCGCCAGGCGATTTCCGGCAACCCGCGCCGGGTGTTCGTGCCCACCATGGGCAATCTGCACGAAGGGCACCTGAACCTGGTCAGGGAGGCCAGGGCTCATGGCGACTGCGTGATTGCCAGCATCTTCGTGAACCGCCTGCAGTTTGCCCCGCACGAGGATTTCGACAGCTATCCGCGCACGCTGGAGCGCGACTGCAAGCAGCTGATGGCGGCCGGCTGCAACATCGTCTTCGCGCCCAGCGAGCAGGAGCTCTACCCCGAGCCGCAGGGCTACCTGGTGCAGGCGCCTGCCGGCTTGGGCGACGTGCTGGAAGGGCAGTTCCGTCCCGGCTTCTTCACGGGAGTCGGCACGATCGTAATGAAGCTGTTCCAGTGCGTGCAGCCGCAGGTGGCGGTGTTCGGCAAGAAGGACTACCAGCAGCTGATGGTCGTCCGCAACATGGTGCGGCAGTTCAACATGCCGATCGACGTGGTGGGCGTGGAGACCGAGCGCGCGGAGGACGGCCTGGCCCTGTCCTCGCGCAACGGCTACCTGAGGGGGGAGGAACGGGCGGAGGCCGTGCAGCTCTCGCTGGCCCTGCGCCGGTTGATCGAGGCGGTGAAGGGCGGTGCCACGGACCTCGCGGCCCTCGAAGCCGATGCCCTCGCAGGCCTGGCGGCGCGCGGCTGGCACCCAGACTACCTGACCGTGCGCCGTCGTGCGGACCTGGGCCTGCCGTCCGCCGGTGAAGCCGAAGTGCCTCTCGTGGCGCTCGGTGCCGCTCGCCTGGGCGCGACGCGCTTGATCGACAACATCGAGTTCTGACCGGGCTGCCCGCCATCGGCCGGATATGGCCGAGGCGTATGTCGATATCGCCGAACGCGCCGCCGACGCCATCGCCTGCGCGGCTGTTCATACTCAGCCGAAACCGACAGGGGCAGCGATGGAACAGCGATACAAGGGCAGATCCGTGGTGATCACCGGGGCCGGCAGCGGCATCGGCCGGGCGAGCGCGATGCGCTTCGCGCAGGAGGGCGCGTCGGTCCTCGCCACCGACCTCAATGCCGACACCGCCGCGCAGACGGCGCAGGCCATCGTCGACGCGGGCGGCAAGGCGATCTCGCTGAAGGTGGACGCCGGCGTCGAGGCCGACATCCGCGCGATGATCGAGCGCGCGATGGAAGCCCATGGCCGCATCGACGTGCTGTTCAACAACGCCGTCAACACCGGCGCCAACAAGGGCAAGCCCGACAAGGACTTCCTGAGCTTCGACCCTGAGCGCTTCTGGGCCATCGTCAACGTGAACGTGCTGGGCGGCGTGCTGGCCTGCAAGTACGCGATTCCGCACATGCTGAAGCAGGGCGGCGGCAACATCCTCTGGACCTCGTCCACCAGTTCGCTGGGCGGCGACGCTTCGCAGTTTTCCTACGGTGCGTCCAAGTCGATGGTGAACTGGTACGCCCAGACGATGGCGGCCACCTTCGGCAAGCAGGGCATCCGCAGCAACTGCATCCTGCCCGGCGTGATCCAGACCCCGGCGATGAAGGGCTGGGCCAACGAGGCGATGAACACGGCCTTCCTTGACATCAACAGCTCGACCCGCCTGGGAGAGCCCGAGGACGTGGCCGCGCTGGCCGCCTTCCTCTGCTCCGACGAAGCGCACTACATCAACGGCGTGCTGATGCCCTGCGACGGCGGCATGAGCTGCGGCATCCCGCACCTGCAGATCGTGCGCAACCTGCTCAAGGCGGGTTGAGGTCGAGGGCTCAGATCTGCGCCTGGTGGAAATAGCGGATCGCCACGTCGTCACCATCGAAGCGGTATAGCTCGATGCTCGGCCGCGGCGGCGTTCCAGCGCCCAGCGTCGTGTTCAGGTGGTAGCAGGCGGCCTCGTTGCCGGTGACCATCACTTCCTTGGGCTCGATACGCACCTTGCCGGCGAAGCGCTGCCACATGTCCTCCAGCGCGGCCCATCCTTCGAGCGGCGGAATGCCGATGTACTCGATGGTCATCCGGCCGGGCACCATCGCGCGGTAGACGGCGAACATCTCTTCTTTCCTGCCCGCGTTCCAGGACTCGACCGAGTCGTGCAGGAACTTGCGGATCTCTTCAGGGCTGCGTGTCTTCATCGGGTGTCTCCGGGAGATGTGTTCCGCCCATGATGGCCGGGCCGACGCGGGCCGCGTGGTGCCGCCGCTATCGCCGAACCCGCTTTGAATGTTCCCGAAATGCCGCTGGCATGTATCGAAGTGCGCTTCGGCGATGCTCCCGCGGCTCCGTGCGCGGACTCGGGCTTCCTAGACTGGCCGCATGACTTCAGACACCACCATCCATCGCCATTCCTGCACGCTGTGCGAGGGGATGTGCGGCATCAAGGTGGAGGTGCGCGGCGAACAGGTGATCGGCATCCGGCCCGACGCGGACAACGTCTTCAGCCGCGGCCATATCTGTCCGAAAGGCACGACCCTCGGCGCCGTCCACCACGACCCGGACCGCCTGCGCCGGCCGATGATCCGCAGCGGCAGCGAGTGGCGCGACGCGGGCTGGGACGAAGCCTTCGCGCACATCGAGCAACTGGTGGCCGGCGTGCGCGAGCGCCATGGGCCTGAGGCCTTCGCCTTCTACAGCGGCAACATGAACAAGAGCGGCTTCGATACCGCCCGCTACCTGATGCTGCTGGCGCAGCAGGCCCGCTTCGCGCAGCGCTTCTCTTCCTCCAGCGTCGACCAGTTGCCCAAGAACGTCAGCACCTTCCTGATGTACGGCGACATGTGGAAGATGCCGATCCCCGATGTGGACCGCACCGACCTGTTCGTGATCTTCGGTGGCAATCCGTCGGCGTCCAAGGGAAGCATGTTCTCGCACCGCGACGTGATGGGTGCGATCAAGGCGATGCGTGCCCGGGGCGGGCGGCTGGTCGTGGTGGACCCGGTGCGCACCGGCACGGCCCAGGCCGCCGACCAGTGGATAGGCATCCGCCCGGGCGCCGACGCGGCGCTGCTGATGGCGATCGTGCAGGTGCTGTTCGCGGACGGCCTGGTGCGGCTGCGCCATCTGGACGGCCTGGTGAACGGCGTCGACGAGATGCGCAGGCTCAGCGCCGGCTACACGCCGGAGCGCGTCAGCACCTTCTGCGGCGTGGCGCCCGAGGTGATCCGGACGCTGGCACGCGAGATCGCCGCGGCACCGCGAGCGGCCATCTACGGCCGCATCGGGACCTGCACGCAGGAATTCGGCACGCTGGCCTCCTGGCTGGTCGACGTGGTGGCCGTGCTGACGGGCAACCTGGACCGCGAGGGCGGCACGATGTGGAGCGACCCGGTCGCGCCACACCTGAAGCTCACCCCGCCCTACCGCACCGATGCGCCGCTGCTGGGACCGAAGAACCGTGTGCGCGGCGTGCCGGGGATCCTGGGCAACTACCCGGCGTCCTGCCTGGCGGAGGAGATCGACACGCCGGGGTCGGGCGCGGTGCGCGGCCTGCTGACCTCCGGCTGCAACCCGGTGCTGTCGGCGCCGGGCTCGGCCCGGCTCGACGCGGCGCTGCCGATGCTCGAATGCATGGTCAGCATCGACCTCTACATCAACGAGACCACGCGCCATGCGCACGTGATCCTGCCCCCGCTGTCGCCGCTGGAGCAGCCGCACTACGACGTGTGGTCCTGGCCGTTCAGCCTGACCGTTGGCGGCCACTACTCGGCGGCGATCTTCCCGCCGAAGGAGCGGCCGGCCGAATGGCGCGTGCTCGCGCGGCTGGGCTCGATCTTCGGCGGGCAGCCCGAAGCGGATCTCGACGCGCTGGACGATGCCTTCTTCGCCCGCATGTGCCAGCAGCTGGGCCTGGATCCGGCGCCGGTGATGGCGCAACTGCCTGAGCGCGGCGGGGAGCGCATCCTTGACCTGTGCATCCGCACCGGGCCCCTGGGCGATCGCTTCGGCGAGAACCCCGGCGGACTGAGTCTGCAGAGCTTCAGGGACGCGCCCGACGGCCTGCTCTTCGGCCACGCCGAACCGCAGGGCGCGGCAGCCTACAAGACCCCGTCGAAGCGGCTCGAACTGGCGCCGCCCTACATGGCGGGCGACCTGCCGCGGCTGGAGGCGGCGATGGCGCGCGCGCTGCCCGAATTCGTGCTCGTCAGCCGGCGCAATCTGCGCTCGCTCAATTCGTGGATGCACAACATGCAGGCACTGGTGAAAGGCAGGGACCGCTGCACCCTGCAGATCCACACCGAGGATGCCGCGCGGCTGGGTATCGGGGAGGGCGACACGGTCGAAGTCACCAGCGACAGCGGTACCGTCCACGTGGCGGCCGAGCCGATGGACGACATCCGCCGCGGCGTGGTGTCGCTGCCGCACGGCTGGGGCCATGGCCAGCCCGGCAGCCGCATGGCGACGGCGGCCGGCCACCCCGGCGTCAACTACAACCTGCTGAGCCCGGGGCCTCTGGTGGATGCAGCCTCGGGGAACGCGATGCTCAATGGCATCCCCGTGAGGGTGGCGCCCGTGACGACGGCACAGGCCTGAGGAGAAGCGATGGGACAGCGCCAGGAAGACTTCATCCGCGAGTTCTGCGCCAGCTTCGGCGACGGCAGCTACGAGACGCGGCCCGACGTCGACAGGATCCTCTCGATGATGGCGGAGGACGCGGAATGGCAGTTGTGGGTGCCGGGCGGCCCGAAGATCAAGGGCCGCGCCGCGATCCGGCAGGAGCTGGAGCGGCAGATGGGCTTCCTGCGGCAGAACCGCTGCAACATCAAGAACATCCTGTCCAGCGAGCGCCTGGTGATGACCGAGCGGGTCGATGACGCCGTGCTGTACGGCCGCGATGCCTGGCACACGATGGTCGCGGTCTACGTGCTCGACGAGCAGGGCCTGATCAGCGAGTGGCGCGAGTACCTGGACATGGCCGACCTGGCCGCTAAGAAGAAGGGCCCGGTGCTGCCGGCCTACCGCGACGAGTACGGCGAAGGCGGCGAGGCCGGCCGATCGTCTTGAGGCCAGGTCCCCGACTGTTCAATTTTTGTCTTCTCGGAAGGAGTGAATCCATCATGAAAATCGGTGTCAGCGGTGCAAGCGGACAACTCGGGAAAGCAGTGCTGCAGGAGCTGCTCGGTCGCGGCGGCGGGCACGAGATCGTGGGCATCTCGCGCACGCCTGCCACGGTGCCGGCCCCGGTCCAGGGCCGGCGTGGCGACTATGACCAGCCGGACTCGCTGGCGCAGGCCTATGCAGGGCTGGACCGGCTGCTGATCATCCCCAGCGCCGACCTGGCCCCCGGGGCTCGGGCGCGCCAGCTCGTCGCCGCCATCGATGCGGGCGTGCGGGCGGGTGTCGGGCACATCGTGCTGGTGTCTTCCGCAGGCACGCGCCAGGCGGCGGAGCCGGCCGTCGGCGCCGCCTACTGGACCGGCGAACAGCATCTGATGAGGACCGCACCGCGGTGGACCGTCCTGCGGATGAACTTCTATGCGGAAGCTTTCGGCCAGGAGGTGGCGCGTTCGCTCGCCACGGGCATGCTGACCGGCCTGGGCGAGAACCGCGTGGCCTTCGTGTCGCGCGACGATGTGGGTGCGGCGGCGGCGGGCCTCCTGCTCGGGGAAGGGCATGCTGGCGCCGTCTACGAGGCGACCGGCCCGGCTGCGATCTCCGGTGCCGAGCGCGCCGCGCTGGTGGCCGAGCTGACCGGCAAGCCCTTCGGCTACGTGGTCATCTCGGAGGCGCAGTTGCGTGGTGGGCTCGCCAAGTCAGGCCTGCCGCCCGCGCTGGTCGAGACCGTCGTCGGCCTGCGGACCAAGTTCATCGATGGCGACTTCGACGTCGTGAGCGGCAGCGTCGAGCGGCTGGCCGGCCGGCCGCCGCGCACGCTGCGGGACGTGCTCCGCACGGTGCTGGCGTAAGTCTGCCTGTCCCTTGTCGAGCCCGGGAGCTGCCGCTCGCCGGGCTCGCTGCATTTGGGCCCCGAAGCTTCCGTCCGCTCGTCAATCAGGACAACTCGGGCCGATGTGTCCAAGAGCATGACTGCGCTGCAACAGCGAACCTTCCAACCTGGACGGCGCCAGCATCTCAATCCGGCCCGCATCCGTTATAAGTACAAACTCTCGTATTCTGTTCATATTCTGGTTATAGAATTCCTATCGCAATGCAGAATTTCGCGTCAGGGTGGGACTGGGATCGCGAACAAGATCTGCTGCGTAGAAGCTGCTCCAAAGCAGCCACGCGAATGACACTGATCATCAAACGGAGACAGCGATATGAACGAGCATCGGCGGCGGGCTGCGGCCCTGAGACTTCATGCGATTGCCAGCGCGCTGGCCCTCTGGGGCGGCGCCGCCACAGCAGTGGAGATCGACACCGGCAATCCCGACCTGAAAATGCGCTGGGACAACACGTTCCGCTACAACCTGGGCGTGCGGACCGATGCTCAGGACCCGCGCATCATGTCCAACCGCTCCTATGACGAGGGTGATGCCAAATTCGGCAAGGGCAAGATCGTCACGAACCGCTTCGACCTGCTGAGCGAGTTCGACGTCAACTACGCCGGGCAGTTCGGCGCGCGACTGGCGGCAGCTGCCTGGTACGACCAGGCCTACGACAAGCACGGCCTCACCTCGCCGGCGCCCGGCGGCTTCTCGACCAGCTACTTCAACGACCGCTACAACAGCAAGGTCGAGCGCTACGTCAACGGCCCGTCCGCAGAGTTCCTGGACGCCTTTGCGTGGACGAATTTCAACATCGGCAGCGTTCCGGTCAACGTGAAGCTGGGCCGCCACGCGATCATCTGGGGCGAGGGCTCGGTGATCGGCGCCCATGCGATCTCGTACTCGCAGGCGCCGACCGACGCGGTCAAGGCGGTGGCCAGCCCCGGCATCGAGACCAAGGAACTGCTGATGCCGATCAACCAGCTGTCCTTCAAGGCCCAGGTCACGAGCGATCTGACTGTCGCAGGCCAGTACTTCCTTGAGTGGCGCCCCCTGCGGGCGCCCAACGGCGGCACCTTCCTGGTGGGCGCCGACACCTCGCCCAACGTGGACCGCCTGGCCATCGCCCCGGGCATCAACGCCAACAACGTGGACCCGCTGACGCCGCATCAGCGCGGCAACTGGGGCATCAGCGCCCGGCTGAACGTGGCCGCGATCGATGCCACCATCGGCGCCTACTACCGCGTCTTCGATGACTACGCGCCCGAGAACGGCATCCAGTTCCTGACTTTCAATGGCCCGCTCCCCACGACCTTCCGCTTCGTCTATCCGCAGAACGTCAAGCAGACCAGCCTGAGCTTCGCCAAGGGCATCGGCCCTGTCAGCTTCGGCAGCGAACTGTCCTACCGGCAGCACGGCGCACTGAACTCGACCGGCAGCTACGGCCCGACCGACAACACCGGCGCCCGCGGCAACACCTGGCACGCGATCGTGAACGGCACCTACCTGCTGCCCAAGACCGCGCTGTTCGATACCGGCAGTGTGCTGGTGGAACTGGCCTACAGCCGCCTGGACAAGGTGACCCAGAACCTGGCGCTGTATCGCGGCGAAGGCAACCTGACGGCGATGAATGCCGCCGGCGCGCTGTCCTGCTCCAAGTCCGGCGCGGCCGCCACGGTGGCTGGCGATGTGTCGGACGGCTGCTCGACGAAGAACTTCCTGCAGGCGGCTGTCAGCTTCAGCCCGACCTACATTGGCGTGCTGCCCTCGTGGGACCTGGAAGTGCCGATGTTCGTGCAGTACGGCATCAAGGGCACCGCGCCCAGCGCCAGCGCCGGGTTCGAGGGTGCGCTCAGCTACTCGCTGACGGCCAAGATGACCTATTCGTCGCGCCACGAGTTCTCGCTGAAGTACGCGGACACCCGGGCCAAGACCAAGTACAACGCGGCTGGTACAACGGTGATTGGCGGCAGCGGTTCAGGCGGCGTGCTCGGAGGCACCGACCGCGGCTGGCTGGTCTTTACCTATAAGACCTCGTTCTGATCCGCAGTCCTAGGAGACAAGACCATGAAACAACTGAACCTCACCCTCTGCGCGGCCGCCATTGCCTTGCTTGGTGCCCCTGCTTTCATCCCCGCTCTTGCCGCCGTCTCGGCCGATGAAGCCAAGCAGCTCGGCACGACGCTGACCGAGTTCGGCGCCCTCAAGGCCGGCAACGCCGACGGCACGATTCCCGCCTACACCGGCGGCCTGACCACGGCGCCGGCCGGCTTCAAGCCCGACAGCGGCTTCTGGGTCGACCCGTTCAAGGACGAGAAGCCGCTGTTCCGCATCGACTCCAAGAACATGGAGAAGTACGCGGACAAGCTCAGCGAAGGCCAGAAGCGCGTGCTGAAGGAGGATCCGAACTACTACCTCGAGATCTTCCCCAGCCACCGCACCGCGGCCTACCCGGAGAAGGTGCTCAAGGCCACCGTGCGCAACGCCACCGGCTGCAAGACCACGCACGAAGGCATCGGCGTGGACAGCGCCTGCCGCGGCGGCCTGCCGTTCCCGATCCCGAAGACCGGCCTGGAGGCGCTCTGGAACCAGATCCTGCACTACCAGAGCGACACCGCCGTCACAACGTCGGCCTCCCGCTCCTGGGTGATCGACACCGCCGGCAAGCCGACGATGACGGCCGAGCAGAGTACCTATACCGACGCGACCTGGTACCAGCCCGACCTGCCGGACCGCGACCCGACGATGGCCTGGCGCGTCTACTCGGTCACCAAGTCTCCCGCCCGCCTGGCCGGTGGCGTGACCGGCATCACCGACTTCATCGACCCGATCCAGCAGCCGCGCAAGGCCTGGGGCTACACGCCCGGCCAGCGCCGCATCAAGATGTCGCCCGAGTTCTCGTACGACACGCCGGTGGCCAGCCAGGGCGGCCTGACGCTGTTCGACGAACTCTTCGTCGTCTCAGGCAAGCTTGACCGCTTCGACTACAAGCTGACGGGCAAGAAGGAGATGTACCTGCCCTACAACCAGTACAAGGGCTCGTTCGACTGCCCGACGCTGGAGATGGGCCTGCAGGCCAAGCACACCAACCCCGTCTGCGACCGCTGGGAGCTGCACCGGGTGTACGTGGTCGAGGCGACGCTGAAGCAGGGCATGCGCCACGCCTATTCGAAGCGCGTCTACTACCTCGACGAGGACCTCTCGGCCGCGGCGCTGTACGACGCCTTCGACCAGAACGGCGCGCTGTATCGCTCGATCTTCAACGGCATGGTCCAGCTCTACGACAAGAAGCTGCCCTGGGCCGTGCGCACGACGATCTATGACTTCAACAAGGGCCAGTACGGCTACTTCAACGACGTCATGGTCGGCGGGCACAAGATCGAGGCCAAGCCGCGCTCCGAGCGCGAACTGAACGCCGAAGCGATCGTCACGCGCGAGACCGCCCGCTGATCCTGTCCTGCCGACCCACCGGAGGCTCCGTGGAGATTTCGAGTTCAATCCTGCGGCCTCTGGTGGCCGGCCTGATCAGCGTGGGCATGACGCTGATGGTGGTGGCGGATGTGGCGGGCACTGCCTCGCAGACGCGGCCTGACCCGCTGGACGTGGCGGCGCGGCCGTCGCCATTCACCAAGGGCTGGGCGACCACCGGCATCGCGCGCCAGGGCATGCAGATGCTGGCCGTCGGCCCGCGTGGCCTGATTCTGGCATCGGCCGACGGCGCCCAGACCTGGGCGCAGGTGGAGAGCCCGGTCTCCACCGATCTGGTCACCGTGCGCTTCACCGCGCCGAAGACCGCCTGGGCCATTGGCCACGACGGCGTGGCGCTGCGCAGCACCGACAGCGGCCAGCATTGGACGCGCATCCTCGACGGGCGCAAGCTGTTCGCGCTGCTGAAAAGCAGCTACGAGCCGCGCGCCAAGGCCGGCGATGCCGGCGCGGCGGCGGTGCTGAAGGAGGTCGAGCGCTCGGCCGAGCAGTCGGCCACGCCGGGCGTGCTGCCCACGCCGATGCTGGACCTCTGGTTCTCGCCGGAGACGCCGGCCGAGGGCCTGATGGTCGGCGCCTTCGGCCTGGTGCTGGCCACGCATGATGGCGGCTCAAGCTGGGAGCCGCTGATCGAGCGCACCGACAACGACCGGCGCTTTCACCTGTACGCCGTGGGCGGGCAGGGCGAGGAGCGCTACATCGCCGGCGAGCAGGGCCTGCTGATGCGCTGGGACGCCGCGCAGCAGCGCTTCGCCAAGGTCGAGACGCCGTACGCCGGCAGCTACTTCGGCATCGACGTCGCGCCGGGCCGGTTGGTGGCCTACGGCCTGCGCGGCAATGCCTACGCCAGCGAGGACGGCGGCGCCCACTGGAACAAGATCGAGACCGGCGTGGACGACAACCTGGTCGCGCTGGTGCCCCGCGCCAAGGGCGATTTCCTGCTGGTCTCGCAGGCCGGCCAGGTGCTGGCCGTGCCGCAGGGAAGCCTGAAGGCCAAGGCCCTGCACGTGACGCCCACGAGCGAAATCTTCGCCGCGACCGATACCGGCGGCCAGCAACTGGTGCTGGCCCAGATCAACGGCCTGCGCACGATCGAACTGCCTACCCGGTGATCCGCTGATGAGTGCCTATCAAGAGAAATCCGCCAACCCGGCAATGCCGGTGATCGCCGACGTGCGCGACTTCGACGTCAAGTCGGGCAACCTGGCCGAGCGCGTGATCTTCAACCATCGCGCGCTGGTGATCGCGCTGTGCGTCGTCGCCACCGTGGTGCTGGGCTGGTTCGCGAGCCGGCTCAATGTCAACGCGAGCTTCGAGCGGATGATTCCCCCCTCGAGCCCGTACGTCAAAAACTACCTGGCCTACAAGTCCGACCTGCCGGGCCTGGGCAACACGATCCGCATCGTCGTCGAGAACAAGACCGGCGACATCTACGACAAGGACTACCTCGAGGCGCTGCGCAAGGTCAACGACACGCTCTACCTGATCCCGGGCACCGACCGCTCCTGGATGAAGTCGCTGTGGATGCCGATCGTCCGCTGGCGCCAGGTGACGGAGGAGGGCGTGGCCGGCGGCGCCGTGATGCCGGCCGACTACAGCGGCACGCCGACCTCGATCGAGCAGCTGAAGACCAATATCTCGCGCGCCAACATCATCGGCAGCCTGGTCGCCAACGACCTGAAGTCCTCGATGATCGTCGTCCCGCTGCTGGACCGCACGCCGGGCACCGGCCAGCCGCTGAACTACGGCGAGTTCTCACGCGCGCTGGAAGCCAAGGTGCGCGTGTTCGAGAGCGACAAGGTCGGCATCCACATCATCGGCTTCGGCAAGATCGTCGGCGACCTGATCGCGGGACTGCATGAAGTGATGGTCTTCTTCGGCGTCTCGGTGGTGATCGCCGCGCTGTTCGTGTTCGCCTACACGCGCTGCCTGCGCAGCACGACACTGCTGGTGACAGTGGCCGTGGCCGGCGTCGTCTGGCTGCTGGGCCTGATGCAGATCTTCGGCTACGAGCTGGATCCCTATTCGATCCTCGTGCCCTTCCTGATCTTCGCCATCGGCCTCTCGCACGGCGCGCAGAAGATGAACGGCATCCTGCAGGACGTGGGCCGCGGCACGCACAAGTACGTGGCCGCGCGGTACACGTTCCGCCGCCTGTTCATGGCCGGGCTGACCGCGCTGCTGACCAATATCGTCGGCTTCGCCGTGCTCGCCATCATCGACATCCCGGTGATCCGCGACCTGGCCATCACCACCAGCATCGGCGTTTCGGTGCTCGTGTTCACCAAGCTGGTCCTGATCCCGGTGACGCTGAGCTATATCGGCGTCAGCCCGGCTGCCGCGAAACGCGCGCTGGCCGAGGACGACGAGACCAAGCAGGGCCGCACCCGCCTGGCCCGCATCTGGCAGGGGCTGGATCGCCTGACCGAGCGCCGCGGCGCCATCGCCGCCATCGGCGTGGCGCTGGCGCTGACGGCGGTGAGCGCCGTGGCGATGCGCCACCTGCGCATCGGCGACCTGGACCCCGGCGCGCCCGAGCTGCGCGCCGACTCCCGCTACAACCGCGACAACGCCTACGTCACCCAGCACTACGGCCTCTCGAGCGATCAGTTCGTCGTCATCATGAAGACCGACCAGGAAGGCTGCCGCTTCTATGAGTCTCTGCAGTTGATGGACGCGCTGGCGCTGAAGCTGCGCGAGACCGAGGGCGTGCAGGCCACCGGTTCGCTGGCCCAGTCCACCCGCTTCATCACCGCCGCGCTGGCCGAGGGCAGCGGCAAATGGCTGACCATCAGCCGCGACCAGGCGCTGACGAACGTCGCCGTGTCCGCCGCGATGATCGCCACGCCGGACATCACCAACCAGCAGTGCTCGGTCACGCCGCTGATCGCCTACCTGAGCGACCACAAGGCCGACACGCTCAGCCGCGTGCTGAAGGTCAGCGAGGACTTTGCCGGCCAGTTCAACACGGTAGACGGCACCGCCCATCCGACCCACTTCCTGCTCGCCGCGGGCTCCGCCGGCATCGAGGCGGCCACCAATATCGAGGTGGAGCGCGGCGTGCTGAAGATGTACCTGGCCGTCTACGGCGCCACGGCCCTGCTGTGCCTGCTGACCTTCCGCAGCCTGCGCGCCACGCTGGTCGCGATGATCCCGCTGGTCATCACCACCGTGCTGTGCAAGGCGCTGATGGTGGCGCTGGGCATCGGCCTCAAGGTAGCGACGCTGCCGGTGATCGCGGTGGGCGTGGGCGTCGGCGTGGACTATGCGCTCTACCTGCTCAGCGTGCAGTTGGCGATGCAGCGCCGCGGCGCGACGCTGGCCCAGTCCTACCGGCGTGCCCTGGACTTCACCGGCCGCGTGGTCGCGCTGGTGGGCCTGACGATGGCCGCTGGGGTGATCACCTGGGCCTGGTCGCCGATCAAGTTCCAGGCCGACATGGGCATCCTGCTGACCTTCATGTTCCTGTGGAACATGGTCGGTGCCCTGGTGCTGATCCCGGCGCTCTCCCACTTCCTCCTCAATCCGAAGAGCCAGCCCCCGGTGGCTGCGCCGCTCACCCCGCACATCAAGGAGCAATTGCATGTTTGAACTGCTGATGAGCGCTGACATGATGGTCAGCGATCCGGACGCAATGGCCGAATTGCTGGTCACCAAGCTCGGCATCCACAAGCACGAGCGCTGGCGCCAGGCCTTCGCAGACCATCCGTACATTGCCCACTTCCTGCGCGCGCACAAGTCGCTGGCCGTGTCGCCGACGCGGGTCGAGCCGCAGGGGCACCTGGACAAGCCCAACCTCGGCGACCCGATGTTCCACGAGTTCCTGGAGAGCCTGAAGGCCTTCCAGGGCCCGCATCGCCCGATGCTGACCCACTCGATCGTGCTGGCCACGCACAGCGCCAAGTTCGACGCGCTGATGGAGAAGCTGATGCGCCGCCGCCTGCGCTTTCGCATGGCGCAGCGCACGCCGGCCATGCCCTTCGACCGCATGTGGATGGGCGTCACGCCCGAGGATCCGCGCTACGAGCCTTCGGTGGACGGCGGCCTGTGCATCGAGGTGATGCCGATCGAGCCGCTGCAGTTGCCGCCCGAGACCTTCGCCGTGCCCGCGCCCACGCCGCGCGACCTGAAGCCGGGCGACATGGTGCGGGTGAGTTCCCGCGGCTTCCTGGTGCGCAACCTCGATGAGACGCTGCGCCGCTGCTCCGCCAACCTCGACTGGGAGCCGCACGGCCAGGTGGAGGTGCTGGAGCAGGAAGGCTACCGGCGCGCGACGATGGAATTCTCGCTGCCCAACAGCGCGACGCTGGACGTGATCGAGGCCACCCGCTGGAACGGCGACGCCGGCACCTACGTCAACAGCTGGGGCCCGGGGCCGTACTACATCCGCGTCGCCGTCAACGACCTGAAGGCCAAGGCCGAGGACCTGCGCTCGCGCGGCACGAATTTCACCTGGATCGAGGAATGCCAGGCCGTCGGCGGGAAGTCGCTGATTCGCGTGGACCCGGCCGACCTGCAGGGCCAGCTGTTCGAGTTCGAAGAGGCCTGATCCATGTCCGACGCAGCAGCAGTTCGCATCGACCGCGAAGGCGAGGTCGGCTGGATCGTCCTGAACCGCCCGGACCAGATCAACGCGATCAACGACGACATCCGCAAGGGCGTCCCGGCCGCGCTGGCCGAGCTGGAGGCCGACGCCGGCATCCGCGTGATCGTGATCCGCGGCGAAGGCCCGCGTGGCTTCTGCGCCGGCGCGGACATCAAGGAACGCCGGGCGGCCGAGACCTCGCTGCAAGTGCGCCGCCGCATGCAGGGCTCGCGCTGGATCGAATCGCTGGATCGCCTGGAGAAGCCGGTGATCGCCGCGATCCATGGCTACTGCATGGGCGGCGGCATGGAACTGGCGCTGGCCTGCGACATCCGCTTCGTCTCGCCCGACGTGGTGCTGGCGCTGCCGGAGACCGGCCTCGGCCTGATTCCCGGCGGCGGCGGCACGCAGCGACTGCCGCGGGTGGTGGGCCCGGGCCGCGCGCTGGACCTGCTGCTCACCGGCGGGCGCGTCGGCGCCGAGGAAGCCAAGGCCATGGGCCTGGTGACCCGCGTGGCGACGAGCGCCACAACGATGATCGACGAAGTGCGGGCGCTGGCGCAGCAGATCGCCGCCAAGCCGCCGGTGGCCACCGCCTATGCCAAGCAGGCGGCACGCGCGGCGCTGCAGCTGGACCTCAAGAGCGGGTTGGACCTGGAGCTCGACCTGTTTGCGCTGCTGGCCCCGATGCATGATGTGAAGGAAGCGGCGCTGGCCTTCCGCGAGAAGCGCGCGCCGAAGTTCAGCGGCCTTTGACGAAACCACCGGGAGCGAGCACGCAATGAGTTATTCAAGCAGAGACCGCCTGGCGGGCAAGGTCGCCATCGTCACCGGCGCGGCCCACGGCCTGGGCGCCGAGACAGCGCGGGTGCTGGCCTCGCAGGGCGCACGAGTGGCGATCGTCGACATCAACCTCGAGGCGGCGCAGGGCGTCGTGGCCGAGATCGAGGCGGCCGGCGGCGAGGCCATGGCCGTCAAGGTGGACCTGACCTCCGAGTCCGACATCATGGGCATGGCTGAAGCCGTCGCCCAGCGCTTCGGCCGCATCGACGTGCTGCACAACAACGCCGCCGCGCTCGACGTGCCGCAGCGCCAGGCCGACCGCGACGTCTGCAACGTCTCGATCGACGCCTGGGACCGGGCGCTGGACGTCAACGCCCGCGGCGCCATGCTATGCAGCAAGCACGTGGTGCCGGTGATGCTGAAGACCGGCGGCGGCTCGATCATCCACTCCACCTCGGGCTTCGGCCAATTGGGCGACGTGACGCTGACGGCCTACGCCGCCTCCAAGGCGGCGCTGATGGCGCTCTCTCGCTCGATCGCCGCACAGTTCGGCAAGAAGGGCATCCGCTCCAACGCCATCATGATCGGCTTCGTCGTCAATGACCATGCGCAGAAGACGGTGCCCGAAGAGGTCAAGCAGATCCTGTTGGCGCAACACCTGACCCCGCAGCTGGGCAGCCCGCGCCAGATCGCCGACGTCGTGGCCTTCCTGGCCAGCGAGGAGTCGTCCTTCATCACCGGCGCGACTATTCCCGTCGACGGCGGTTTCACCAGCCACTCGCCCGCGATGGTGCCCTTGAGCGAGTACTTCGAGCGGCAGGGGTCGAACAAGCTCTGAGCGCAGTCGTCGCGTGCTGCGGGAATGGAAGGCGACCTTCGACTTTCAACGGACTTGCAGCATTTGAGTCATCGGCAGTTGCGCGTTCTGCGCGTGCTGTGCACTTACCCGAACCTCGCATTCGCTTCGCGGCGCCTGCATGTGTCCCAGCAAGTGTTGAGGTCGATGATCGATGAGCTTATTGGGAGATTGGGAGAGGGCCGTCTTCGCATGGAACGAGGTGCCATCTACATGTCTCCGCAGCTGGCCGCGGAAATCGGTGCTGCCAGCCTTGGGCCTGTACTGCGTGCTCGCTCCCCGCATGGAGCGCGGGGCGAAAGCCTTTAGGCAACGCCCGTCAGCAATCGAGGCGCCGCAACTGAGGCGACCTGGCGGAACCTCGACGGCGAAACACCCATGTGGTCGCGGAAGAAGCGCGAGAAGTTGCCGGGCGACGAAAAGCCGAGGTCCAACGCCACCGAGGTCAGCGGCTCTTCCTGCTGGACCAGCCGGCGCACCGCCTCTTCCACCCGCACCGCGCTCCAGAAGACCTGCGGCGTCGTGTGGAGCTGATCCCGGAACAGCGCGAAGAAATGCCCTCGCGACAGGCCCACCTTCGCGGCGATTTCCTCGACGCCGATCGGCTCGTTCACGTGCTCGCGCATGTAGGCGATCGCTGATCGCAGCCGGTGGTTCAGCGTCGGCGTCGCCGTGAGGCGATCGGTGCCGACGGCCGACGTCATCGACGACTCGATGGCCGCGGACAGGAGGTTCTCGACCTCGCCATCGACATCGGCGCCGGGATGTTCGTGGGGCGACACGATCTTGTCGAGCACCCGCCAGCAGCTCTGGCGCACCGCGGGATCGATGGGCACGCGCGGCGAGGCGAAGTGGAAGGGCCGGCCGGTCAGGTCGCGGCGCTGGTCCAGCCAGGGCTTGGCGATGTAGAGCACCAGGAACACAGCCGGGCCGCTGCGGTCGAGCAGGCGTGCGTCATGCGACTCGTAAGAGTTCGTGCCCAGCGCCAGATGTTCGCCATAGGGCACCAGCTCAGAGCCCACGTGCCCCTCGACACGTGCGCCACCCAGCCAGAGCGCCAGTTGCACCTCCGCGTGGGCGTGGGCGATCAGGTCGTCGCGCAACTCGAGGACAACGGCCCGCCCGAAGGCGCCTTCGTGTAAGGCGTAAGTCTCCAACGTCGTGTCTCCATCTGCTCTGAGGCTTCACCAGCCACTATGCAGCGATGGTACGTCCGCACGCCTGCGCCGGGAAAACACCTAGCACGGAATCTGACTCTGGGATAAGTCGTCCGACGCGGTGAGAAGCGCAGCCGGGCCCTCATTTCTACAGTCCTCCCATCGTTCGACGCTGCCCGGAAACGGGTTTCGGCAGCTCACGACAACCCAAGCAACGATGAAGGAGATGAACATGCGTATTGCCACCTTTTTGCTGAACGGAAAGCGCCAGGTCGGGCTCGTGTCGGCCGACGGGAAGACGGTCACCCCGGTCGCCCTGACGGAGGAACAGGCCGGGCGCGGCGCGCAGGCGCTGATCGAGCTGAGCGTGGACGGCAAGGCCTTGCCTGCCCCGGCCGGCGCCGCCATTCCCCTGAGCGACGTGCAACTCCAGGCGCCGCTGCCGCTGCCGCGCCGCAATCTCTGGTGCGTCGGCCGCAACTACCACGCGCATGCCAAGGAACTGCAGGCCTCGGTGTTTAAGGACAACGATGCGAATCCCGAGTCCTGGCCCATCGTCTTCACCAAGGTGCCCGAGTGCGTGGTCGGCCCGCATGACGACGTGAGTATTCCGGTCGGCGTCTCTGACCAGATCGACTATGAAGCCGAACTGACCGTGGTCATCGGCAAGGGCGGCAAGAACATCACGAAGGCCGATGCGCTGAAGCATGTTTTCGGCTACACGATCGTCAACGACGTGACGGCGCGCGACGTGCAGATCCGCCACCAGCAGTGGGACATGGGCAAGTCCTTCGACACCTTCTGCCCGATGGGGCCGTGGATCGTCACCGCCGACGAGTTCGACGGCACCAAGACGCGCGTGCGCTGCTGGGTCAATGGCGAACTGCGCCAGGACGGCCCGACCGAAAACATGATCTTCGACATCCCGACGCTGATCGAGACGATCTCGCGCGGCATCACGCTCTATCCCGGCGATGTGATCGCCACCGGCACGCCGGCCGGCGTGGGCATGGGCATGAAGCCCCCTCGCTACCTGAGTGCAGGCGACGTCGTCCTCATCGAGGTCGACGGCCTGGGCTCCATCGAAAACAAGTTCGTCTGAGGCCGCCATGACCACGCGAATCGTCAACGGCTTGACTGTCGAACTGGACGGCACCGAGATCGGACAGGCCGAAGCACTGCTATGCATTCACGGCCTCGGCGGCTCCTCGAACACCTGGACGCCCGTGATGAGTGCATTCAAGGGCTTCACCATCATCCGCCCGGATCTGCCGGGCAGCGCACGCTCCGAGTTGCCGGATGAGAAGCTCTCCATCGAGCTCTACGTCGAAGCGCTTGATCAATTGCTGAGCGAGTTGGGCATTGGCGTCGTGCATGTCGTCGCCCACTCCCTCGGGACCATCGTTGCGCAGCACTTGGCAGTCCGGTCTCCCGCAAAGGTCAAATCGCTGGCCTTGTTCGGTCCGCTCGTGGCGCCGCCTGAGGCTGCGCGGCCGAACATCACAGCACGCGCAGCACTGGCCCGAAATGGGCTCACCGCAATGCAGGAGATTGCAGACGCGATCGTCAAGGGCGCCACCAGCAAGGAAACCAAGGCGGAGCAGCCCGCCGTAGTCGCTCTTGTTCGCGAGAGCGTAATGCGCCAATCGTCGGAGGGCTACGCGCAGAGCTGCGAAGCGCTCGCTGCCGCCCAGTCGGCCTTGATCGAGAGTATTCGGATTCCCGTCTTGCTGGTCACCGGCGACCAAGACGGCGTCGCCCCTGTGGCCAACGTGACGCTGATGAAAGAACGCATCGACGGCAGCCGCATGGCCCTGCTCGATGGCTGTGGTCACTGGACGACCTTCGAGAAGCCACAAGCGTGCATGCAGGAGCTGCAGCACTTCTACGCAAGCATCCGCTAGCCGCCGGCCACACACCCCCGTTTCACCCACCAAACGGCCTCCGAAGCGGGGCCGAAGGAGACTGTCATGTCCAAAATTGCATTCACGAACGTCAACATCTTCGACGGCAGCGGCGAAGACACCTTCCTGGGCGAGGTCCTCATCGAGGGCAATCGCATCATTGATGTGACCCGCACGCCGGGCAAGGTGAACACGGAGGGCGCCACCCGCGTCATCGATGGCCGCGGCAGATTCCTCATGCCGGGCATGACCGAGGCCCACACCCATTTCTCCTGGAACGACCAGCCCTCGCTGGCGGCTATCCAGTTCATGCCGCCCGAGGAACACATCCTGTGGTGCATGCGCGTGGCCAAGCGCTACCTGGACATGGGCTGGACTTCAGCCATCGGCGCCGCGGCCGCCAAGCCCCGCCTGGATGTCGTGCTTCGGAACGCCATCCTTGCCGGCGAGTACCCCGGCCCGCGCTACTTGGCCGGCAGCCAGGAAATCACCACCATTGGTGCCCTGGGCGATAACACGCTGCCGCACATGCCCTTCGATGAGCTGAGCTTCGGCAGCGTCTGCAGCGGGCCCGAGGAAATCCGCCGCTCGGCACGCACCTTCATCAAGTACGGCGTCGATCACCTGAAGATCAATCTCTCAGGCGAGTACATCGCCGGCCTGCCAGCCGAGATGTCGCCGTTTTCCGAAGAGGAGGTCGCCATGCTGTCGCAGGAAGCCAAGCGCTACGGCAAGCGGATGGCAGCACATGCGCGCTCCAGCGAGTCGGTCAAGCAATGCGTGCGCCACGGCATCGAGATGGTCTATCACGCCAGCTTCGCGGACGAAGAGGCGCTGGACATGCTGGAAGCGAACAAGGACAAGCACTTCGTCGCGCCCGGCATCGGCTGGCTGATCCGCACCTGCTACAACGCCTCCGAGTTCGGCATCACGCCGGCCGTCGCCGAGGCCATGGGCTACAAGCGCGAACTGGAAATCGCATCCGAGTCGCTGCGCAAGATGCACAAGCGCGGCATTCGCATCCTGCCCGGCGGCGACTATGGCTTTGCCTGGATGCCCCATGGCACGAATGCCAACGATCTCCAGTATTTCGTGGACTACATCGGCATGACGCCTGCCGAGGCACTTCGCGCCGCCACCAAGCTCGGGGGACAGATCATGATGAAGCCCGATGAGCTGGGCCAGTTGAAGCCGGGATTCCTGGCGGACATCGTCTTGGTGGACGGCGACCCGCTCAAGGACCTCGCGCTGCTTCTGGACCCGGCCAAGGTGCAGTTGGTGATGAAGGACGGCGTCATCCACAAGGACTGTGCGACGCCGGTGCCCGCCGAGGCCGCCTTGCATCTGCCCGGCGCCGATCGGCCGCTGCAGGAAGAAGGCGTGAAAGAGGCGATCGCGGCCGGCGTGAACTGACGACCTGGCCGGGAAGGAAACTCGCAGTGCTCCGGCACGGGAGGTGTTGCGATTTCGTGTTGTCGAGGCGGCCCGGCCAGGCTCAACGCATCCGCGCCGTCACCTTCGCATGCGGCCCCGCCACCTGAGCGGCCCAAGCCTCGACTGCCTGGTCGAAGCTGAAGTCCAGATAGTCGATGGCGATCTTGTTCTCGCGGTCGATCTGCAGCAGCCGCTCCCAGATCGCGCGGCGATCGGCCGGCGGGCGCTGGCCGGTGCCGATGCAGGAGAGGGTGCGGAACAGCAGGTCGGCGATGTCCAGGTTGATCTGGCGGCCGGCGCCGGTGCCGATGGTCATGATGCGGGCGCCCCATCGCGTGGCCTTCAGCGCCGAGAGCAGCGGCTGGCCGCAGACGAGGTCCAGCACGACGTCGAAGCCGCCGTTGGAGGCGTCCTTCAGCGCGGCGACGTCGTCGGCACCGCCGAGCTTGATGCCCGCATCGGCCAGGCCGCGGCTGACCAGTCGCTGCAGCGACTCTTCCGAACGGGCCGCCGCCACCACGCGGCCCGCACCCATGTGCCGGGCGAGCTGCAGCGCGATCTGGCCCAGCGTGCCGGTGGCGCCGAGGATTAGCACGTTCTCGCCCTTCTGGATCGCGGCCTTCTCCAGCGGCACCAGTGCGCCGGTGGCGGCGATGCCCATGCTGATCGCGGTTTTATCGTCCACGTCGTCCGGCACGGCCCAGACTTCCTCCGCCGGCACCAGCGTTCGCTCGGCCCAGGCGCCGAAGGGCTGCACCGAGCGCTCGCCGAAGTAGACGCGCTGGCCGTCCTTCAGGCGGCCTACGCCTTCGCCGCGGATGACGCAAGGGAACTCGACGCCGAGGCGGTAGGCACCGAGCACATCCCAGCCGCCGAGGCCTGCCGTGTCCATCTCGATCAACAGGGCGCCTTCGCGCGGCTCGGGTTCACGGAACTCGGTCAGGACGGGGGCGACGCCGCGTTCCGCAATGACTGCTGCTTTCATGGTGATCCTCAGGTGATGTCTTTGGTCGCGGCCTCGTAGGCCTTCAGTTCAAAACCCGGCTCGCGCGCCTGGGCCGGCGTCAGCGGCGTGTTGCGCGCGAGCAGCTTGCGGGCGGCCATGTGGTCGGCCGTGCGGTTGGCGGTCTCGACGGCAATCAGGCGGCCCTGGCGGAAGCAGAGCACGGCCAACTGGTGGCCATCGGCGGCGCCGATCTGCACGGTCTCGTCGTGCCCGTCGGCCAGGCCGGCGATCTGCAGACGCAGCGCGCCCTGGTCGGTCCAGAACCAGGGCAGGGCGGTGTAGGGCGCGGGCTTGCCCATCAGCCGGGCGGCGACGGCCTTGCCCTGGTCCACCGCGTTCTGCACGGACTCCAGTCGAACCGGCCTGTCGGCATGGCAGCTCATGAAGCTCGCCGCATCGCCAATCGCCGAGATGTCCGGGTCGCTGGTCAGCAGCAGTTCGTCCACGCAGATGCCGTTGCTGACCGTGAGGCCGGCTGCCGCCGCCAGTTCCGCATTGGGCAGTACGCCGATGCCGTAGACCACGAGGTCGGCCGCGATCACGCGTCCGTCCTCCAGCTCCACGCCACTGACCTTGCCCTCGGTGCCGACGATGCGCCGCAGCTTCTGCCTGAAGTCGATCTGCACGCCCCAGCTGGCATGGCCCGCGGTGAACAGGTCGGACATGGGCCTGGAGATGGCGCGTGCCATCGGCCGCTCGCCCAGCTCGATCACATGCACCGCCACGCCCTTGGCTGCGGCCACTGCGGCGAACTCCAGGCCGATGAAGCCAGCGCCGATGACGACCGCATTGCGGATGCTGGCGATGCGCGGCGAGAGGGCATTCGCATCGGCCAGCGTGCGCAGGCCGATCACGCCGTCCAGCTCGATGCCAGGAAGGTCGGGCACGCGGTTGCGCGCGCCTGTGGCGAGCACCAGGTGGTCGTACGGGATCATCGTGCCCGAGGCCAGTTCCACATGCCGCGCCGCGCGGTCGATGCGGGTCACGCTGTCATGCAGCCGCTCGATCCGGTGCTCCTCGAAGTACTCGGGCTGCCGGAAGCGGATCGCATGCGCGCCGATCTTGCCCAGCAGGTAGGCCTTGGACAGCGGCGGCCGCTGGTAGGGCACGCCGGGTTCATCGCCGACGATGGTGATGCGCCCGGCAAAGCCCTCCTGGCGCAGCGAGGCGGCGGTCTGGAAGCCGGCCTGGCCGCCGCCGACGATCACGACTGAATTCAACGCAGACATCTCGACAGCCTTCTTCTTTCCTGGTCAATCAAACTTCGGATAGCGCCCCAACGGCAGCAGGCTGGCCGCGCCGATCAGGAAGGCCGATCCGCACAGGGTCAGCATCATCAGGTAGTTGCCGGTGCTCTTGTAGACGACGCCACTGAGCCACGGCGCCAGCGCGCCGGCCGCCGTGATCAGGCCGAGGTGCACGCCGAACAGGCGCCCGTAGTCGCGCAGGCCGAAATAGCGGGACATCAGGTAGGCGGCGATGTCGAACTCGGCGCCGGCGCCCAGGCCGACCAGCGCAGTGGCGAGCAGCAGGATGCCGGTCTGCTCGGCACCGGTCGTCGCCAGCAGCAGGCAACCCAGCGCGGGCAGGGCCAGCGCCACGGCAGCCACGCCCGGCGCCCACAGACGGTCGATCAGATAGCCCACCAGCACGCGGCCGCCGATCAGCGACAGGCCGAAGCCGCCGAACACCGCGCCCGCGGCAGCAGCGCTGAGGCCCTTGTCGCGCAGCATCGGCACGGTGTTGGAGACCATCGTGACGATGGCGCCGACCACCAGCGACAGGCCGATGTTCAGCAACCAGAAACGCATCGAACGCAGGCCCTGCGCAAACGTCAGCCCGCCCGCCACCACGGCGGCCGGCCGTGTGCCGTCGGCACGCGGCGCGATGCCGGCGGGCTCCTTCATCCAGACCACGGCGAAGGGCAGCACCACCAGCACCGGCAGGGTCGCCAACAGCCAGAATCCGCCCTGCCAACCCCAGCGGCCGATGGCCCAGGTCACGGCCGAGGGCAGCAGTGCGGCGGAGATGCCCGTGCCCGACAGCACCAGCGCCAGCCCCAGGCCCCGGTTGCGCACGAACCAGAGGTTCACGAGGTAGGTCCAGGTCACGTGGATCGTGCCCATGCTCGCCAGCGGCAGCAGTGCGAAGAAGAAGTACAGCCAGGCGATCGACGGCCCCATCAGCGAGATCAGCGCGAAGCTCAGCGCCAGGCACACCAGCGAGGCGCAGGTCACCCGCTTCATGCCGTAGCGCAGGTTCAGCCACGGCACGATCTGCGATGCGACGACGGCACTGGCGAACAGGAAGGTGACGGCCGCCTGGATCTCGCCCCGTGCCCAGCCGAAGGCCGTCTGCAGCGGGATCACGAAGGAGCCGAAGGCATACAGCATCGAGGCGTTGGCATTGATGGCCAGGCCGAGCATGGCCAGGATGACGATGCGCCAGCCCTGCTTGAACTCGGTGAGGTCGATCGCGGCGGTGTTGGTTTTCATCGAGATTTCTTCAGTCCCTGACAAGTAGCAGGCTGCCGCCGAGCGGTCCGCCACCGGAGGCGCATACCGAGACCTGATGCGGCGCGATCTGGCGCTCGCCCGCGCGGTTCCAGAGCTGGGTGCAGGCTTCGTGCACGTAGCCCAGGCCATGCGTGCGCCCGCCGGAGAGCTGGCCGCCATTGGTGTTGAGCGGCAGCACGCCGTCGCGCGCTATGCGGGCGCCGCCCTCGACGAAGGCACCGCTCTCGCCGCGCGGGCACAGGCCCATCGCCTCAAGCCAGATCATCGTCAGGATGGAGAAGCCGTCGTAGAGCTGGGCGCTGCCCACATCGCCCGGCTTCAGGTCCGTGCGGTTCCACATCATCCGGCCGACGTCGAAGGCCGCGCCCTCGGTCAGCGAGATCTGGTCCCAGGACCAGGGCTGGTGCAGGGCCGCCCCGATCGCCTCGATGCGGATCGGCGCGTTCGGCCCGTCCTTCGCGGCATCGGCGCGCGACAGGACAAGCGCCGTCGAGGCATCGCAGTGCACGTCGCAGTCGAACATGCGCAGCGGCGTGGAGATCATCCGCGAGGCCATGTAGTCGTCCATGCCCATCGGCTTGCGCATCACCGCCTTGGGATTGAGCATCGCGTTGCGGCGGCAGGTGAGGGCGATCTGAGCCAGTTGCTCAGAGCGGGTGCCGAACTCGTGGAAGTGCCGCTGCGCGTACATCGCCATCAGGTTGACGGCGGAGAGCACGTTGAACGGCGTGTACCACTGCCAGAAATAGCTGGTGTCGCGGCCGCTGGTCTTGTTGGTCAGAGCCGAGGCGCCCTTGTCGACCTGGCGGCTGCTGGCCTCGGTGATCGTGCGGAACACCAGCACATGGCGGGCCAGGCCGGCGGCGATCGCCATCGCGCCATTGATCACACCGGCCAGTGGCCCCGGGCCTTCGTAGCCACCGCCGAACCAGTTCACCTGCAAGCCCATGGCGCTGATCAGCGCGTTCGGGCCGACCGGCGAGAAGCTGTTGCCGTTGTTGTTGTCGCCCGGCCAGCAGGAGACGCCGTCGATGTCGGCGGGCGTGAGGCCCGCGTCCTGGATGGCCTCCAGCGCGGCGTCCAGCGTCAGCCTCATCGCGGACTTGGTGGAGGGCCGGCCGATCTCGGATTGCCCGATGCCGGTGATGGCGACGTCCTTCTCGAACACCCGGTCAAACATCGCTAAGCCTTGATTCAAGCGGAGCGAACAGCGGGATCCAGACGTCCTCCTGCTGCTCGAAGATCACGCGCACCGGCATGTCGATGCGCACCTCCTGCGGCGAGCAGCGCACGATATTGCTGGTCAGCCGCAGCCCGGCCTGTTCGGCCAGCTCGATGATGGCGACCACGTACGGTGTCTGCAATTCGGGCGTCCAGGCCTGCTCGTTGATCGTGAAGGCCAGCACCTTGCCGCGACCGGACACCGGCTTCGGGGCGACATCGAAGCTGCGGCAGTGCGGACAGATCGGCGCCGGCGGATGGAACCAGCGCGAGCAGGCGGCGCAGCGGTGGATGTTCAGCACGCCATCGGCACCGCCTTGCCAGAACGGCGCGGTGTCCGGCGTCAGCGCGGGCAGCTTGCGGCTCATGGCTGAAGCTTCAGCAGCTCGATCGCATTGCCGGCGCGGATCTTCTCGCGGTCTGCGCCTTCCAGGCCCAGGCCCTCGGTCGGATCGCCATTGTCGTAGGCGCCGCCGAAATTGGTGCCGTGGACCAGCCGGTCCACGCCGACGACCTCCAGCACGCCGCGGCGCAGCGCGGGCGAATGCACGTCGAGGTCGAAGTAGAAATTGGGCAGGTAGTCCATCAGCGGGCGCTTGTTGCGGGCGTCCGGCGCCATGCCCTTGTTCAGCTCGGCCAGGCGGCCGAGCTGGAACACGGCCATGCCGCCGGCATGCGTGATGTAGGTCTTCAGCGTCGGGAAGGCATCGAGCGCGCCGCCGCAGATCAGGTACCAGAAGAACAGGGTCTCGTCCACGCAGTCGCCGACGATGGAACTGGTCTCGAACTTGTCCTTGTGATGCTGGTCGCCCAGCCAGATGGACTGGTTGTAGCCGTGGACCATGATCGGCACGTCCAGCTCGGTCAGCTTCTCCCAGAGCGGGAACAGTTCCTCGCTGTGGGCCTCCAGCCCGTTGAAGTTCGCGCCGCCCACGCACAGCCCCTTGGCGCCCAGCTGCCTGACCGCCCGGTCGATCTCCTTGACGGCCTCCTTCGGGTCGGCCAGGTTGGCATGGCCCCAGAAGGCGAAGTGCTCCGGGTCCTCCGCGCAGTACTTGGACATCTCCTCGTTGCAGGTGCGCGCGTACTCGTTGCCGAAGTCGCCGGCCCAGTACATGAAGGCATGCGAAGGCGTGGACAGGACGAGCTTGTCGACCCCGCGCTCGGCCATCAGCGCGCGGCGGCTCGCGTGGGTCATCTTCGACAGCAGCGCGGCCTCGGCCTCGGCATCGGTGGCGGCCGGCTTGCGGTGCTTGTTGGTGCCCAGCGAGAAGTGGCCGACCGTCAGCCCCTGACGCTTCATGAACGGCCCCCAGAACTCATGCCTGTTCAACATGCCCGCGGTGAACAGATGGGCGTGGACATCAATAAGCAAGGGGCTCTCCCGGTTGACGCATCAGTGTCGAAGCAGTGTAATAGCTGAACAGATTCAGTCAAGATGTATAACTTAGAGGGTTTTCACGATGACTTCCTCACTGTCTGACCGGGTTTTCGTGGTCACCGGGGGCTTCGGCGCGCTGGGGCGCGCGCTGGCGGCGGTGCTGCTGGAGGAGGGCGCGCGTGTCGCGCTGCTGGATCGGGCGCCGGCGGGTGCCGGGCTGCCGGGCGGTGAGCGCGTGCTGGTCATCGGCGGCGCAGACCTGGGCGATGCCGGCGCCGCCGCGGCTGCATTCGCTCAGGTGAAGCAGCGCTGGCAGCGCGTCGACGGCCTGGTCAACGTGGCCGGCGGCTTCGCCTGGGAGACCGTGGGCGAGGGCAAGCTGGACACCTGGGACCGCCTCTACGCGATGAACCTGCGCAGCGCCGTGTCGGCGAGCCAGGCGGCCTTGCCGCACCTGAGCACCGACGGCCGCGGCCGCATCGTCAACATCGCCGCGCTCGGCGCGGTGAAGGCCGCCACCGGCATGGGCGCCTATGCCGCGTCCAAGGCCGGCGTGATGCGCTTGACCGAGGCGCTGGCCGAAGAACTGAAGGACCGCGGCATCACCGTCAACGCGGTGCTGCCCAGCATCATCGACACGCCGGCCAACCGCGCCGACATGCCGGATGCCGCCTTCGACCGCTGGGTCACGCCCGAGGCCCTGGGCCGCGTGATCAAGTTCCTGCTGTCCGATGACGCTGCGGCGATCACCGGCGCGCTGCTGCCCGTCGCGGGCCGCACCTGACCACTCTTCCAACAAGAAACCATGAGACTCGTCACCTACTCCGACGCCCAGGGCGTCCAGCACGCCGGCGCCTTCATCGACCAGGACACGGCCATCCTCTCGCTGCAGGCGGCGCAGCGCGAACTGCACGGCGCCACGTCGCCGAGCCTGTCCAGCGTGCTCTCGCTGATCGAGGCCGGAGACGAGGCGATGGCCCATGCGCGTTCGCTGGTCGAACGCGCGCCGCGTGTGGCCGTGCTGCTGCGCCACCAGGTGCACCTGCATGCGCCGATCCAGCCGCCGCCGCAGATGCGCGACTGCTCCTGCTTCGAACTGCACCTGCGCCAGAGCTTCGCCGCGGCCCGCAAGATCCGCGCGCTGCAGACGCCGGACCCCGAGGCCACGCTGGCCGCGATGAGCACCAAGGCGGACGAGCGCGTGATCGCCACCTTCAACCGCCAGCCGATCTACTACAAGTGCAACCGCTTCGCGGTGATCGGCCCGGACGACGACGTGGTGTGGCCGAGCTTCTCGAAGGCGCTCGACTTCGAACTGGAGTTCGGCTGCTACATCGGTCGCAAGACCAAGGACGTCGCCAAGGCGGACGCACGCAAGCACATCGTCGGCTACACGATCTTCAACGACATCAGCGCCCGTGACGCACAGGCGCTGGAGATGTCCGGCATGCTCGGCCCGGCCAAGAGCAAGGACTTCGACACGGCCAATGTGATGGGCCCCTGCCTGGTGACCACCGACGAGCTGGAAGACCCGTACAACCTGACCATGATCGCCCGCGTCAACGGCGAGGAATGGGGCCGCGGCAGTACAAGCACGATGCGCTGGACCTTCGAGGACGTGATCGAGCACATCTCCCGCTCCGAGACCCTGTACCCGGGCGAGTTCCTGGGCTCGGGCACCGTCGGCAATGGTTGCGGCCTGGAACAGTTGCGCAACCTGAAGGCCAACGACGTGGTGGAGTTGGAGGTCCAGGGCCTGGGCATCCTGCGCACACGCATCACCCGTCCCCAGCGTGTGACGGCCCCCGCCTGATCCCGATCATCCTGACGAAAGCCGCCCCGATGAAGACCTTCTCTTACACGCCCGAACGGGGCGACTTCGCCTTCCAGATGCTGATCGCCCCGTACAAGGTGTCGGCCGAGACGCTGGCCGATACGCGGGGCTACTACGGCCTCAAGCTGACCAAGCACTCGCCCTTCGGCTGCGTGCGGGACGAGGAGGGGCACCTCTATGCCTTCGTGCGCGCGCTGAACGCGCCGGACAGCACGCCCAACCCGATGAAGTTCATCTACCAGTCCAGCCGCGTGGACGGGCAGACGCTGCGCATCGACAAGGCCCGCACCGCCAGCCAGGCGATGACGGCGATGCCCGAGCGGGGCTTCAGCGAGGGCGCCATGTGCTGGCAGAACGTGCCGGGCGAGGAGGGCAATGCCTGGCGCATCGCAGCGTCCGGCGAACGCATCCATTGGAAGGAAGAGGGCCTGTTCGACCTCTCCGGCGCGCTGATGGGCGAGGGCTTCCAGTGGTACCTGCCGGGGCCGGAGTGGGGCATGTTCTACGTGTCCCAGCTCTACGAACTGCAAGGTACCTGCGAAGGGCGGCCGGTCAAGGGCGCGATGGCACTGGACCAGCCCTATATGGTCGACGGCGGCGCGATCCACTTCCGCAAGGATCCGATCGTCAACAACAAGAAGCACGTGGCCTGGTGGTCCTTCGTCACTATCTACAAGGACGGCACCTGGGACACCGGCTCCTTCATGGTGGGCCACGATCATCTCGGCTACGCGATCTTCCAGAACGAGAAGGGCGAGATCCGCACCACCACCGACGTCGATGCCCGCGTCGTGCACAAGCAGGAAAGCTGGTTCGCCCAGTCGGTCACCATCACCGTGGAAGGCAAGGAACAGTGGGAATTCCTGCCCGACCGCTACGGCGAGATGGCCGACTTCACCGGCGGATTCCCGGTGACCGCGCAGCAGGAAGGCCGCTGGCGCCGCGTCGGCGACACCCGCGAGCCGGACCGCTGGTTCGGCTGGGGAGAATCCGATCTGCGCAATGGAACGGCGCGCAACGTGCAGGGCCGCGAACTTTGAGCGGCGCGTCCAGTGGGGTTGATCCCATGCCGCCAGCCAATTATTTTTATGCACACTATCGTCGATAGTGTCTTATATTAGTCGAAGAGACATACAGGAGCACAAGCATGCTGACGCAGACGAGCCCGATGCTGGCCGACGGCACCAAGATCGCCGACCTGGTCATGCCCGCGACGCGGGAAGTCCAGATGAGGGTCCTCTCCGATCCCGAGATCTACGACCTTGAGATGGAGCGCATCTTCGGCAAGATCTGGAACTTCCTGGGCCATGAGTCCGAGATCCCGAACTCCGGCGATTTCGTCGTCCGCGACATGGGCTCCGACCAGGTGATCATCTCGCGTGACAAGGCCGGCGAGGTGCACGTGATGCTCAACGTCTGCCCGCACCGCGGCATGCGCGTCTCGGTGCTGGACGGCGGCAACACGCAGATCCACAAGTGCATCTACCACGGCTGGGCCTTCCGCCCGAACGGCGACTTCATCGGCGCGCCGGTCGAGAAGGAGTGCATGCACGGCAAGATGATGTGCAAGGAGGAGCTGGGCCTGAAGAAGGCGCGCGTCACCCTGTACGGCGGCCTGATCTTCGCCACCTGGAACATCGAGGGCCCGTCCTTCGAGGAATTCCTCGGCGATGCCAAGTGGTATTACGACATCCTATTTAAGCGCAGCGACCGCGGCCTGGAAGTGCTCGGCCCGCCGCAGCGCTTCGTCGTCCGCGCGAACTGGAAGGCCGCCGGCGAGCAGTCCGCGGCCGACGGCTTCCACACGCTGACGTTGCACCGCTGGCTCGGTGAGGTCGGCAACTATGCCAAGAAGAACGATGACGGCACCAGCGCCGACCTGAGCCCCGAGATGTACGGCGTCGAGATCAGTTCGCCGCATGGCCACGCGCTGCGCTGCATCGACCTGGCCCGCAAGATCTCGCGCCTGACCGGCCTGGATCCGAAGGAGCTCAGCGTCCAGCAGAAGCTCGACGCGCTGCCGCCCGCCGGCATGCACAAGGACATGGTCGAGCAGCTGGCGCGCAATCTCAGCCCCGAGCAGTTGCAGGTGCTGACGACGATGCCGCCGCAGGTGGGCGGCATCTTCCCGAACGTGCTGTTCGGCTTCGTCTACATCCCGCAGCCCGACGGCTCCGTGCTGGGCTCTCTGACGCTGCACGCCTACGTGCCGCGCGGCCCGGACAAGCTCGAGTTCGTCAACTGGATCCTGGCCGAGAAGGACGCGCCGCAGGAGCTGCGCGAGCGCATCCTGAAGCAGACGATCCAGCTCTTCGGCACCTCGGGCATGGTCGAGCAGGACGACTCCGACACCTGGCCCCACATGACCCTCTCCGCCAAGGGCGCGATGGGCAAGAAGCAGACCCTCAAGTACCAGGCCGTGTACGAGACCGGCGCGCCCGAGGGCTGGCCCGGCCCCGGCATGGTCAACGAAGGTTTCACCAAGGACGACACGCAGTGGCACTGGTGGATGTACTGGCGCGAGTTGATGACTTCGGAAGTCTGAGACAACCCTCGCCGCATCAGTCCAAGGAGCTAATCTGTCATGTCAGCCGTTCTTGAAAGCCAGGCCGTGGAATCCACCGAGACCTTCGAACGCGTGCCGGTGGGCGCGCCCGAGTACAACCGCATCGTCGAATTCCTCTATGAGGAGGCGGCGCTGCTCGACCAGATCCGCCTGACGGAATGGGCCGCGACGCTGGCCACCGACCTGGTCTACAACGCGCCGCTGCGCGAGACCCGCGGCTCGGCCCACCAGGCCGCCACCTATGTGCGCAGCGTGCAGCACTACCACGACGACTACCGCTCGATGATGGGCCGCATCATGCGCTTGACCGGCAAGAGTGCCTGGGCCGAGGATCCGCCCTCGCGCACGCGTCGCCTCGTCACCAACGTGATGGTTCGCAAAACCGCCAAGCCCGATGAGTTCGCCGTCGTCAGCTACCTATTGGTCACGCGCAGCCGTTTCAACTTCGACGAGTTCGACCTGATCAGCGCCGAGCGCCACGACATCCTGCGCAAGGACGGCAGCAGCTTCAAGCTGGCCCGCCGCGAGATCCTGCTGGACCAGGCCGTGCTCGGCACGCCGAACCTGGCGATCTTCCTCTAAAGACCTTCTTCAGGCCTTCCGCGAATGGCTGGCGTTCACTCGAACGCCAGCCATTTTTCATCGTCGGCGCACAGCGCCGCGGCGCGTGCGCTGAAGTCCCAGGTCGAGCCGACATTGCGCAAGGCCAGCGCCGCGCGCTCCGGCTGCTGGACATGGCAGCGTCCGGTCGGCATCGCGTGGATCTGGATGTCCAGGTTCTTCTGCCGGCCCATGGAAATCATCGCGCAGCGGCGCAGCACGATGGCGGCCTCGGCCTGGTCTGGAGAGAGCGTCTGCAAGGCCCAGCGGGAGAAGCCCTCGCGCAGCGACACGCCCGGACCGGCGATGAGCAGTCCGTCGAGCGGCCAGTCCAGCAGCAGTTCGCCGTCCGCCCACAGCCTCGCCTGCGTGCAGCCGTCGACGCGGTCCGGCACCTCGATGTCGTACTTCCGACGGGGCCGCTTCTTGGCCGCCGCGGCGATCGCCAGGCCGGCCAGGTCGAACATGTGGGTGCATTGCAGGCTGGCCTCGGTGAAGCGCCCAACCGAGCTGGCAATCCCGTCCAGCCGCATGCCGACCAGGGCGCCCAGCGGCCCGGCCGCCGAGGGACACAGCGCGTACGGATTGCGCAGCGCGCTCCCCTCGACGTGCAGCACCTGTTCAAATTCGTGGTCGACGGCGACCCTGAAGTGGTGGAAGTCGTCTTCCAGCGCGGCGCGGGCCGTGCCACGCTGCAGCTCGCCCTCATGGGCAATCACGATGCGTCGACGGAAGGCGCCCATGGAGATTTCACTTAGACATATTGATCGTAAAGTGTACGATAGTGCGAAATGTGTTCATATTTAATTTGCGAGGTCGGAGATGGCGCTGCTGCGTGACAAGGTCGCATTGATCACCGGGGCCGGCAATGGCATCGGCCGTGGCGTGGCCCGCCGTTTCGCGCGCGAAGGCGCCGTGGTCGTCATCGCCGAGATCGACGAACGCACCGGCCCGGCCGTCGCCGCCGAATGCGTGGAGCTGGGCGCACGGGCGCTGTTCGTGCGCACCGACGTGACCGACAAGGCCAGCATCGAGGCCGCCATCGCCGCCGCCGTCGAGGCCTTCGGCGGCCTGGACATCCTGGTCAACAACGCCTTCGTGCCCACGCCCAACGTCAAGCTGGAGGACAAGACCGACGAGATGCTCGAGCGCACGCTGCGCTCCACCGTCTGGGCCAGCTGGTGGGCGATGAAGGCGGCGCTGCCGCACATGCGCGCCCGCGGCGGCGGCAAGGTGGTCAACTTCTATTCGATCGACGTGGAGATGGGCGCCTGGCTGCACGGCGACTACAACACCGCCAAGGGCGGCATCCTCGGCCTGACGCGCAGCGCCGCCTCCGAGTGGGGGCGCTTCAACATCACCGTCAACGCGATCGCGCCGACGGCCATGGGCGCGACCTTCCACAAGCTCTGTGCCGAGAACCCGGGCTTCGCGGAGAAGTCGGCCGCAATGCGCCCGCTGGGCCGCTGCGGCGACCCCGAGGAGGACATCGGCCCGGCCGTCGTCTTCCTGGCCAGCGACATGTCGCGCTACGTCACCGGCGAGTCCATCCATGTGGACGGTGGCCTGCACCTGCCCGGCTACAACTCGCGGCCGGCCGACGTGCCGGTGCGCGAACGCTGAGCGCCGCAGAAAGAACAAGGCCCGCCGTCTTGCGATGGCGGGCCCGCGGGTTCGAAAGCGCCTCAGCGCTTGGCGACCTTGATGTCGGTCTCTTCCAGATCCCAGGTGGCAGCCGTCTTGCCTTCGTCACGCAGCAAATACTTCAGGACCCGGCCTTGCGGATTCTTCGGCAGCGAATCGCGAAACTCGATGTAGCGCGGCAGCGCGTAGTAGGGCACCGCATCGGTGGACCAGCGGAACAGCTCCGCATGGGCCAGCGTGGCGCCCGCGTGCAGCACAGCGGTGACCTTCACGTCGTCCTCGCCCTTGCTCGACGGCACCGCATGCACGGCCACCTCGGCGATCGCCGGGTGCGCCGCGAAGGCCGCCTCCATCTCGAAGCTGGAGATGTTCTCGCCGCGGCGGCGCAGGTAGTCCTTCTTGCGATCGACAAAATAGAAGAAGCCCTGCTCGTCGAACTTGCCGATGTCGCCGGTGTGGAACCAGAGGTTGCGCAGCAGCTTGACCGTGTCCTCCGGGCGGCGCCAGTAGCCCATGAACATGATGTCGGGGCGCAGCGGCCGCACGACGATCTCGCCCGCCGTATTGGCCGGCAGCTCGCGGTCCAGCTCGTCGACGATGCGCACGTCGAAGTCGGCAATGCGCTTGCCCGAGGAGCCCGGCGCCGCGTACTCGCCACCGGGCAGCGAGGTGACCACGCAGGCTTCGGTCAGGCCGTAGCCGTTGCCGCCGACCTGCTTCGCGCCGAAGCGCTCGCGCCAGATCTTCTTGGTTTCCTCGGTGAAGGGATTGCCGCGTACCGTGTGGATCTGGCCGAAGCAGCGCCTGGCGGCGTCGCTGTCGGGCGCTTGCGAGAGCAGGCCGCCCATGCCGCCGAGGATGGAGGCGATGGTGGCGCCGGAGCGCTCGACCTCCGGCCAGAAGTTGGAGACCGAGAAGCGCGGCACGACGCAGACCCGCGCGCCGACCAGGATGTTGGAGATGATGCCCACGCACAGCGCGTTCATGTGGAACAGCGGCAGCGGCGTGATCGTCACATCCTTCTCGGTGGCCGGGCCGGCGCGCAACTGCAGCCGCGCCAGGTTGCACATGAAGTTGTAGCTGAGCATGCAGCCCTTGGATGGCCCGGTCGTGCCCGAGGTGTAGACCAGGCAGGCCAGTTCGGCCGGATCGGGCTTGTCGGCGAAAGAGCTGGCATCGCTGCCGCGATGGGCGTCCAGCGGCGCCACGCCGACGTGCAGGTCTGCCGGCACGGCCGCTTCACCACGGTGCAGGATCTGCTTCACCGCGGGCGCGCCCGCTACGACCGCGGCAATGCGCTCCAGGTAATCGGCTTCGCAGACGACCAGCGCCGCATTGGCGTCGGCGATCTGGTGGCGCAGGAACTCGCCGCGCAGCGCCGTGTTGATCGGCACGCTGACGGCGCGCAGCTTGTTCACCGCCAGCCAGACCACGACAGCATCGATGTTGTTGTCCAACATCGAGACCAGCGTCTGCCCCTGCCGCAGGCCCAGATCTTGCAATGCGTGCGCCATGCAATTGGAGAGTCGGTCAACTTCGGCGTATGTGTACAGCTTCCCGGCGAAATCGAGCAACACGCGGTCCGGGAAACGGGCCACGGCGCGGTCCAGCGCGGCGATCACCGTGTCGCGCTCGCCGAGGCTCCAGGTGTCGGGGCTGCCCATGCCGGTGAGCGATTTTTCATTGCGAACAGCGGCATCAAGCATGGAAATCCCCGTTTCTATCTATTCCAATATGAGAATCAAATTCTAGATGTAGGAGCATCGCACCCCACGCGTGTTTACCCTGAAAGACCCGGACCGCATCCAGAAATGCGTGTCTAAAAACCAAGTACTTGATCGACAATCCAGCACCCTCAGCGAGGACCGAACATGGGACGAGAGAAAGAGCAGTCGCCGGCGCAAGTGATCGATGCCATCGGCAAGGCACCGGCCCGGCGCAGCGCGGCGCTGTCGGCTGTCGCGCAGCCTACGCAGCGCGCGGCTGCTGCCAAGGCCACAACAAAAGGGACGAAAGTGCCCAAGACCGCGGCCGTGAAGGCGTCGGCAGACAAAGTGGCTGCGAAGCCCGCCAAGCCCGTCGTTGCACTGGTGCCGCCGGCCGCGGCTCCGGCCGCGGCAGTGCCTGCACCGGCCGCCACGCCGGTGCGCCGCAAGCGCCGCAACAAGCGTTCGGAGGAGACGATCGAGACCATCCTGGTCGCGACCGAGCAGATCGTGCTGGAGTCCGGTGCCAGCCGCATCTCCATCCTGGACGTGTGCAAGCTCGCCAACGTCTCGCGCGGCACCTTCTATCGCTACTTCTCCTCGCAGGACGACCTGCTGGATGCCTTCTCCCGCCACAAGCGCGATGGCTTCCACCGATCTCTACAGCAGGCCGTCGAGCCCTTCGCCGACCCGGACGAGCGCTTCGACGCCTTGCTGGCCTATCTGGAGCGCTACCTGGAACACGGGAACGCACGTCGCCTGCTGCTGGTGGCGCCGGACTACGCGCTGAGCTTCTTCAAGCGCATCTTCCATGACGCCGTCGTGCGCTTCGAGGACGTGCTGCGGCCGGTCTTCGACGCCTGGGACGACCGCCTGGGCGCCCGCATCGACCGTGAACTGGTCTGCGAGATGCTGATCCGCTACGTGCTCAGCGAGCAGTTGGTGACCGGCTCGACCGAGCGCCACAGCCTGCCGAGGCGCGTGACCCGCATGATCACGACGATCATGGGCGCCGGCGTCGTCCGCAGCCGTCGCTGAGGGCGGTGCCGATGGATCTTGGACTGCTCGGGCGCCGGGCGCTCGTCTGCGCGTCCTCGCGCGGGCTGGGCCTGGCCTGTGCCTCGGCCCTGGCGCGCGAGGGCTGCGACGTCATCCTCAACGGCCGTGATGCGGGCCGGCTCGCCGACGCTGCAGACGAGATCGAGCGCCTGCATGGCCGGCGCCCGACGCTGGCCATGGCCGACCTGAACACCGCGTCGGGCCGCGCCACGCTGCTGGAGATCGCCGCCGGTCCGGACATCCTGGTGAACAACAACGCCGGCCCGCCGCCAGGCAAGCTCGGCGACTGGGACCACGCGGCGTGGCTGGGGGCGCTGGAAGCCAATATGCTGGCGCCGATCGAATTGATCACGGCGGTTGTCGGCGGCATGCGCGAGCGCCGCTTCGGCCGCATCGTCAACATCACCTCGGCCGTGGTGAAGTCGCCGCGCCTTGGCCTGAGCCTGTCGACCACCGCCCGCACCGGGCTGACCGCCTTCTGCAAGGGCCTGCAGCGCGAGGTCGTGGCCGACAACGTCACCATCAACAACCTGCTGCCGCAGCACATCGACACCGGCCGCCAGCAGGAGATGGCGCAGCGCATGATGCGCGATCGCGGCATCAGCTTCGAAGAGGCGCGCGCCCTGCAGGCCCGCATGGTCAGGGCAGGGCGCCTGGGCCGCCCCGAGGAACTCGCCGATGCCTGCGCCTTTCTCTGCTCGGCCCAGGCCTCGTTCATTTCCGGCCAGAACCTGCAGGTCGACGGCGGCTCCTACGACGGCCTGATCTGACCGGCGTCGGGTGAGACGCGCAGCGCAGCCGGGATGGCCTGCGCCGCGTCAAAGTCGACCTCCACCTCCGCGCCATTCGGATCGAGGAAGAACACCTGCCAGGTGCTGTACGGCCGCGGCAGGCGCACCAGCCGGTAGGCGATGCCGGCCTGCTGCAGCAGCTCCAGCGTGGACACGGCATCGCCGCCCATGAAGGCCATGTGGTCCAGCGCGCCGCGCCGCGGGCTGGGCATCTGCTGCACCTCGATCACATGCAGGACCGGATGCCCGCCCACGTAAAGCCACAGGCCGCCGATGCCGAAGTCCGGCCGTGGCCCCGCTGCCAGGCCCAGCCGTTCATAGAACACGCGCGTTTCCTCCAGCCGGTCGGTGACGACGGTGAAGTGGTCCATCCGCTGTATCGCACCCATCTGCATGCTCCCGCTTGCCTACTGGA
The DNA here is from genome assembly GCF_001984095.1 of Pelomonas sp. KK5. Classification (GTDB taxonomy): domain Bacteria; phylum Pseudomonadota; class Gammaproteobacteria; order Burkholderiales; family Burkholderiaceae_C; genus KK5. The sequence continues at coordinate 39,673 of NZ_LYVQ01000019.1, forward strand.
AAGCCATTAGTTGAACACATTTGCTTAATATGCCTAACATTGGCATGATGCACGACATCCCACCGCGACCCTAAGAGCCACGCGGGCTGGCGACCCGGACAAATTCCTGACGAACATTCATTCATCGAGGTTCACCCCATGCTGATCGATCTGCACGCTCACGCCCCGCACCCCGACTACTACAACCAGCATCCGCACTGGGGCCCGTTCTTCGAGCAGCACCAGGACGGCGACATCAAGCTGCGCGTCGGCGACTGGATTCTTGGCCTCGGCTCGCCGGAGCGCAAAGCGGCCGTCCGCTCGGGCAACGGTCCCAAGCTGGAAACCTACCTCGCCCGCTGGGCCGATCCCAAGACCCGCCTGGCCGGCATGGATGCCGCGGGCCAGAACGCGCAGGTCGTGTCGGTGCCCTCGCACTGCTATATGTACTGGGCCGAGCCGGAGTTCTCGGTGCCCTTCGCCCGCAAGGTCAACGACACGCTGGCCGGCTACTGCGGCCAGGCGCCGGACCGGCTGATGGCCTGGGCCCACGCGCCGCTGAATGTGCCCGAGGAAGCCGCCAAGGAAATCCGCCGCGCCTGCACGCACCTGGGCGCCAAGGGCCTGGTGGCCGGCGGCGCCAACTTCGGCGGCCTGGAGTTCGACTCCCCGGAGATGGACCCGGTCTGGCGCGCGCTGTGCGACCTGGACCTGCCGATGTTCGTGCACGGATATAACCAGTCGGTGACTTGGGGCAAGAAGGCCAACGACGACCGCTACGAGACCACGGCCATCGTCGGCATGAACTACGACGAGACCCGCTGCTTCTGGTACATGGTCAACGGCGGCGTGTTCGACCGCTTCCCCGACCTCAAGGTCTACATCACCCACGGCGGCGGCTACGTGCCCTACCAGCTCGGCCGCATGGCGCAGTGCAACCCGAACCTCGATGTCTCCTACAACAAGAAGCCGGTCACCGAGTACCTGAAGAATTTCTACTTCGATGTCGAGCTGCACGAGCTGCCGATGCGCCAGGCGTTGATCGACATCCTCGGCGCCGACCGCATCCTCTACGGCAGTAACTTCGGCGGCAGCGATGCCGTGCGCCATGACCTGACCGACGGCCTGCGCCTGTCCGACGAGGACCTGCAGAAGATCCGCTGGAAGAATGCCTGCGAGCTGCTGCACCTCGACCCGGCCAAGCTGGGCAGCCCGGTGCCGAAGCAGGTGGCCGCAGCATGAAGATCGCGCGCTGCACGACGGGCGGGGCGGCCTTCTGGGCTCTGGTCGATGTCCCGGCGCAGACGGTCACGCCGATCAAGGGCGCCTTTGCCGACTGGGCGCCGCGGCTGACCCGCGGCGAAGCCGGCGCGATCGAGACCACCGGCGGCCCGCTGTCGCTGGCGGCGGTGCGCCTGCTGCCACCGATCGAGAAGGGCAACCGGGTCGTCGTTGCCGGCGCCAACTACGCCAAGCATCTGGCCGCCGACTTCGGCCTGGTCAAGCCGCACGGCCAGCCGATCGCCTTCCTGAAGGCCTTCGGCGCGCTGATCGGCGCGCGCGACGAGATGCGCTATCCGCCGCTTACCGAGGAACTGGACCACGAGGTGGAACTGGTAGCCGTGATCGGCGCCGAGAGCGTCGATCGCGACGATCCGCTGTCCAGCGTGCTCGGTTACACGGTTGGCAACGACGTCAGCGCACGCGACCTGCAGCGCAGCGGCCCGCCCGGCGTTGGCATGGACCTGTTCGCCGCCAAGAGCCAGGACCGCTCGACCGGCCTGGGCCCCTGGATCGTTACCCGTGACGAATTCCCCGAGGGCTCGCCCAAGCGCCGGCTGACGCTCAAGGTCAACGGCGAGACGCGCCAGGACGGCAACACCGCCGAGATGACCTGGGACGTGGGCTTCCTCGTTCGCTTCGTCGACGAGCGCTCCACCTTCGAATGCGGGGACGTGATGTTCACCGGCTCGCCGGCCGGCACCGCCCAGGGCTCGGGCCTGTTCCTGAAGCCGGGCGATGTCGTCGAGGCCGAGGTCGAGGGCATCGGCATCCTCAGAAACACCGTGGGCCCGAAGCTGGCCCGCTAAGACAACCCAAGAGCGACAACCCAAAAGGCCAGCACCATGGCAGACCTCACAGACAAGATCATCGTCGTCGGCGCCGGGCTGATGGGCACCGGCATCGCCCACGCCTTCGCCAGTTCCGGCTTCCCGACCGTGCTGGTCGACACCAATGGCGAGGCGCTCGAAGGGTCCCGCCAGCAGATCGAGAAGATCCTGGACGACGGCGTCAAGCTCGGCAAGGTGCAGCCCGATGCGGCCGCTGCCGCCAAGGCTCGGCTGACGATCTCCACCGATCTCGTGTCGGCGGCCGCCGGCGCCTCGCTGCTGGTGGAGACCGTCTCCGAGAAGCTGGACATCAAGAAGGCCGTGATCACCGCCGCCGCGCCGGTGCTGGCGGCCAACGCCGTCATCGCCACCAACACCTCGGCGCTGAGCGTCACCGAGATCGCTACCGCGGTGGCGGCGCCGGAGCGGGTCGTCGGCATGCACTTCTTCAACCCGGTCCACAAGATGAAGCTGGTGGAGCTGGTGCGCGGCCTGGCCACTGACGACGAGACCGTCGCCCGGGCCCGCGACTGGTCGGACGCCATCGGCAAGACCAGCATCGTCGTCAATGAATCGCCCGGTCTCACGACCAGCCGCATGTCCGCGCTGCTCGGCAACGAGGCGATGTGGATGCTGCAGGAAGGCACGGCCACCGCCGAGGACATCGACACCGCGCTGCGCCTGGGCTTCAACCATCCGATGGGCCCGCTGGAACTGGGTGACCTGACCGGCTGGGACACGCGCCTGTCGGTGCTGCGCTATCTGCATTCGACGCTGGGCGACAAGTTCCGCCCCTGCCCGCTGATCATCAAGATGGTGGCCGCCGGCCGCCTGGGGCGCAAGACCGGCCACGGCGTCTACAAGTACGAAGGCGGCCAGCGCGTGCCGGCCTCGGGCCTGAAGGCCGGCGCACTCTGAGGATCCCATGGGCGTATACATCATCGACGCCGTCCGCACGCCGGTCGGCAAGTTCCGCGGCAGCCTCGCCGGCGTGCGCGCCGATCATCTGGGCGCCCACGTCATCGCCGAACTGGTCAAGCGCGCAGGCGTGCCGGCCGATGCGGTCGATGACGTGATCTTCGGCTGCGTCACGCAGATCGGCGAGCAGTCGGCCAATATCGCGCGCACCTCGCTGCTCGGCGCCGGCTGGCCCGAGACCATCCCGGGTCTCACGATCGACCGCAAGTGCGGTTCCGGCGAAGCGGCCGTCCATGTGGCGGCGGGGCTGATCCAGGCGGGCGCGGCCCGCATCGTGGTTGCCGGTGGCGCTGAAAACATGAGCCGCGTGCCCATGGGCAGCAACCGCGACCTGCACGGCGAGGCCTTCGGCTGGATGGCCAGCGAGAAGTACGAGCTGACCGGTCAGGGCGAGGCCGCCGAGCGCCTGGTCGACAAATGGCAGCTGAGCCGAAGCGAACTGGACGCCTATGCGGTGGAGAGCCATCGCCGCGCCGCCGCCGCCGCAGCGGCGGGCTGGTTCCAGAAGGAGATCACGCCGGTGCCGGTGATGGCGCTGCGCGAGAAGGCGCTGGAAGGCGAGGCGCCGGTGTTCGCCGCCGACGAGACGATCCGCCCCGGCACCGCTGCCGAGAAGCTGGCCACGCTGAAGACCAGCTTCCGCGCCGACGGCCGCATCACCGCCGGCAATGCCTCGCAGATTTCCGACGGCGCCGCGGCGCTGCTGCTGGCCTCCGCCGAGGCGGCCGCGGAACTCAAGCTGAAGCCACGGGCGCGAGTGCGCGCCTTCACGACTGTCGGCTCCGACCCCACGCTGATGCTGACCGGTCCCATCGCCGCCACCCGGCGCGTGCTGGCGCAGGCAGGCCTGAACATCGAGGACATCGACCTGTTCGAGGTCAATGAAGCCTTCGCGCCGGTGCCGCTGGTGTGGATGCGCGAGCTGGGCGTGTCGCACGAGAAGCTGAACGTCAACGGCGGCGCGATCGCGCTGGGCCACCCGCTCGGCGCCAGCGGCGCGCGGATCATGGTCTCGATGCTGCACGAGATGGAGCGCCGCGGCGCCCGCTACGGCCTGCAGGCCATCTGCTGCGCCGGCGGCATGGGCACGGCGACGATCATCGAACGCCTCTGAAGCCGGAGCCCGCGATGCCGCGCCTGCCCCTCGTGCCGCTGAGCGAGTTCCCGCCGGGCTTGCGAGCGGCGACGGAGCGCGGGCGCAGCAGCGGCATGCTCAGCACCACGGTGCCGGTCCAGGTCTGGGCGCACCGGCCCGAGGTGGCCGCCGCATGGCTGCAGGCGCTGGAGCAGTTGCACGCGCACGGCCTGCTCGGCGCGCGGCTGCGGGAACTGGTGCGGCTCAAGATCGCCTCGATCACCAACTGCCAGGCCTGCCGGCTGGCGCGCAAGAGCGACACGGTCACCGAGGCCGACCTGGCTGACCTTGGCGACATGGCCTGCCTCGCGCCCGACAGCGAGCGCTTCAGTCCTCCCGAGCGTGCGGCGCTGCGCTATGCGACTTTGTTCGCCGGCGACTACACGGCCATCGATGACACCGTCTACGACGAACTCACGCGCTGGTTCAGCGTGCCCGAGGTCGTCGAGCTGAATCTGTTCTGCGCGCTGATGCTGGCCGGCGGCCGCATGACCTACGTCCAACAGGCCTATGAGGAGGCAAGCACGACATGAGCGAACCATCGCTGTACGACATCCCCCTGACCCGGATCGACGGCACGCCCGCGACGCTGGCGGCCTACAAGGGTCAGGTCTTGCTGGTCGTCAACGTCGCATCCAAATGCGGGCTGACACCGCAGTACACCGGGCTGGAGGCCCTGTACCAGCAGCAGCGCGAGCGCGGCCTGCAGGTGCTGGGCTTTCCCTGCAACGACTTCGCGGGCCAGGAGCCCGGCACCGAGGCCGAAATCCAGAGCTTCTGCGACGCCAGCTACGACGTGCACTTCCCGCTGTTCGCCAAGGTGCAGATCAACAGCGAGCCGCGCCATCCGCTGTACCAGGCGCTAATCGCCGCGCAGCCGCAGGCCCAGGGCTCCGGCGACGACAAGCTGCACAAGACGCTGGCCCAGCACGGCCTGCTGCCCAAGCGTGAGACCGACGTGACCTGGAATTTCGAGAAGTTCCTGGTCGGTCGCGATGGCCGGGTGCTCGCACGCTTTGCGCCGGACGTGGCGGCCGAGCATCCCGCATTGCTGGCGGCCATCGAGCAGGCGCTGGGCTGAAGCGATGAGCGATGACGCCGTCCTCGCCGGCCTGCGCGTCATCGAAGTGGCCAAGGACGTGGCCGGCTGGAGCGCGAGCCTGCATCTGTGCGAGGCCGGTGCCGAGGTGCTGAGCATCGACCCATCGCGGTACCGTTCGCCGCGATTGAGTGAGGCGCAGTTCGAAGTGCTCGGGCGCGGCAAGCGGCGTCTCGCGCTGGACCTCGACACAGAGCCGGGGCGGGCGCAGTTGCATGAGTTGCTGGCCTCGGCCGATGTGCTGATCCACGACCTGCCGCCTTCAGCCGCCCAGCGAGCCGGGCTGGACGACGAGGCGCTTGCCGCCACCTTCCCCGCCCTGATCGTCTCGGCCATCGGCGCCTGGCCGCAGTCGCATGCCTGGGCGGACACGCCCGTGCGCGAGACGCTGGTACTGGCCGCGCTCGGCGGCCTGGACGAACAGCCCGGCCACCGGCCCGGCCCGATCTACATCCGCATGCCATTCGCCAACTGGATCGCCGGCTGGCTCAGCGCGATTGCGGTGATGTCACGGCTGATTGCGCGTAGGCGCGATGGCGGCCGAGGCGGCGCGGCGCACACCAGCCTGGCCCAGGCCGCGCTGGTGCCGATGACGATGCACTGGTCCCGCGCCGCGCGGCCGACACCGGTGTTTGCCAAGGGCCTGGACAAGAGCACGCCGATCCCGCTGCATCGCTGCGCGGACGGCCGCTGGATCCATGTGCACTACTCGCCCGACAAGGCGCCCTGGATGGCCGAGGCGCTGGCTGCCATGGGCCCGGAAGCGGTGGCCGCCGCCAACGCGAAGTTCCCGCCCAGCCATGTCGCGCCGAACTTTGGTGCCAACCGCGCGATCATCGCCACCCGCAATGCCGACGACTGGGCGCGGCACTTCTGGCAGCACGACGTGGCCGCCCAGGTCGCCGTGCCCTTCGGCGAGATCTATGCGGACGAGCAGGCGCGGCTGAACGGCTATGTGCTCGAGCGCGACGGACGCCGGCAGCCTGGCCTGGCCTATCACCTGGAGCGTGCGCCCGGACCGGCACAAGCCCAGGCGGGAACAGGCCGCGCCGGCCGGGCGCCGCTGAGCGGGCTGAAGGTGCTGGACCTGGGCGCCTATCTCGCCGGCCCCTTCGCCTGCATGCTGCTGGCCGATCTGGGCGCCGAGGTGATCAAGGTCGAACCGCCGTCCGGCGATGCGATGCGCCGGCTGGAGCGCATCTTCGCCGGCACCCAGCGGGGCAAGCGGGGGCTGGCGCTGAAGCTGGGCGATCCGGCCTCGGCCGCGGCGCTCGAATCGCTGGTGAAGTGGGCCGACGTGGTCCACCACAACATCCGCATGCCCGCCGCACGCAAGCTCGGTATCGCACCGGAGCAACTGGCCGCGCTGCATCCCGGCGTCATCTGCGGTCACATCAGTTCCTATGGCCCGCGGGGGCCGCGCGCCGACTGGCCCGGCTTCGACCAATTGATGCAGGCTGCCTGCGGCTGGGAGGTCGAGAACGGCGGGGCAGGGCAGCCGCCGATGTGGCTGCGCTTCGGCGTGGGCGACCAC
>NZ_LYVQ01000020.1 GCF_001984095.1 Pelomonas sp. KK5
CAAAGCAAAACCCCTGTCTCTCACGAGGCAGGGGTTTTTGCTTTGGCGCACAAAATCCTAGCGTGCATGCTGCAGCGGCCATCGCGCGATGTGTTCATGGTGATGAGCGCCTACGTGGCTGAGGATGAGTGCCAAGTGGTCCGGATTCCAGTCGATAGGCTCTATCAGTACCTCGCCGATCACGGCTGGAGGCGAATAGTGCAAGGTCATGTGCAGTTCGCCGGTACTGAGAGCGGGCAGTCGCCGCGACTTCAGGCGAGAACTGACCACGCGACGCAGGTCCAGGGCGGCCTCACGGCCAGCGCGATCGCAACGTAGTGTCAGCGCCTGGCCATTAAAGCTGCGGATTCGGTCGAAGCGAACAGGAGCTGGCGGAAGATGGGCTCCTTTGAGCGCCTCTACGACCGCCTCGACGAGAACCCGAGAGGGTGGGTTCGGGAAGGCAACTCCTTGGTTGAGGTCCAGCAAGGTGGTGTGGAGCCGCTCGGCCTGTTGTGCGTACTTCATCGAGATCTTGAAGTACCGCTGGATCTGCTCGGAGTTTGCGAATAGGCGCAGTTGGTCGCCAGCGGAGGGCATCAGGGCAAGAAATAGACTGTAGGAGTCCGCTCTTTTCCCGTCGGGCAGTGTCTCGGGCCGCCACAGCAGCGAGTCCTCGAAACCCTCCAGCGAGATTTGTCGCAACGCGGGGTCAGCGGCGGGCGTCAGGCGGCGAAGCATCGATCAATCCTTCGAGGAGATCGGCGGAATGCCTACTAGCTAGCGAAGACTGATCGTACCGCCCTCTACGCGCAAGGTGCCGGACTGCGCGAGTTCCTGGACAAGCCCCTCAGTCCACGCAGGCAGTTCCTGGTCGGAGAAGTGCCGCCGCCACATCTTGCCGTGGATCGGCACGCGCTCCAGCCAATCGTCAAGGGCCTGGCGACTGCACCGGCCCACCTCGAGCAGATGGAACATCAGTAGGGCCTTCGCGGCGTGGCGCGTATGGCGCTCCGGATGTCGCCTGAAGAACGCCAGCCGGGATCGTGCTTCACCGAGGGCTCGACCCATGTCGTCGAACGGCTGTCCATGGCCGGGAACGACCGCCCGCACCGGCAGGCCTTCGATGAGGTCCAGAGTGCGCTCCACCTCATCGAATCCCGTTTCGCCGTCCAGTTCGGGAAGCACGATGCCGAATCCGTGCTCCCACAGGGCGTCTGCGGAGGCGAGGATGCCCGATACCGGTTCGAACAGGATCAAGGAGTGAGGATCGTGCCCAGGCGCCGCAAGAACCTGCCATTCCCGCCCGCCCTGGTCGATCAGCTCGCCGGGCTGGACGGCGCGGGTCGGCTGGAAGCGCTCGCACTGCTGTCCCGTGGGCGCGTAGCTGAGCACGCTCTCGTCCCAGTCAACGGCGGCTCGATAGTGCCCCGGTGGAATCCAGATGGCACACTTCGCATGGCGGCGCGCAAGCTCGGCGTTGCCTCCGCAGTGATCGGAGTGCAGATGGGTGTTCACGATCAGGCGCAAGGTCTGCGACGGTCCCAACGCCGTCTGGACCAGCTCCACCGTCTGGGCGCGGTGCGTGCAATAGCCGGTATCGACAATCACCGCTCCTCGGGCATCGCCGAGCATCAGCAGCGAGTTCGAGGAAAGCCAGCCCCGCTCCAGGACGACCAGGTCCGGTGGCAGCAGCCGGCCGCTGCTCATCGTTGATCAGCCGCGCAGCTCACGGCGCAGGATCTTGCCCACATTGCTCTTCGGCAACTCATCGCGGAATTCAATGTACTTGGGGCGCTTGTAGGCGGTCAGCTGAGCCTGGCAGTAAGCGGCAAGATCCTCTTCGGCCAACGCTGGGTCGGACTTGACCACATACAGTTTGACCGTCTCTCCCGATCGCGCGTCCGGTATGCCGATTGCTGCGCACTCCATGACGCCAGGATGCAGATTGACCACCTGCTCGATCTCCGTCGGATAGACGTTGAAGCCCGAGACCAGAATCATGTCCTTCTTGCGGTCGACGATGCGCGTGAAACCCTGCTCATCCATCACGCCGATGTCCCCGCTCTTGAAGTAGCCGTCCGGATACATGACGTTGGCGGTTTCCTCCGGCTTGTTCCAGTAGCCGGCCATCACCTGCGGGCCGCGTATGCAGATCTCGCCGCGCTCGCCCATCGGCACGTCGTTGCCATTGTCATCGCGGATCGCGATCTCGGTGCCCGGTACCGGCAGGCCGATCGTGCCGTTGAAGGTCTTCAGGTCGAGCCGGTTGATCGTCGCCACCGGCGCGGTCTCCGACAGGCCATAACCCTCGACCACCGGGCAGCCCGTGATCTTCAGCCACTTCTCTGCCGTCGCTTGCTGCACGGCCATGCCGCCGCCGTTCGAGATCACCAGCTCGCTGAAGTCGAGCCGCGCAAACGCCGGATCGTTGGCCAGCGCATTGAACAGCGTGTTCACCGCGGGGAACAGGTTGATCTTGTAGTTCTGCAGCGTGGCGATGAAGCCCGGGATGTCACGCGGGTTCGGGATCAGCAGGTTCATCATGCCCAGCCGCGCGCCCAGCATGTAGCAGGCTGTCAGCGCGAAGATGTGATACAGGGGCAGCGCGCAGACGGTCGTGAGCTGCTTGTCGCCGCCCAGCTTCTTGAGCATCGGCTGGAACCAGGCCTCGCTCTGCAGGATGTTGGCCACGACGTTGCGATGCAGCAGCGTGGCGCCCTTGGACACACCGGTCGTGCCGCCGGTGTACTGGAGGAAGGCGACGTCATCCGGGCCGAGCTCGGCCCGGCGCAGGCTCATCCGCGAGCCTTCCTCGATCACCTTGTTGAAACGGGTCACCGTGCGGCCGCCATCGGTCGGCAGCCGGAACTCGCGCACGAGCTTCTTGACGTGGCGCACCACGAAGTTCACCAGCCCGCCGCGCCAGAAACCCAGCATGTCGCCCAGCGAGGCCAGCACCACATGGCGCACGGCCGTCTGCCCGATGACCTCCTCCAGCGTCGCCGCGAAGTTCTCGAGCACGATGATCGCCTCGGCGCCGGAGTCCTTCAGCTGGTGTTCCAGCTCGCGCGGCGTGTACAGCGGGTTGACGTTGACGACGGTGAAGCCCGCCCGCAGGATGGCCGCGATCGCGACCATGTACTGCAGGACATTGGGCATCATGATCGCCACGCGGGCGCCGCGCTGCAGGCCCTTGCCCTGCAGCCAGGCTCCGAGCGCCTGGGAGAGTTCGTCCACCTCGCCGAAGTTCATCCGGCGGTCCATGCAAGCCGCGGCATCGCGCTTTGCGTACTTGCGGAAAGCTTCTTCCAGCAACTCGACCAGCGAGCCGTAGACCTTGTAGTCGACCTCGGCCGGCACGCCCTCCGGATAGCTGCGCAGCCATGGCTTGGGGCTGCTCGCCGAAGATGCCTGTTGCTGCTGGACCAAGGTCTCCACCGTCATTGTCTGTCTCCTGGATAGTCAGCAGACATGGTGGCCGGTGGAGGCGCCTGCGGTGCAGGGGACTTGCCCTAGTCCCGAGTCACGCCCGGGACAGGGCGAAGGCGGTCGCCGTTCAGGCTTCCGCCTTGAGCACGCCGCGGCGGATCTGGTCCAGCTCGATCGACTCGAACAGCGCCTTGAAGTTGCCCTCGCCGAAGCCCTCGTTGCCCTTGCGCTGGATCAGCTCGAAGAAGATCGGCCCGATCACTTCCTTGGTGAAGATCTGCAGCAGCAGCTCGTTGGGCGCGTCCAGGTGGGCGGCGCCGTCGATCAGGATCTTCAGCCGGCGCAGTTCCTCCAGCTTCTCGCCGTGGTCCGGGAGCCGCTTGTCAACCAGGTCGAAGTAGGTGTCGATCGTGTCCTGGAACTCGACACCGCTGTTGCGCATGCCTTCCACCGTGCCGTAGATGTCGTCGGTGCCCAGGGCCACGTGCTGAATGCCCTCGCCGCTGTACAGCTCCAGGTACTCGGCGATCTGGCTCTTATCGTCGCTGCTCTCGTTGATCGGGATGCGGATCTTGCCGCAGGGGCTGGTCATCGCCTTGCTCTTGAGGCCGGTCAGCTTGCCCTCGATGTCGAAGTAGCGCACTTCGCGGAAGTTGAAGAAGCGCTCGTAGAACTCCGACCATTCCTTCATCCGTCCACGGAAGACGTTATGTGTCAGATGGTCGATGTAGGTCAGGCCATGGCCCGCCGGGTTCGAGGGCACCGGCTTGCCCGCGGCATCCAGGAGCGGCACGAAGTCCACGTCGTAGATGCTGATGTTGCCAATCTCGCCGGCGGCCGCGTCGTCCTTGCCGTGCCAGCGGTCGACGAAGTAGATCAGCGAGTCGCCGATGCCCTTGATCGCCGGGATGTTCAGCTCCATCGGGCCGGCCTTGTTGTCGAATCCCCAGGCGCCCAGCTCCAGCGCGCGCTTGTAGGCGAAGCCGGCGTCCTTGACGCGGAAGGCGATCGCGCAGATCGACGGGCCGTGCAGGCGCGCGAAGCGCTGCGCGAAGGAGTCGACCTCGGCATTGATGATGAAGTTGACGCCGCCCTGGCGGTACAGCGTGACGCTCTTCGTCCGGTGCTTGGCGACGGCCGTGAAGCCCATCGTCTCGAACAGCTTGCCCAAAGCGGCAGGATCGGGTGCGGCGAACTCGATGAACTCGAATCCGTCGGTACCCATCGGGTTGTCCCAGGGAGTGAAGGCGGCCATGTGGTGCTCTTTCTTTCGGTCTGAATCGATTGATGCAGGCACTGTAGGCGTAGCGGGGCGCAGGATTCCTGCAAGTTCCGGCGTGAGGAATCTCTCTCGCGCAGGAATCCTGCAACAATTCAGCCATGGAAACCGATGTCCAGCTCGATGCCATCGACAGACGCATCCTGCGAGCGCTGCAGCTCGACGGCCGGGTCACCTACGACGCTCTGGCTGCGCAAGTGGGCCTGTCTGCGTCGGCAGTGCTCCGCCGTGTGCGCAGGCTCGAGGAAGACGGCGCCATCGCTGCCTACGTGGCCCTGGTGCGCCCCGAGCGGGTGGGCCTGGGGCTGACGGCCTACATCAACGTGCGCCTCGAGAAGCAGACCGAGAGCCACAAGCGCAACCCGATGGACCTGTTCCGTGCGGCGGTGCAGACTTGGCCCGAGGTGGTCGAATGCGCCGCGCTGACCGGCGAGATGGACTACATCCTGCGCGTCGTCGTGCAGGACATGCAGCACTACGCCCGCTTCATCTCCGAGACCCTGCTCAAGCACCCCAGCGTGCAGGACTGCAAGACCAGCTTCGTGCTGGACCGGGTCAAGAACACGACGGCGATCCCGGTCTGAAGGGGCGACAGATCAGTCGTACTGATGCAGCAGCGACTGCACATGAGCAGGCGCCAGGCTCAGCAGTTCACCGATATCGCGCAGATCCTCGGCCACGGCCGGGTGGCCCCAGCCCTCGTCGGTATGCTGCGCGAGCCGGACGGCCAGGCGCACCGCCAGCACCTTGGGGTCGATCGCGCGCAGGTGGTCGTCGGTGACCTGGCGCAGCAGGGCCGGCAGCCGCCATGCCTGCATCAGCGCCTGCTCCAGCTCGTTCAGCTCGATGTTCAGGACGTCCCGCTGCGCCTGCTCGCTGCTCAGCGAGCGATCGGCCTGCATGTGCGCTTCCAGCCGCAGCGCCAGGTCCGGCGCATGCACCCACAGCAGCAGTTCCGCGAAGTCGTGCAACAGCGCCGCGCTGTGGATCACTGCCGCGTCAGGGTCCAGCCGATGGACGGCGAACGATAGCGCATAACGCGCAGCCCGCTCGGAGCGGCGCAGCACCCGCTGCAGGCCGTCCAGCGCCTGCGGCCCCAGCTGATCCTCGACCACCGGTTGCGGGCCGAAGGCGCGGAAGAACGGCGAGATGCCCATCAGCACCAGCGCCGCCGTCACCGTCTCTGCGTCGGTCAGCAAGCGTTCGCTGCGATGGGCGGCCGCGTAGGCCAGCACCTTCAGCGTCATCAGCGGATCGGCGCCGATCAACTCGCCGAGCCGGTTGGCATCGACCTCGTCCTCGTTGCCGCGCAACAGCTCCAGCGCCTCCGCGGTCTCCGCCAGCACGGGGATCTCGGCGCCGCGCAGGCGTGCCGTCCAGCTGGCCAGGTCGGGCAGGGGCTGGGTCAGGGGAGGTGCGGCTGGCATGGCTCTCTTCGTTCGCGGGCGGACCCATCCTATATCGGCCGGTCCGCCCCGCGAGTGAAGTTGCTGCCGCACCCCGATCAGAGTCGGGTCACGCCGTCGAGCTGCCCGATCCGCTGCCCGTCGGCATACAGCGTGCCGCCTTCCGGCGCGCCGGCCTCGGCATAGAACTCGAGCTCGGGCCGCCGGCGCCCGCGGGCCGCCGCCAGGCGATCGGCCATCCGTGCAAATAACGCGCTAGTCCAGCGCAATGCGGTGGCGAACCGCCTTCTCCAGGCTTCCTCGACGAGGGCTTCGTCGCCCACGCCCTTCAATTCGGAAATTCTCATGATGTCGTTCCTCCGGAGGCGTACCGCGCGCTCGCGGAACGCCGGATTGATTCAGGGGCTGCGCTCGCTGGTTTCCGCGATCGCGCGTTGCAGTTCACGGCGCGCCTGCTGGCGTGTGTTGCCGCCGGCATGGCGGCCCGCCTGGCGCATTCGGCTGGCCGCGACCAGCGGATTGCGCGGCTTGAGCGTTTGCAGGGTGAGCGGACGGGGGGCGATGAATCGGGACATGAGGATCACTCCTTCGCGAGACGGGCCCGCGCTGGTTGACGGAAAGGGCGACGACAAGGCATGCGGCAGCGCCACTGCGATGTCGTTGCAGCGAAATGGAAAACGTGAACACAGACAGGGCGGCGCGGACGCAGCCGGATCGCAGGGGCGCGAAATGCCAAGGCCTCGGCGGCCGACGGATCGGTGCGAGGCGGGCGACGCCCGTCAAGAAGTTGCGTCTTGGGGTTTCATCGACGGCAATGCCGTCGACTTGCGCAAATGATAATCAAATGATTATCTTGCGCAAGTGGTTTTTATCTAGCGCATCATCTGGACTGACGATGCGGTGCCCCGCGGGCGCGCGGGCGCGCGCTCAGGGGCGGGTCTTGCGGGTCTTCAGCGGCGCCACGCCTTGCTGCAGGCGGCGCCATTCGTCCATCTCGCTGGCGGCAGAGGCGGAGGACGTTGCGGCCGGGCGCGCGGGCGCAGCCGGCGTCGGGGCCGAGGCGGCGGAGGGCGTCAGCACCTCGCCCAGCAGATCCAGCAGCCGCGTGCGGGCGCGCTGCGGATGCCGGCGGTAGTAGGTCAGCACCAGGCCGACGATGAAGCGCTCGTCGTCGTCCTGCGGCAGGCTGGGCTGGACATCGGCGGCGGATGCCGGGTCGGCCGGGGCCTCGACCGGATGGTCATGGTCCATCCAGCCGGGCGGCTTGTGGAACAGCTGCTCGAACTGCCGCGCCAGCCGCTCGCCGATCTGGCGGCTGCGGCCCTTGATCTGGCTCCAATAGCTGGGTTGGATCTGCAGGCGCTCGGCAAAGCGCCGTTCCAGGCCTCTCAGCGTGGCGGCATCGGCATGCTTGACGGTGGAGGCGACGAATTCTTCAAACAGGCGCAGCGCATTGTCCAGACGGACCTGAGCGGTGTCCCGGATCGGGGGTGACATGGCCGCTATGATAAAGCGACGTTGATCGCCACCTGAACGGAGGGCACCCGTGAGGACACTCGTCGCGCTCTTGATGAGCCTTGGCATCGCGCTGCCGGCCCTGGCTGCCGAACGCAGCATTGATAAAGAAGTATTGATCAATGCCGATGTGGAGCAGGCCTGGCACAGCTGGACCACCCGCGAAGGCATCACTGGCTTCTTTGCGCCCGATGCCGAGATCGACGCCCGCGTCGGCGGCGCCTTCCACATCTTCATCGACCCGCTGGCCGAGCCCGGCGCCAAGGGCGCCGACGAGATGCGCTTCATGGCCCTGCAACGCCCGAAGATGCTCAGCTTCGACTGGAACGCGCCGCCGAGCCAACCCGAGATCCGCGCCCAGCGCACCTTCGTCGTCGTCCGGCTCGAGCCCGTGGATGCCACGCATACCAAGGTCAGCATCCACCACACCGGCTGGGGTGACGGACCCGCCTGGGACAAGACCTACGCCTATTTTGACAAGGCCTGGGGCGTGGTGCTGGGCAACCTCCAGCAGCGCTACGAGAAGGGGCCGAAGGACTGGACCGAATGGCTGAAGCAGCTGGAGCAGTACCACAAGGCGGCTCCCGCCAAGTAGCTCACTCACTCCTCTTCGCGCACCTTGTAGGCGGAGGTCAAAGCCGCCTGCGTGTTCGGCGGTACCGGCTCGTAGTGCGAGAGCACCAGCGTGTAGCGGCCCTGGCCGGCGGTCATCGCATTGAGCCGGGTCTGGTAGCTGGACAACTCGGCCAGCGGCGCCAGGCCCTGGACGACCATGGTGCCCGGCACCGCCGAGCGCGTGCCGTTCACCTGGCCGCGCCGCGAGGCCAGATCGCCGGTGATGTCGCCCATCGCGGCATTCGGTGCGCTGATCTCCACGTGCACGATCGGCTCCAGCACCAGCGGCCGGGCCTCCCTGACGGCGGCCATCAAGGCGCGCCGCCCGGCGGTGACGAAGGCGATCTCCTTGCTGTCCACCGAATGGTGCTTGCCGTCGAACACGGTCACCCGCAGGTCCACCAGCGGATTGCCCGAGATCACGCCGCTCTCCAGCGCCGAACGCACGCCCTTTTCGACGGCCGGCATGAACTGCCCCGGGATCGTGCCGCCCTTGACCGCGTCCACGAACTCGAAGCCGGCACCGCGCTCCATCGGCTCGATGCGCAGATAGACCTCGCCGAACTGGCCCGCGCCGCCGCTCTGCTTCTTGTGCCGGTAATGGCCCTCGGCCGGGGCCGAGATGGTCTCGCGGTAGGCGATGCGCGGGGGCTGGGTCGTGACCTCGAACTTGTAGGTCTCGCGCAGCCGTTCCAGCAGCATGCGCAGGTGCAGCTCACCCAGGCCGTAGATCAGCGTCTCGTGCGTCTGCCCGGCGCGCTCCACCTTCAGGCAGGGGTCTTCGTCGACGAGGCGGCCGAGGATCTCCCACATGCGCTGCTCGTCGCCGTGACGGACGGGCGTGACGGCCAGCCCATGCACCGGCACCGGGAAGTCCAGCGGCGCCAGGTGGATGTGCTCGTCTTCCGGGGCGTCGTGCAGGACCGCGTCGTAGTGGATCTCGTCCACCTTGGCGATGGCGCAGATGTCGCCCGGCAGCGCCTGGTCGACCTCCACATGCTTGGCGCCCTGCAGCATGAACAGGTGGCCGACCCGGAAGCACTTGCGGGCATGGCCGACGAAGAGCTGGCTGCTGCGCGTCACCGTGCCCTGGTGGACACGCAGGATGCCCATCTTGCCGAGGTAGGGGTCGGCATGGACCTGGAACACATGGGCCAGCACATGGGCGTTGGGGTCAGGTCTTGCCTGCAGTGGCTGGGCCTCGGCGCCTTCGCCCTGCAGGAACTGCGGCGGGTTGCCTTCGGCCGGGTTCGGCAGCAGGCGCTCGATCACGTCCAGCAGCTCGGCGATGCCGGCGCCGGTGCGCGCGGAGGTGAAGCAGACCGGGATCAGGTGCCCCTCGCGCAGCGCCTGCTCCAGCGGGGCGTGCAGCTCGCGCGGGTCCACGTCGCCGTCATTGAGATAGCGGTCGACGAAGTCGGAGTCCACCTCGACCACCTGCTCCACCAGCGCCTGGTGCGCCGCCTCGACCGAGGAGAAATCGGCGCTGCCCTCGCGGTTGAAGAAGCAGTCGACGACCTTGCCGCCTGACCCGCCTGACGGCAGGTTGAGCGGCAGGCACTCGCGGCCGAAGGCCTCGCGGATCTGCTCCAGCAGCCCCGGCAGGTCCAGCTCGGGCATGTCGATCTTGTTGATCACGATGGCGCGGCAGAGGCCACGCCTGCCGGCCGCTTCCAGCATGCGCGAGGCCATCAGCTCGATGCCGTTCTGCGCGTCGATCACGACGACGGCCGTGTCCACCGCCTCCAGCGCCGGCAGCGACTGGCCGACGAAATCCGGCGCCCCCGGCGTGTCGATCGCATGGATGCGGATGCCGCCGTGGTTCATGTGCACCAGCGAGGCCTGCAGCGAGTGCTGCATGCGGCGCTCCAGCACGTCGTAGTCGGAGACGGTGGAGCCGCGCTCCACGCTGCCGGCCTGGGTGATCGCCCCGGCCTGCAGCAGCAGCGCCTCGAGCAGGGTGGTCTTGCCGGCGCTGGCCGGGCCGACCAGGGCGATCGTGCGGATCGCCGCGATGCCCGGATGAATATCGTCGCTGGCTTCCTGCGAAGAACTGCTGCTGGGCATGGCGCGCTCCTTGTCTCTGGAGGTCTGCGGAGCGGTTCATGCCGATCCGCGGTGGACCCCAGAGTAGGGCAAGCGCGCCGGGCTTACAAGGGGCCGGGTGTTTCCTTGTCGGGGACCTCGTTGCCGGCTGTTTCCGCGCCGGCCTGGACCGGTTCTCCGCAATCATCGCCCGGGCCGCCGTTGTGCCGAGGGCCGCCGCGTCCCAGCTCGCGATGCTGCGGCCGCATGCCCGAACGCAGGTAGCGGTTGTGGTGGTTGATGCGTGGCAAGTAACGGGCAAGTTCCGTCAGCGCCATCTCGTAGACGCCGCGCTTGAACTCGATCACCGATTCCAGCGGCACCCAGTATTCGTTCCAGCGCCAGGCGTCGAACTCCGGGTGGTCGGTGGCGCGCAGGTTCATGTCGCAGTCGCGACCCATCAGCTGCAGCAGGAACCAGATCTGCTTCTGGCCCTTGTAGTGGCCGCGCGCGTCGCGGCGGATGAAATGCTCGGGAACCTCGTAACGCAGCCAGTCTCGGGTACGCGCAATGATGCGCACGTGATCGGGAATGAGCCCCACTTCCTCGTGGAGCTCGCGGAACATCGCCTGCTCGGGCGTTTCGCCGTGTTTGATGCCCCCTTGCGGGAACTGCCAGGAATGGGTGCGGATGCGCTTGCCCCAGAACACCTCGTTCCTGTGGTTGAGCAGGATGATGCCGACGTTGGGTCTGAACCCTTCACGGTCGAGCATAATCAACCTCGAATCTATAGTTGGATCGATTATTGCACCGGGCAGCCCTTGCGGCGCGACCCCTGCTAACCCTCACTACCTGCCCTCCACCTGGCCCCTGCCGGCCAGGTCCGCTCCGCCATGAAAGCCAGCAATTTCTTCATCTCCACGCTCAAGGAAGCCCCTGCCGACGCCGAGGTCGTCAGCCACAAGCTGATGATGCGGGCCGGCATGATCAAGCGCCTGGGCGCCGGCATCTACAACTACATGCCGATGGGCCTGCGCGTGATCCGCAAGGTGGAGAACATCATCCGCGAGGAGATGAACCGCGCCGGTGCGGTGGAACTCCTGATGCCGGTGGTGCAGCCGGCCGAGCTGTGGCAGGAGACGGGCCGCTTCGACAAGATGGGCCCCGAGCTGCTGCGAGTGAAGGATCGCCATGAGCGCGACTTCATCATCCAGCCGACCAGCGAGGAGGTGGTGACCGACATCGCCCGCCAGGAGCTGCGTTCGTACAAGCAGCTGCCCAAGAATTTCTATCACATCCAGACCAAGTTCCGCGACGAGCGCCGCCCGCGCTTCGGCATCATGCGCGGCCGCGAGTTCACGATGAAGGACGCCTACAGCTTCGACCGCGACGTCGAAAGCGCCGGCCGCTCCTACGAGAACATGTACGCCGCCTACGGCAAGATCTTCGACCGCCTCGGCCTGCAGTACCGCGCCGTGGCTGCCGACACCGGCGCCATCGGCGGCGACCGCTCGCACGAGTTCCAGGTCATCGCCGACACCGGCGAGGACGCGATCATCTACTGCCCGACCAGCGACTACGCTGCCAACATCGAGCTGGCCGAAGCGCTGTCGCTGCTGCCTTCGCGTGCTGACGCCACGATCGCACTGACCAAGACGCCCACGCCCGGCAAGGCCACCTGCGCCGACGTGGCCGAGCTGCTGAAGCTGCCGCTCTCGCAGACCGTCAAGTCGCTGGTGCTCGCCACCGACGAGACCAGCGAGAAGGGCGACATCGTCAAGTCGACCGTCTGGCTGCTGCTGGTCCGCGGCGACCACGAGCTCAACGAAGTGAAGGCCGGCAAGGTCGAAGGCCTGAAGGGCGGCTTCCGCTTCGCCACCATCGCCGAGATCGAGGACCACTTCGGCTGCAAGCCCGGCTACCTGGGCCCGATCGGCCTGAAGAAGCCCGTCAAGGTCATCGCCGACCGCACCGTCGCCAACATGGCCGACTTCGTCTGCGGCGCCAACGAGGCCGACTTCCACTACACCGGCGCCAACTGGGGTCGTGACCTGCCCGAGCCGGACGTCGTCGCCGACATCCGCAACGTTGTCGCCGGCGACCCCTCGCCGGACGGCAAGGGCGTGCTCGCCATCCAGCGCGGCATCGAGGTGGGCCATGTGTTCTTCCTCGGCACCAAGTATTCGGCCGCGATGAACGCCAACTTCCTGGACGAGAACGGCAAGCCCCAGCCGATGCAGATGGGCTGCTACGGCATCGGCGTCACCCGCATCCTGGGCGCGGCGATCGAGCAGAACAACGACGCCCGCGGCATCATCTGGCCGGACGCGATCGCCCCGTTCACCGTGGTGCTCTGCCCGATCGGCATGGACCGCAGCGAGGACGTGAAGGCCGCCGCCACCAAGCTCTACGAAGAACTGCAGGCGCAGGGCGTGGACGTGCTGCTGGACGACCGCGGCGAGCGCCCGGGCGCGATGTTCGCCGACTGGGAGCTGGTGGGCGTGCCGCACCGCGTCGTGCTGTCGGACCGCGGCCTGAAGGAAGGCCAGGTCGAGTACCAGGGCCGCCGCGATGCCGAGGCGACCAAGCTGGCGCTGGCCGATGTGCTCGGCCATCTGAAGTCCAAGCTCGCTTGAGGCGACGTGCCGCGCTGACGGCGGCGCTGTCCGCGCTGGCCCTGCCGCGCCTCGCGCGGGCCGGTGCGCAGGTCGAGGAGCCGCTGGCGGATTCGGTCCGCTCGGCGCTGTCCTCGGCCATCGCCAACGCGGCGCCGCCCAAGCCGAAGTTCACCGACATCGAGGCCCGCCTCGCCTATTTGCGCTGGCTCGGCGCGATGAGCGAGAAAATGAAGAAGCGGATCGCCGAGGCGCAGACCCGCATCGAGTTCCTCGAGACCATCTGGTACGAGTCGGCCCGCTCAGGCCTGGAGCCCGCGCTGGTGCTGGGCTTGGTACAGGTGGAAAGCGGCTTCCGCAAGTACGCGATCAGCACCGCCGGCGCTCGTGGCTACATGCAGGTGATGCCCTTCTGGGCCAAGCTGATCGGCAATGGCGACGCCGCCCACCTGTTCCACATGCAGACCAACCTGCGCTTCGGCTGCGTGATCCTGCGCCACTACCTGGACCGCGAGAACGGCGACCTGTTCATGGCGCTGGGCCGCTTCAACGGCAGCCGCGGTCGGCCCGAATATCCGGGCGCGGTGCTCGCGTGCCGCCGCCAGTGGCTGATGCCCGGCGAGAAGTGACGACTCAGCGCTCCACCATCGCCTGCACCGCCGGCGCATAACGCGCCCCCTGAGCGGGTGCGGCCTCGACCGCAGCCTCGATCTCCTGCACCTCCTGCGGCGACAGCACCAGCGTTGCAGCGCCGATGTTTTCTTCCAGCCGGTGCAGCTTCGTCGTCCCCGGGATCGGCACGATCCAGGGCTTGCGGGCCAGCAGCCAGGCCAGCGCCAGCTGGGCCGGCGTCACCTGCCTGCGCGCGGCGATGCCCGCGAGACTGTCGACCATCCGGCGGTTGGCCTCGCGCACCTCCGGGCTGAAGCGTGGCAGCGTGTTGCGGAAGTCGCCCTCGGCGAAAGCCGTCTGCGTGTCGATCGCTCCGGTCAGGAAGCCGCGGCCCAGCGGGCTGAAGGGCACGAAGGCGATGCCCAGTTCCTCCAGCAGCGGCAGGATCTCCTGCTCCGGCTCGCGCCACCACAGCGAATACTCGCTCTGCAGGGCGGCCACCGGCTGCACCGCATGGGCGCGGCGGATCGTCTGCGCGCCGGCCTCGGACAGGCCGAAGTGCAGCACCTTGCCCTCGCGGATCAGCTCCTTCACGGTGCCGGCCACCTCCTCGATCGGCACCTGCGGGTCCACGCGGTGCTGGTAGAGCAGGTCGATGCGGTCGGTGCGCAGGCGCTTCAGCGCGTCCTCGGTGACCTGGCGGATGCGCTCGGGCCGGCTGTCCAGCCCTTGCGCCGGCACGCCGTTGCGAAAGCCGAACTTGGTGGCGATCACCACCCGGTCGCGCAGCGGCGCCAGCGCCTCGCCGAGCAGGCTTTCGTTGTCGCCGGGCCCGTAGGCTTCAGCGGTGTCGAAGAAGCTCACGCCGCGCTCGACGGCGCTGCGCAGCAGCTGCATCGATTGCGCCCGTTCCGGCGCCGGCCCGTAGGCGAAGCTCAGGCCCATGCAACCCAGGCCGAGGGCGGAAACCTCGGGGCCGTTGCGGCCCAGCTGTCGTGTGTTCATCGTCATCTTGCGCGTCCTGTTGCGTTGTCGATGGAGGAACTTTAGGCTTGCCGTCGCTCCAGGACTAGACTGATGGATCGACTAGGACTCAGTAGGTAGGCTAATCAATCCATGGCACGCTTCGACGACCTCGCCGCCTTCGCCGCCGTCGTGCGCGCGGGCAGCTTCACCCGGGCCGCCGCGCAGTTGGGCATCACGCAATCGGCGTTGAGCCAGACCATCCGCGCGCTGGAGCAGCGGCTGGACCTGAAGCTGCTCAACCGCACGACGCGCAGCGTCTCGCCGACCGAGGCGGGCGAGCGCCTGTTCCAGGCCGTGGGGCCGCGCTTCGAGGACATCGAGGCCGAGCTGGCCGTGCTGGGCGAACTGCGGGGCAAGCCGGCCGGTACCGTGCGCATCAGCGCCAGCGAGCAGGCGATGCGGCTGCTGGTCTGGCCGCGCCTGCAGCGCTGCCTCGTCGACTATCCGGACATCCGCCTGGAGCTGAGCAGCAACAACAGCTTCATCGACATCGTGGCCGAGCGCTTCGACATCGGTATCCGCATCGGCTCTGACGTGGCCAAGGACATGATCGCCGTACCCATCGCGCCGGACATGCAGATGGCCGTCGTGGCCAGCCCGGCCTACTTCACCCGCCGGCCGCCGCCGCAGCAGCCGCAGGCGCTGACGCAGCACGACTGCATCGGCCTGCGCCTGGCCTCGCACGGCGGGTTGATGAAGTGGGAGTTCATGCGCCGGCGCAAGTCGGTCAATGCGCATATCGAAGGCCGGCTGGTGTTCAATTCCAGCGAGCTGGTGCTGGCCGCGGCGCTTGCCGGCCACGGCCTCGCCTGGCTGCCGCTGGAGTCCGTGCGGCCGCATCTGGCTGCGGGGCGGCTGGTGTCGGCGCTGGATGACTGGGCCGCGTCCTTTGCCGGCTATCACGCCTACTACCCGAGCCGCCGGGCCTCGCCGGCGGTCAAGCTGGTGGTGGAGGCCCTGCGGACCGGATGAAGCCTAGAGCCCGGTCCAGGCCTTGGGCGCCGCACCGGCCACGCCGGCCAGCTCCAGCACCCGCTCGACGCTCTCGTTGACCAA
This sequence comes from Pelomonas sp. KK5, assembly GCF_001984095.1. Classification (GTDB taxonomy): domain Bacteria; phylum Pseudomonadota; class Gammaproteobacteria; order Burkholderiales; family Burkholderiaceae_C; genus KK5. The sequence goes on from NZ_LYVQ01000020.1 coordinate 15,561, forward strand.
CTCTTCGATCGTCTGCGGCCGGTGGTAGAAGGCCGGCAGCGGCGGGAACACGATCGCGCCCATCTCGGTGGCGGCCGTCATGTTGCGCAGGTGGGCCAGGTTGAACGGCGTCTCGCGCACCATCAGCACCAGCCGGCGGCGTTCCTTCAGCGTGACGTCGGCGGCGCGGGTCAGCAGGTTGTCGCCGAAGCCGTGGGCGATGGCGGCCAGCGACTTCATCGAGCAGGGCGCGACCACCATCGCGGCCGTCGCGAAGCTGCCGCTGGCCACGCAGGCGCCCACGTCGCCGGGCGAGTACGAGAAGCTCGCCTCGCGCTCCAGCGCGGCCCGGTCCAGGCCCAGCTCGTGGTGGACGTTCAACACGCCGGCCGGCGTGACGATCAAATGCGTCTCGAGGCCTAACTCCTTGCCTCGACGGAGCAATTGCAGCCCGTAGGCCGCCCCGGTCGCGCCGGTGATCCCGACGACGAGCCTCTGGGTCATCAGGCGGACAGCACCTGCTGCAATTCACCGGCCTGGTACATCTCCATCATGATGTCCGAGCCGCCGACGAATTCGCCGTTGACGTAGAGCTGCGGGATCGTCGGCCACTGGGCGTAGTCCTTGATGCCCTGGCGCACGCCTTCGTCCTCGAGGACGTTGAAGGTCTTCAGGTCGGACACGCCGCAGGCCTTCAGGATCTGGATCGCGCGGCCGGAGAAGCCGCACATCGGGAACTGGGCCGTGCCCTTCATGAACAGCACCACCCGGTTGCTCTTCACCAGGTCGTCAATGCGTTGCTGGACGTCGCTCATCTTTCTCACCTCAAGTGCTTCACTGAGGCGGGATTATCGGCGAGGCGCGGCGGGCGCGCTGGCGCCGGGTCAATAGCTGTACGAGAGGCCGAACTGGACCACCGGCTTGTAGCGCACGTCGCGCAGCGTGTCGTCCAGGCCTTGCGCATTGCTCACGGACGAGCCCAGGCGCAGGCCGGGCGTCGCGCCCAGCATGCCCAGGTCGGCACTGAAGCTGAAGCCCGAGTGCGCCAGCTGCCCGGTGTAGCCGATGCCCAGGTAGGACAGCGAGGTGCTCGGGTCGTTCAGCTCGCGGGTGGGCGAGAGCAGGCTGATCGAGCGCTGGCCCACGGCCACGCTGCTTTGCAGGCTGCCCAGCGACATGGCCGAGCCGTTCTGCGACAGCGACAGCGGCCCCAGCAGCATGCCGCCGGTGGCGCGCAGGCCGCCGCGCACGCTGTTGCCGAAGCCGGAGCCGGTGAGGTAGTAGTCGCCCAGCAGGTTGGCGCTGAGGATGCGCGAGCCCAGGGCGTGCTGCGGCTCGGAGCCGATCGTGCTGTTCGGGCTCAGGCTGCTCATGCTGAGGCGCGCCTGCCAGCGCGGCGTGCCGTCGTCCTGGGTGCGGAGCTGGAGGCCTTCGGCGGCCTGGGCCGCACCTGCGAGCATCAGCGCCGACATCAACGCGGCGAGCGGAGCCAAACCTCTGTACGACATGGCGACCTCCTGTGATGCTTGCCCTGCACCCTCGCAACCATGCTACGCCCGGCCGGCGCGGCTGTGGCGTCAGAAATGAACGGTTTTTCAATACTGTTGCCCGCACCCCGAAGTGAGGGCTGGCGCGGCTTAGCGGCCGGGCGGCAGGCGCCCGCCACTGACGCGGGGCTGACCGCCTAGATCGCGGCGCAGCGTCACTTCGCCGAAGCCGCGCGCCCGCAGCAGCGCCGCGACCGGCTCCGCCTGGTCGTAGCCGTGTTCCAGCAGCAGCCAGCCGCCGGGCTCCAGATGCTGCGGTGCATCAGCAATGATGGCGCGCAGCGCGGCCAGGCCGTCGCCCTCGGGCGTCAGCGCGCTGCGGGGTTCGTGGCGCAGTGCCGGCAGGTGCGGGTCGTCGCCGGCGATATAGGGCGGGTTGCTGACGATCAGCTCGAAGCGCCGCCCGGCCAGCGGGCCGAACCAGTCGCCCTGGTGGAAGGCGATGTCCAGGCCCAGGCGCTCGGCATTGGCACGGGCGACGGCAAGCGCGCCCGTACTCAGGTCCACCGCCTCGACGAGCGCCGCCGGCATCCGGTGCTTGATGGCGAGCGCGATGGCGCCGCTGCCGGTGCCGAGGTCCACCACGCGCGCCGGCCCGTCCAGCAGCTCCAGTGCCCAGTCCACCAGCGTCTCGGTATCCGGCCGCGGCACCAGCGTGTCCGGCGTCACCGCCAGGTCGAGGCCGTGGAACTCCTTGCGGCCCAGCAGGTAGGCGATCGGTTCGCCGGCAGCGCGGCGGGCGAACTGGGCTTCGAGGATGCCGCTCATCTCGGGCGTTAGGGCGAAATCGTCGTGCGTGATCAGCCAGCCGCGCTCGCGGCCGAGCAGGGCACAGAGCAGCAGCGTCGCGTCCACGCGGTCGACGCCCAGCTCGCGCGCTCGGGCGAACGCCTCAGAGACGATCACGCCCGCCCTTCCAGCAGCGCCAGCTGCTCCGCCGCCTGCGCCGCCTGCAGCCCGGCGACGATGTCGTCCAGGTCGCCGTTCATGATCGCGTCCAGCTTGTACAGCGTCAGGTTGATCCGGTGGTCGGTCAGCCGCCCCTGCGGGAAGTTGTAGGTACGGATGCGGTCGCTGCGGTCGCCGGTGCCGATCAGGCTCTTGCGGGTGGCGGCCTCCTTGGCGGCGCGCTCGTTCTTGTCCTTGTCGCGCAGGCGCGCGGCCAGCACGGCCATGGCCTTGGCCTTGTTGCGATGCTGGCTGCGGTCGTCCTGGCATTCGGCCACCAGGCCGGTCGGGATGTGCGTGATGCGGATGGCCGAGTCGGTCTTGTTGACGTGCTGGCCGCCGGCGCCGCTGGCGCGGAAGGTGTCGATGCGCAGGTCGGCCGGGTTCAGCTGGATCTCCTCGGCCTCGTCGGGCTCGGGCATCACGGCGACGGTGCAGGCACTGGTGTGGATGCGGCCCTGCGATTCGGTGGCCGGCACGCGCTGCACGCGGTGGCCGCCGGATTCGAACTTGAGCCGGCCGTAGACGCCGTCGCCCTCGATGCGCACGACCAGCTCCTTGTAGCCGCCCAGGTCGGAGACGTTTTCCGACAGCAGCTCGGTGCGCCAGCCCTGGCGCTCGGCGTGGCGCAGGTACATGCGCGCCAGGTCGGCGGCGAACAGGGCCGATTCGTCGCCGCCGGCACCGGCGCGGATCTCGAGGAAGGCCGGGCGCTCGTCGTCCGGATCGCGCGGCAGCAGGGCCAGCTGCAGCTCGTCGTTGAGCCGGGCGATGTCGGCCTCGGCGGCGGCGATCTCCTCGCGCGCCATCTCGGCCATGTCGGGGTCGTCCAGCAGTTCGCGGGCTTCGGCCAGGTCGGCCTCGCGCTGGGTGTAGAGCTTGTACTTGCCGACCAGGCCCGCCACCTCGGACTGCTCCTTGGTCAGCGTGCGGTAGCGCTTGATGTCGGCGGCGAGGCTGCCGTCGGCGAGCAGGGCGTCCAGCTCGTTGAGGCGGAAGCCGAGGCGGTCGAATTGTTGGCGGAGGGAGTCTTTCATCGTCGGAGAACAGCGGGTGATGGTTGAAGCAAAGGCCGGGGAGGTCTTTCTTCAGCGCCGCTAATTCTCCGAATCAGAACCGGTCGGGCCCTTGCTGCTGCCCCGCAGGAACAGCCGCGACACCGTCTGCGCCAGCTGCAGCCGCTGGTCGCCGTCGCTGCCGTGCAGCTCGGCCAGCGTGCCGTGCAGCATCTTCTGGGTGAGGCCGCGGGAGAGGGCCTCCAGCACCGTGTCCACGTCCTCGCCGCGGGCCAGCAGCTTGCGGGCGCGGGCGATCTCGGCGGCGCGCCACTCGTCGGTCTGCGCATTCAGCGCCTGGATCAGCGGCACCGTGTGGCGCTGGCCCAGCCAGTGCACGAAGCTCTGCACGCCGGTCTCGATGATGGCCTCGGCCTGCTCGACGGCGGCCAGGCGCTTCTCGCTGGCGGTCTGGACCACGCTGGCCAGCTCGTCGACGGTGTAGAGGTAGACGTCGTTCAGCTGCGCCACCTCGGGCTCGATGTCGCGCGGCACGGCCAGGTCCACCATGAACATCGGCCGGTGCTTGCGCGCCTTCAGCGCCCGTTCGACGGCACCCAGGCCGATCAGCGGCAGGCTGCTGGCGGTGCAGGAGATGACGGCGTCGAACTCGTGCAGGCGCTGCGGCAGGTCGGCCAGGCGGATCGCCTCGGCATTGAGCCGCGAGGCCAGCTTCTCGCCGCGGTCCAGCGTGCGGTTGGCCACCGCCATCGCCTTCGGATTCTTCGCGGCGAAGTGCGTGGCGACCAGCTCGATCATCTCGCCGGCGCCGACGAACAGCACCTTGATCTGGCTCAGGTCCTCGAAGAGCTGGCCGGCCAGCCGCACCGAGGCCGCCGCCATGCTGATCGAGTGCGTGCCGATCTCGGTGGAGGTGCGCACCTCCTTGGCCACCGAGAAGCTGCGCTGGAACAGCTGGTGCAGCGTCGTGCCCAGCGTGCCAGCCTGGTCGGCTTCCCTGACGGCCTGCTTCATCTGGCCGAGGATCTGTGCCTCGCCCAGCACCATCGAATCCAGCCCGCTGGCCACGCGGAAGGCATGGCGCGCCGCGGCGCCGCCTTCCATCACATAGGCATGGTCCAGCAGCGCGCTGCGGCCCACGCCGCCGACGCCGGCCAGCCAGTCGACCGCCGGCTGCACCATCGCCTGCGGCCCGGCCACGTAGAGCTCGGTGCGGTTGCAGGTGGACAGGATGGCGGCCTCGGCCTTGCCGGTGGCCGTGGTCTGGAGCTGCCGACGGAAACCCAGCAGCGTCGGCGCCAGCTGTTCGAGCGTGAACGCGAACCGGCCCCGCAGGTCGAGCGGGGCGGAGTTGTGGTTCAGACCGAGGGCGAATACCGACATGCCGTGATTATAAAATTTGGGACGATATTGCGCCGCCGCGCCGTCAGAACACCTTTAAGCCGAACCCACTTGTCGCCGCTCGACGCCTTCTGGCATATCGCCAACCTCTTTCTTCCCGCCTGGGCCGTGGCGGCGCTGCTGGCCTGCGCCGTCAAGCTGCTGTGGCGGCGGGATCTGGCGGCGCTGACCTGGCGCCGCCTGGCCCTGTGGGGCGCCGCCGGCGGCAGCGTGGCAGTGATCGCCGCGCTGGTGATCACCGGGCACGACGGCAAGATGATCGGCTACGGGCTGATGCTGGCGGGCATCAGCCTGGCGCAGTGGCTGCTGATGATCAGGCGCTAATAACGCTTTCGTTGAGCAGCACCTCGCCGCGCAGCGAGTGCGCGAAGGCGGTCGTGATCTTCACGTCGATCAGCTGGTTCATCAGCCGCGCGTGGCCCTTGAAGTTGACGATGCGGTTGCACTCGGTGCGGCCCATCAGCTCGGTCGGGTCCTTCTTGGCGTGGCCGGTGACCAGGATGCGCTCGGTGCGGCCGACCATGCCTTCGCTGATGCGCAGCGTGTTGGCCTCGATCTCGGCCTGCAGCTCCTGCAGGCGCTTGATCTTGGTTTCATACGGCGTGGTGTCTTCCAGCGCCGCGGCCGGCGTGCCGGGGCGGGGGCTGAAGATGAAGGAAAAGCTCTGGTCGAAGCCGACGTCGCGGGCCAGCTTCATCAGCTTCTCGTGGTCGTCCTCGGTCTCGCCGGGGAAGCCGACGATGAAGTCGCTGGCGATGCGGATGTCCGGCCGGATCGCGCGCAGCTTGCGCATGATGCTCTTGAACTCCAGCGCCGTGTAACCGCGCTTCATCGCCATCAGGATGCGGTCGCTGCCGTGCTGCACCGGCAGGTGGAGGTGGTTCACCAGCTGGGGGATCTTGCCGTAGGCCTCGATCAGCCGCTGCGAGAACTCGTTGGGATGGCTGGTGGTGAAGCGCAGGCGCTGGATGCCGGGGATCTCGGCGGCGTACTCAAGCAGCAGGGCCAGGTCGGCGTACTCGCCGGTGTCGCCCATCTTGCCGCGGTAGGCATTGACGTTCTGCCCCAGCAGGTTGATCTCCATCACGCCCTGGTCGGCCAGGCCGGCGATCTCGGTCAGCACGTCCTCGAAGGGGCGCGAGACTTCCTCGCCGCGCGTGTAGGGCACGACGCAGTAGGAGCAGTACTTGGAGCAGCCTTCCATGATGGACACGAAGGCGGACGAGCCTTCCACCTTGGCCGGGGGCAGGTTGTCGAACTTCTCGATCTCGGGGAAGGAGATGTCCACCTGCGGGCGGCGCTGCTCGCGGCGGGCGGCCAGCATCTGCGGCAGGCGATGCAGCGTCTGCGGGCCGAAGACCACGTCCACATAGGGCGCGCGCTCAATGATGGCCGCGCCTTCCTGCGAGGCCACGCAGCCGCCGACGCCGATCAGCACGCCCTTTTCCTTCAGGTGCTTGACGCGGCCGAGGTCGCTGAACACCTTCTCCTGCGCCTTCTCGCGCACCGAGCAGGTGTTGAACAGGATCAGGTCGGCCTGCTCGGGGTCGTCGGTCTTCTCGTAGCCCTGGGCGGCGCCCATCACATCGGCCATCTTGTCCGAGTCGTACTCGTTCATCTGGCAGCCGAAGGTCTTGATGAAAACTTTCTTGGCGCTCATTGCTTCGTCCAGGTCTGCGAGGCTTGATCGAAGGACCAGGCGGCGGCCTGCGCGGCGGTGGTCGGCCAGGGCTTGTTGGCGGCTTCGGTGCTGTTGAGGATCCAGACGTCCATCAGTTGGCCGTCCGGCGCCACCGTGTAGTGCACGAGCAGCTTGGTGCCGGTGACGCTGGCCGGCTGCAGCAGCAGGTTGGTGTCGCCGCGCAGGCGCGAGCCGGGCGACATGCGGGCGGCCTGGCCGTTCAGCGTGACGTCGGGGCTTTGCGTGACGACGAGCACGCCGCGCAGCGCGTTGGGCGGGAAGTTGCGTTGAACCTGGGCGTTAGCGGCAGGCGCGACGATGGCCATCGCGGCCATCAGGGGAATCACACAGCGGTACATGGTATCTGTCCAGTGGCTGCGCTCGGATGAACGGCAGAAGCCGCAGATTGTAGGTGGACGGCTACTCCGCCAGCTGGAGCGCGGCTTCGCGCAAGGCCTCCACCAGCGGCGGCGTCGAGCCGTCCGGAATCCAGCCCGACAGCGCGATGCCCACATGCGCCGGGTCGCCCGAGGACACGGCCACGACGTGATGGTCCCGGTCGTCCGCCACATGCACCCGCGCGTAGCCGAGCTGCCGGATCTCGGCCAGCTTGGCCAGCAGTTGCGGCATGCCTTCCGGGAAGTTGGGAATCTCCGCCCGGTCCTTGTAGATCTCCGCCACCCGCTCGTCGCCCAGCTCGGCCAGCAGCACCATGCCGATGCCGCTGATAGTCGCGGGCAGCAGGCCGATGCGCCCCAGTCCGCGCGAGGCTTCGATGCCCGGCGGCGCGTGGAACAGGTAGCTGACGCTGTCGTTCCACAGCACGCCGAGGGCCACCGTGTGGCCGAAGCGCCGCAGGCCCTCCAGCAGCGGCAGCGCGCGCCGCATCAGGCCGGAGGCGAACAGGCTCTGCGCCGCCAGCACATGCATGCCGGGCCCGGAGGTGTACTTGCGGTTGGCGGTCTGCCGCGCGATGCCCAGGTAGGTCAGCGTCTTCAGCAGCCGGTTGACCTTGGTCGGGTCCAGGCCGATGCGCCGCGCCAGTTCGCGGCAACCGACCGGCTCGGGCGCCGTGGCCAGCGCCTGCAGCGTCGCGATGCCGTCGATGAGGCTCTGGTTCGGCTGGGCGCCAAGAAGCGACGATTGCATGCGGTCGGTGGTCACGGGCGAGGAGGGGCTGCGGGCAGCGGATGATGCCACCATCGTCAGCCCACCGCCTCCGCATGGTCCCAGAAGCGCGGCCCGGGCACGGCGCCCAGGCCCGGGCCGGAGGGTGGCCGGTACGCCCCGTCGCGGTAGGCCATGTCGGTCTCCAGCAGCGCCAGGCTGCGCTCGAAGATCGAGTGCTGCCACTCGTGCTTCCAGAAGCGCTCAGCCACGCAGGAAGCCTGCAGGCTGGCCGCGAGGAAGAGGCCGGTGCCGATCGTCGCGTGCGGCGCGAGCTGCACGCCGGCGGCCTCGCCGCGCCGCGCGATGCGCAGGAACTGCGTGATGCCGCTGTGGCCCATCTCCGGCTGCAGGTAGGCCAGCGGCGCGCGGCCGAGCCGGTGGCCGGCCTCGTACTCGGTGGCCCATTCCTCGCCGGCGGCCACCGGCACCGGGCTGGCGGCGCAGACGGCGATCAGCCCCTCGATGTCCTCGGGCTTCACCGGCGCCTCGATGAAGGCCGGCCGCAGCGGCGCCAGCGCGCGGGCCAGGGCCAGCGCCTCTTGCGCGTCGAACTTCCAGTGCAGGTCCACCATCAGCTCGGCCTGCGGCCCCAGCGCCTCGCGCAGCGCGGCGAACTCCCGGGCGATGCCCTCGTGGCTCACCACCGCGGCGAACTTGAAGGCGTTCACGCCGCGTTGCTGCCAGTCCCGCGCCAGCGCCACGCGCTCGTCCAGCGTGGCCGCCGGCAGGCCGGACAGATAGGCCGGCACCTCGGCGCGCCGCTGCGGCCCGAGCAGCTCGCGCAGCGGCCGGCCCAGCGCCCGCGCGCGCAGGTCCCACAGCGCGATGTCCAGCGCCGCGATCGCATCCACATAGGCGCCGCCGAAGCTGCCGCGCACCCGCATCAGCCCGTACATCTCGTCCCACAGCGCCTCCACCTCGCCGGGCAGGCCGCCGGCGAGCACCGGCGCCAGCAAGTCGTTGACGAACTCGCAGGTGGCGCGCGGCGCGCAGATGCCGTAGGTCTCGCCCCAGCCGACGGCGCCGCTGCGGGTGGTGATGCGCACGGCCACCGAACGGTCCACGCTGGGGTAGATCGTGCCGTTGCCGCGCCGCACGATGTAGCCGCGCTCGTTGATCGTCTCGTCCGGGCCGAGCGGGCCGAGGTAGGGCGTGTCGCGCGGCACGGTGACGATGAAGGTCTCGACGCGGGCGATCGCCTGGTCCGGGTGAAGGTCGGCCTGCATGCTCATCGCTCAGAAGGCTATCAGTTCGCGGGCGCGCAGGCGGGCCAGCAGCGCGTCGAGTTCCTGCAGGTCGAAGCGGTCCAGCTCGGGGCCGGCGGCGCGCGTGTACGTGCTCTCGATCAGGCCGCGCCGCTGCAGCACCGCCTTGGTCAGTCGCCAGCGGAAATTGGCCTGCATGCTCAGGAGCGGCAGCGTCTGCTCGAACAGGTCGCGCGCGGCCTGCTCGCGGCCCTCGACCCAGTCCCGGTGCATGCGCACATGCAGCTCGGTGATCTCGCTGGCCGGCATCGTGCCCTGGCTGCCGCGGGCCAGTTCGTCGATCACGTAGCGTGCCCCGGCGCCGCCGAAGACGGCATCCAGGGCGCCGCCGGCCAGTTCGCCGAGCTGGGTGATGCGCTGGCCCGAAGGCGCCGCCTCTTCCTTGACATAACGGATGCCCTCGACGGTGCGCGCCAGTTCGGCCACCGCCGGCAGCGGCATGCCGATGCCCATCGGCGCCGGTGCGTTCTGGACCATGATGGCCAGGCCCGAGGCCGCGTGCAGCTCGCGGTAGAAGCGGGCCATTGCGACGGTGTCGCCGGCATAGGCCTTGGGCGTCAGCACCATGGCCGAGACCGCGCCGGCCGCCGCGCCGGCCTGGGCGCAGGCCAGCGCCTCCTCGGGCGTGGTGGCGCTGGCGCCGACGACGAAGGGCAGGCGGCCGCCTATCCACTCGCCCAGCCGCGCCGTCATCTGCAGCCGCTCTTCCAGCGTCAGCGTGTCGTATTCGCTGGCCAGGCCGGGGAAGACCACGGCGCTGGCGCCGGAGGCGATCACGTACTCCAGCACGCGGCGGGTGCCGGCTTCGTCGATGGCACCGCTGCTGGTGAAGATGGTCGGGAGGATGGGCATCACGCTCTGTAGTGCAGGCATCTTGTCTCCGAAAGTGTTGCTATAGAAGCATACTTGTATGGTGCTTCATTAGCAACGATGTCGGTGTTTTATCCGGGTAAACGCCAAATATGAAGCGTTGATCCTTTAAAAATGTTGCTTTAATATACACACAACGACGGCGCGCTTCGTGGTCCTGCACGCCTCGGCACATACCGATAACGGAGACAAGAAAGGATCGAGCATGGGTAAGAAGAAGGCAGTGATCCGCGGGCTGCTGGCAGCGTCCACGGTCATCGGGTCGAGCGGCGTGGCGCTGGCGCAGGACGCCCCGGCGACTCCGGCACCGGCCGACGCGCAGCAACTCGACAAGGTCGAGATCACCGGCATCCGCAAGAGCCTGGAATCGGCGCGCAACCAGAAGCGCAACGCCACGCAGTTCGTCGACGCCATCGTGGCCGACGACATCGGCAAGCTGCCGGACCGCAACGTGGCCGAGTCGCTGTCGCGCGTCTCCGGCATCCAGGTGGACCGCGGCATCGGCGAGGGCACGAACGTGTCCATCCGCGGCCTGCGCCAGAACGTGTTCCTGTTCAACGGCCGCGAGATCGTCGACAGCACCGGCCGCGGCGGCACCGGCCTGGACCAGCTCGGCACGACCACCTACGGCATCATGGCCCTGGTGCCCTCGGAGCTGATCAGCAACCTCGAGGTCACCAAGCTGGCCGGCGCCGAGCAGATCGCCGGCGGCCTGGGCGGCATCGTCGACATCCGCTCGCGCCTGCCGCTGGACGGCCCCGACCAGTTGGTCGGCAAGCTGGGCCTGAGCCGCGACGCGCTGCCCGGCAAGAATGGGGACGAGTTGTTCGGCCTGATCTCGCGCCGGCTGGACGGCAACCGCCTCGGCATCATGGCCTCGGTCTCCTACGACCGCCGCCAGCTCTCGCAGCAGGGCCTGGACACCTTCTCCGGCTACCGCCAGTTCACCGACCCGAACAGCAGCGCGCCGACGCAGGTGCGCTTCGGCGACCAGGACGTGCGCGCCACCGACATCCAGGAAGACCGCCGCAAGAAGGGCTTCAACGGCGCGATCCAGTGGCGGCCGAGCAAGGCCTTCGAGCTGATCGCCGACACCTTCGTCTCCAAGCTCACCTCCGCGCGCGATCGCTACTGGATCGGCTTCAACCCGACCTCGGGCCTGAGCAACGCGAGCTACTCCGACAACAACATCCTGCTCTCCGGCCACGCCACCGTGCCGGTGCAGACCAACACCGAGTTCGCAGACGTCAAGGCCAGCGTCGTCTCCAGCGCACTGCGCGCCAAGTACCTGGTCTCCGACAGCCTGCGCGCCACGGCCGAGCTGTCCGGCGGGCGGTCCACCTCGAGCTACCACCAGCGCTACCTGCGCATGCAGCCGAACTCGAACATCACCAGCAGCGTGGACTTCGATCTCACAAAGGGCCCGTTCGGCGCCTTCACGATCAATGGCGTGAACCTGTCCGATCCGACGCAGATGACGCAGACGATCATGTTCGACAGCTACTTCAACGCCGCCACCGACAACAAGGCCGCCCGCGTCGACTTCAAGAAGAGCTTCGGCGATTCCTGGCTGGACTCGGCCGAGTTCGGCGCCCGCCATTCGCAGCTGGACTCCTCGCAGAACCCGCTGGTGGCCGACATCCGGCCCGCCGGCGGCATCCCCGCCAGCAGCCTGGCGGCCTTCATGACGACCTACTCGAACCCGGACTTCGCCCGCGGCGCCTTCGCCGGCCTGCCGCGCAGCTACCTGGTGCCTTCGCGCGATGCCTTCACCAGCTGCCACGCCTTCACCAACTTCCCGGCCATCTCGCAGAACGCCGCCTGCCTCGACGCGTCCACGCAACTGACCTCGGTGGCCGCCACCTTCGACATCAAGGAGCGCTTCGACGAGGCCTATGCCAAGCTGAACTTCGACACCGACGCGCTGGGCCGCAACGTGGCCGGCAATGTCGGCCTGCGCGCGATCCGCCGCAGCATGGACTCGATCGGCAACCTGATCAACACGGCCGGCGCCACCTCGCCCAACACTGCCACGCGAACCGATAACGAGCTGCTGCCCTCGGCCGTGGCCAAGGTCGATCTCACATCGCAGACGGTGATGCGCCTGGGCGCGGCCAAGGTCGTGGCCTTCCCGAACTCGGCCGACCTGAACAACGGCCTGCGCCTGTACGCGCCGACCTATGCCAACGGCGTGCTGGTCAACCCCGGCACCGGCACCGGCGGGTCTCCGCAGCTCAAGCCCTTCAAGGCCACGCAATTCGACCTGTCCTTCGAGCACTACTTCGGCAAGCAGGGCCTGGCCTCGCTGGGCCTGTTCGACAAGGATGTGTCCAGCTACATCATCCAGAAGCAGATCGCCGAGACCTACGGCAGCGACACCTACCTGGTGAACCGCAAGGTCAACGGCGAGGGCGCCAGCGTGCGCGGCGCCGAGCTGCTGCTGCAGCTGCCCTTCTACTTCCTGCCCGAGGCCTTCCAGGGCTTCGGCACGATGATGACCTACTCCTACATCGACTCGAAGACGCCGGTGAAGGATGCGGCCGGCCGCGACCTCACGTTCCCAGGCCTGTCCAAGCACAACTTCAACCTGGTCGGCTACTACGAGCAGGGCCCGTTCAGCCTGCGCGTGGCGCTGAACTGGCGCGACCCGTATCTGGTGAGCCTCTCGGCCGCCAATACCGGCATCTACACCGACAGCTACACCGACCTCTCCGCCACGCTGCGCTACGACTTCTCGCCCAGCGTCTCGCTGGGCCTGGAGGCCAACAACCTGCGCAACAGCAAGCTGCGCACGTACGATGGATCGAGCGAAGGGCTGCGGACGAACGCGATGTTCGGCCGCGTCTACAAGGCCAACCTGACCCTGAAGTTCTAAGAGCATGACGGTATCTGGAGGAGAACTGGCCGGCCGCCGCGCCCTGGTGAGCGGCGCGGCCAGCGGCATAGGCGCCGCCATCGTGCGGCGGCTGCAAAGCGAGGGCGCCAAAGTCGCGGGGCTGGACCTGCTGCCTTCGCCGGGCGCGGATTGCCAGCTGCTGGCCGACCTGCGCGACGGTGCGGCGCTGTCGGCGGCGCTGGCGCAGATGGAACAGCAGCTCGGCGGCGCGGCGGACATCGTCGTCCACGCCGCCGCGATCACCGCGATGGGCGGCGTGCTCGACGTCGAGCCTGGACGTTATGGGCAGATCTACGAGGTCAACGTCGTCGGGGCCGTGCGCCTGCTGCAGTTGTGCGTGCCCGCCATGCGCGAAGCGGGGAAGGGCGCGTTCGTGCTGATGTCCTCGATCAACGCGGACTTCGCCACGCCGAGCCAGGCGGCCTACGCGATGTCCAAGGCTGCGCTGAACAACCTGGCGCTGACGGCGGCGCTGGAGCTGGCGCCGCAGGGCATCCGCGTCAACGCGATCGCGCCGGCCTCCATCGACACGCCGGCGATGCGCGCCAGCATCGCCCGCCAGCCCGATCCTGAAGCGGCAAGCCGCGCCAACTGGCAGCGCCACCCGATCGCCCGCTGGGGCACGGCCGAGGAGGTCGCCGAGCTGGCGCTGTTCCTCGCCTCCGACCGCGCCTCGTGGATCACCGGCAGCATCCACCGCATCGACGGAGGCGCCAGTGTCACGAGAAGGTGAGCCCCCCGCCCGGTCTCGCGGCGCTGAACGCGCGCGAGCCCAGTCGGCCCCCCGAGGGGGCGCCGGCACTTGCGGCATGGAGCCGCAAGCGCCGCCAGTGGGCCGGCTTGGGAGCGGCCCGGCGCTCGGCCCGGAATGCCAAGACCGCCAAGAGCGGCTTTCATCCGACTAGGGTGGCGCGCGGCGCCATGGACAAAGCAATGCAACACGACACCGCCGACATCATCGGCATCAACTGGGGCAGCAGCAATTTCCGCGCATACCGGATCGATCCGGCAGGCCGCAAGGTGGACGAGTTCGCGCGGCCGGCCGGCGTCGCGGCGCTGGGGCGCGAGGGCATGGTCGAGGTGATGCGCGAGCTGGGCCAGCGCTGGCCGGTGCCGGCGGCGCGGGTCTATGCCTCGGGCATGGTCGGCTCCAACATCGGCTGGCGCGAGGCGCCGTACGTGAAGGCACCGGCCCGGCTGGAGGAACTGAAGCGCGGGCTCGTGGAGACCGAGATCGGCGGGACCGCCGTGGCCATCGTGCCCGGCGTGAGTTGCCGCCGTGCCTTCGACGACGGCCCCGACGTGATGCGCGGCGAGGAGATGGAGCTGTTCGGCTTCGCCGCCGCCAACCCCGAGTGGAACGGCCTGATCGCGCTGCCCGGCACGCACACCAAGTGGGCCCGCTTCAGCGCCGGCCGCATCGTGGACTTCTTCACGAGCATGTCCGGCGAGATGTTCGACCGGCTGACCGGCGCTGGCCTGCTGGCCTCGATCGTCGACGGGCCGGCCGAGGACGGGCCGGCCTTCCAGGAGGGCGTGGCCACCGGCCGCAAGCGCCAGCTGGGCCTGGCAACGACGCTGTTCGGCGCGCGGGCGCGGGTGATGCAGTCGCGCCTCGCGCGTGCCGATGCGGCGTCCTACCTGCGCGGCCTCTTGATCGGCGCCGAGATCGCCGACGCGCTGGCCATCCATCCGGGTCTGCAGCGCGCGCCGGTGCCGCTGGTCGGCAGTGGGCCCTTGTGCAAGCTCTACGCCAGCGCGCTGGAAGGGGCGGGCATCACCGGCATCGCCATCGAATCGGGCGAGGCCTGCGTCAGCGGCTTCGCGCGCCTGCACGCCGCCACGGAGGCACCATGACGACGACCAGGATCGCCCACATCGAAGCCATCCCGCTGCGCGTGCCGCGCCCGCTGGCGCCGCACATGGGCCACGCCGTGCAGCCCAACGAACGCGGCTACCTGATCGACCCCGACAACGGCACGATCTACCCTGCCGACGACCGCGCGCTGCTGATCCGCATCGACTGCGAGGACGGCACGGTCGGCTGGGGCGAGACCTACGGCATCGTCGCAGCCGGCGCGGTGCGCGAGCTGGTGGACGACGTGATCGCGCCCTGGCTGCGCGGCCGCGACCCGCTGGACGTGCAGCGCATCTGGGAATCGCTCTACAACATGATGCGGGTGCGCGGCTACACGACAGGCTTTTGGCTGGACGCGCTGGCCGGCGTGGACATCGCGCTGTGGGACTTGTGCGGCAAGCGCCTCGGCCAACCGGTGCACAAGCTACTGGGTGGCGCGGCGCGCACAACCATTCCCGCCTACATCACCAACATCCAGGGCGCGGACGAGAACGCCAGGCTCGACTTCATCGCCGCCCAGCATGCCGCCGGCTACCGCGCCTTCAAGGTCCACGCGTCGACGGCCTTCGACGCGGTGGCGCTGATCCACAGGATGCGCGAGCGCCATGCCGACATCGAGATCATGCTGGACCTGCACTGGTGCCACACGGCCGCCGAGGCGATCGCAATCGCCAAGCGCATCGAACCCTGCGGCATCGCCTTCCTCGAAGCGCCGGTGCGCGTCGAGGACGTGGACGGCCTGGCCCGCGTGGCCGCGGGCACCAGCATCCCGATCGCCGTCGGCGAGGAATGGCGGACCGTCTTCGATGCGCACTTGCGGCTGAAGACAGGCGCGGTGGCGGTGGTGCAACCCGAGATGGGCCGTACCGGCATCACCCAGTTCATGCGCATCTGCCAGCTGGCCGAGCTGCACCATGCGCGCATCGCGCCGCACGCGACGATCGGCTTCGGCGTCTTCATGGCGGCCAGCCTGCAGGCCAGCGCCGCCGTCGAGAGCCTGACCCGGCACGAGGTGCAGAACCACATGTTCCCGCGCTACCTGCCACTGTTCGACACGACGATGAGTTGCGCGGCCGGTGCCTATTCGCTCACGACCGAACCCGGCCTGGGCATCACGCCGAAGCCGGCGCTGTTCGAGCACCGCCTGCCATGACGAGGAATCACCGCCTGCTGGGCGCCCTGGTGCTGGCGCTGCTCGCCGCCTCCACCTTCCTCAACTACCTGGACCGCCAGGTGCTCTCGCTGCTGGCTGGTCCCGTGCAGCAGGCGCTGGCGATGGACGACAAGGCCTACGCCGGCGTCGTCACCGCCTTCATGCTGGCCTACACGCTGGGCAACCTCAGCGCCGGCTGGCTGATCGACCGGCTGGGCGTGCTGCGCGCGGCGCCGTTCTTCGTCGGCGCGTGGTCCGTCGCCGGCTGCATCAGCGGCCTGGCTCAGACGATGCCGCAGCTGGCCGCGAGCCGCTTCGTGCTCGGCGTATTCGAGGTGGGCAACTTCGTCGCCGCGCCGCTGCTGGTGGCGCTGTTCCTGCCGGCGCGGCAGAAGGCCTTCGGCGTCGGCGTGTACACGGCGGCGGCGATGTTCGGTGCGGCCGTCTCGCCGCCGCTGATCACTGGCATCGACGCGGTGCTGGGCTGGCGCGCGGCCTTCCTGCTGCTGGGCGGCGCGGGCCTGGCCTGGGTGGCGCTGTGGCTGGTGCTTGTACCGCGGAGCTCGCCCGAGTCCGCGACGGCCTCGGAAGCGGATGCCGTGCGCGACGGCGCGATCGAGCTGCCGCGCTGGCGCGATGCGATCGCCGAGCCGCGCGTGTGGGCCATCGGCTTCGGCACGATGCTCAGCTACCCGGTCTGGTTCTTCTACCTGAACTGGTTCCCCAAGTACCTGACCGACGAGCGTGGGCTCAGCACGCTGGAGATGGGCCAGCGCGCCTGGGTGGTCTACCTCGCCGCGGGCCTGGGTTGCCTGGCGGCCGGCGGCGTGATCGCGCTGATCGCGCGGCGCGGCCACAGCCCGGTAAAGGCGCGGCTGCTGGCGATGGCCGGCGTGGCCGTGCTGGCGCCCACCGGCGCGATCAACTTCTTCGCGCCGCCGGTGGCCGTCAGCCTCGTCTCGGCCGCCTGGGTGGCCTTCATCCACATGATCTGGCAGGTCACCATCACCTCGCTGCCGCTGGAGCTGTTCGCGCCGCGCAGCCTGCCCAAGGTGTTCTCGGTGGCCGGCATCGCCAGCGGCGTCGGCGGCATCGCCAGCACCTGGCTGATCGGGCAACTGGTCGGCAGCGTCAGCTACCGGCCGATGTTCGTCGTGATGGGCTGCGCCTATGCGCTGGCGCTGGCGGTACTGCTGGCGCTGCTGTCGGCCGGGCAGCGGCGGGTGCGGGTGGCCCATGTCTGAGCAACGGTTTCGAGAGGCGCTGGCGCAGCGGCCGCTGATCGCCATCCTGCGCGGCATCACGCCGGAGGAGGCGGTCGAGGTCGTGCAGGCGCTTTACGACGAGGGCATCCGCATTGCCGAGGTGCCGCTGAATTCGCCGCGGCCCTTCGAGACGATCGCGCGGCTCGTGCAGCGTTTCGGCGACCGGATGGTGATCGGCGCGGGCACGGTGCTGACCGTGGCGCAGGTGCGCGAGCTGGCCGCCACCGGCGCGCTGCTGTGTGTGTCGCCGAACGTCGATGCGGCAGTGATCGCCGAGGCCGTTTCGTTGGGCCTGGTGCCGCTGCCCGGCTACCAGACGCCCAGCGAGGCTTTCGCCGCGCTGGCGGCCGGGGTGCGGCAGCTGAAGCTGTTCCCGGCGGCCGGCCGCGAGGCGGACATCGCGGCTCTGCACGCGGTGCTGCCGGCGGGGACCGAGGTGATCGCCGTCGGCGGGGCGACGCCGCAGACGCTCGCCTCGCAGCTAGCCGCCGGCGCCGCGGGCGTCGGCGTCGGCTCGGACCTGTACAAGCCGGGCATGTCCGCCGCTGCGGTGCGCGAGCGCGCGAGAGCCTGGGTGCGCGCCTGTGCCTTGCCCGAGGTCGAGCTGGCCTGGAACCCGCAATGCCAGATCGGCGAGGGACCAGTGTGGCGAGGCAGCGATGGCGCCGTGCTGTGGGTCGATCCGGTGCGCTCGATGCTGCTGAAGCATCGCGACGGCGTGAGCAGCGAGACCGCGCTGGACACGCCGGTCTCCGCGCTAACCTTGTCCCTCGACGGACAGCGATTGATCGGCTGCTTCGAGAACGGCATCGGTGAGGTCGACGAGCACAGCGGCCGGGTGCGCCAGGGCGCCACCGCCGCGCTCGACCCCGGCTGCCGCTTCAACGACATGACCCGCGACGCCGACGGCGGCCTCTGGGTCGGCGCGATGCACAAGGGCCTGCTGGCCGGCCGCGGCGCGCTGTACCACGCGCCTTCCTTCGATGGCCCGCTGCGTCTCGTGGCGCAGGGCCTCGGCGTTCCCAACGGCATGGCGATCACGCCGGATCGCCTCTACCTGATCGACACGCTCTCGCGCCACCTGCTCGCCTATCCGCGCCGGGGCGCCGAACTCGGCGAGCCGCAGATCGTCACCGACTTCCTCGACCTGCCTGGCAAGCCCGACGGCATGGCCCGGGCACCCGACGGCAGCCTCTGGGTGGCGATGTGGGGCGGCGGCTGCGTGCTGCGCGTCGGCGAGGGCGGCGCAATCGAGCAGCGCATCGCGATGCCCGGCACGCACCACATCAGCAGCCTCTGCTTCGATGACCGGGGCGCCATGTGGGTGACGACATCGCGGATGCGCCAGAGCGCCGCACAACTGGCCGCCACGCCGCGGGCCGGCGGCCTGTTTCGCGTCCGCCTCGCGGCCTGAGTTCAACCGGCGATCACCTCGAGGAAGCTGCGCACCATCCGCATGTCGCGCCGCTCGCCGAGGCAGACGACGTGGGCATAGGTGCGCGCCTCCGAGTCGCCCAGCTTCACCGCATGCAGCCCCGGCCCCGGCACGAACTCCACCTCTGACACCGCGGCCAGGCCGATGCCCTGGACCACGGCCTCACGGATGATCTCGCGGCTGCCGATCTCCATCACGATGCGCGGCTCGACCTTGGCCGCCTTCAGCGCCGCCTCGAAGGCCTTGCGCGTCGTCGAGCCCTGCTCGCGCATGATCAGCGGCTCGCCCGCCAGCTCCGCGATGCGCACGCTGCGCCGCTTCGCGAAGCGGTGCTCGGCCGGCACCAGCAGCCGGATCGGATGCTCGCTGTACGGGATCGCGACGAAGCGCCGGTCCTTGGAGAACTGGGCGAGCACGCCCACGTCCGCGCGGTAGTCCAGCAGCCGCTCCAGCACGTCCTGCGAATTGCCGGTGCTGACGGAAACGGTGATGTCGGGATAGCGGCGGTTGTACAGCGCCAGCATCTTGGTCACGTGATAGGGCCCGACGGCAGCCACCCGCAGGTGGCCCGAGCGCAGCTCGCCGGCATCGGCCAGCAGCTGCCGCGCCTCGCCCTCCAAGCTGAAGATCTGCCGCGAGATCTGCAACAACCGCTCGCCCAGCTCGGTCGTCTGCACACGGCGGCCGTAGCGGTGGAACAGCTCGACGCGGTAGCTGTCCTCCAGCGAGCGCACCTGCGTCGTGATCGTGGGCTGGCTCACATGGAGCTGCTCCGCCGCCTTGGTGAAGCCGCCCGCGCTGGCGACGGCGTGGAAGGAGCGCAATTGTGTCAAACGCATGAAATGGAGCTCCCGATTTTCCCGGTGGTCATATAGATCCACTCAATTTGAAATCAGAAAACATTGAATTTGTATGAATCCGCGAAGGCATCGACAGTGCAGGCCATGACTTCTTCGATCCCCGATTCCATCGCGGTCAACGGCCGTTTCTACCAGCGGCCCAGCGAGCCCGCCGTCGTGCTCTGCATCGACGGCTGCGAGCCCGACTACATCACCCAGGCACTGCAGGCGGGCGCGATGCCGAAGCTGCAGCAGATGCTGGCGCGCGGCGCTGTGACCTCGCTGGTCGGCGACGCGGTGATGCCCACCTTCACCAACCCGAACAACCTGTCCATCGTCACCGGCGTGCCGCCGGCGGTGCACGGCATTGCCGGCAACTACTACCTGGACCGCGCCAGCGGCGCCGAGGTGATGATGAACGAGCCCGAGCTGCTGCGCGCGCCGACGCTGCTGGCGGCGATGTCCGAAGCGGGCGTGCCGGTCGCCGTCATCACCGCCAAGGACAAGCTGCGCCGCCTGCTGGGCCACGGGCTCTCTTCAGGCAGCATCTGCTTCTCGGCCGAGAAGGCCGATGAACAGCAGCAGGCGCTGGCCGGCCTGTCGCTGCCGGACGTGTACAGCGCGGCGCTGAGCGAGTTCGTGTTCGCCGCCGGCGTGGCGCTGCTGCGCGCCGGCCGGGCACGGCTTCTGTACTTGTCCACCACCGACTACGTCCAGCACAAGTGCGCGCCCGGCACGCCCGGCGCCAACGCCTTCTACGCGATGCTGGACCGCTACCTCGGCGAGCTCGATGCGCTCGGCGCCCGCATCGCGCTGACGGCCGACCATGGCATGAACGCCAAGACCGACGCCGCCGGCGCGCCGCGCATCGCCTTCCTGCAGCCGCCGCTGGACGCCGCGCTGGGCGAGGGCGAGGCGCGCGTGATCCTGCCGATTACCGATCCCTACGTGGTCCATCACGGCGCGCTGGGTTCCTTCGCCACCATCTATCTCGCGGATCCGGCCCATGCCGCCGCGGCCGCCGCGGTGCTGCGCGCGCAGCCGGGCGTGGAGCTGGTGCTGACGCAGCAGCAGGCGGCGGAGCGCTTCGAGCTGCCGCCGGATCGCATCGGCGACCTGGTCGTCGTGGCCGAGCGCCTGGCCGTGCTGGGCACGGCGCCCGAGCGGCACGACCTGGCCGCGCTGCAGGACCTGCCGCTGCGCTCGCACGGCGGGCTCTCGGAGCAGCAGGTGCCGCTGCTGTTCAACCGCCGGTTGCGCGATGTACCGCAGCGCCGCCTGCGGAACTTCGATGCCTTCGAGCTGCTGCTGAATCACGTCCGAGCATGAGCCTCCACCGCTTTCACAACCCGGTGCGCACGATCGCCGGGCAGGGCGCACTGCAGGCGCTGCCCGACTTGCTGGCCGGCCGCCGCGCGCTGCTGCTGAGCTTCCCCGAGGCCGGCCCGCTCGGCCTGCTCGATGACCTGCGGGCGCAGGTCGTCGCCGTCATCGACACCATCACGCCGAACCCCGACATCGCCGACCTGGCCGCGCTTTACGACGAGGTCTGGCGCCATGACGCCGAGGTGCTGATCGCGCTCGGCGGCGGCAGCGTCATCGACAGCGCCAAGGCGGTGCTGGCCGGCACGCCCGGCGGCACCTTCGACGCGATCGCCGCGCTGCTGCGAGAAGGCACGCGTTTCGACATGCCGCGCTGCAAGGCGCTGATCGCCGTGCCGACCACGGCCGGCACCGGCAGCGAGGTCACGCCCTGGGCCACCGTCTGGGACCGCGAGCAGCAGCGCAAGCATTCGCTGCAACTCGACATCACCTGGCCCGAGGCCGCCATCGTCGACCCCGCGCTGATGATGAAGCTGCCGGCCGCCGTCACGCTGCAGAGCGGCCTCGACGCGTTGTCGCACGCGCTGGAGGCGCTCTGGAACCGGCACGCGAACCCGGTGTCGGACGCGCTCGCCGTGTCGGCCGCGCGCAGCATCGTTTCCACCTTGCCGGCTCTGATGAAGCAGCTGGACGATCCGGCCCTGCGCGAGGCGATGGCCCTCGCGGCGCTGCAGGCGGGCCTCGCCTTCAGCAACACGCGCACCGCGCTCGCTCATTCGCTGAGCTACCCGATGACCTTGCGCCACGGGCTGCCGCATGGCATCGCCTGCTCGTTCACGCTGCCGCTGGTGGCACGGCTGGCGATCGGCCGCGATGCGGGCCGGGACGCGCTGCTGGCGCAGGCGCTGGACGTGCCGGCGCAGCAGGTGCCCGCGCGATTGGAGTCGCTGCTGCATACCCTGGGCGTCAGGACCAGCTTCGCCGACTACGGCGTCGGCGAGGCCGAGGCCGCCGCGCTGCTGGACGAGGCCTTGCTCGGAGATCGCGGCCGCAATTTCATCGGAGCTGCATCAGCATGAGCTACAGGGAAGAACTTCTACGCCTGCGCGGCGAGCGCGTGGCCGGCGACAGCGGCCGTTTCGAGGTGATCGATCCCTCCACCGGCGAGCCGGTCGGCAGCGCCGCCAAGGCCAGCCGCGAGCAGGTCGAACAGGCGCTGCACCATGCCAAGGCCTACCGCAGCCCGCTCAGCCGCTTCGAGCGCGCCGAGATCCTGCGCCGCGCCGCTGCGCTGCTGAGTCAGCGCGCCGACGAGGCCGCGCAGCTGATCACCGCCGAGTCCGGCCTCTCGCTGCAGGACAGCCGCTACGAGATCGGCCGCGTGTCCGACGTGCTGCTGTTCGGCGCCACCGAGGCGCTGAGCGACGACGGCCAGGTCTTCGCCTGCGACCTGACAGCGCACGGACGGCAGCGCAAGGTGATCTCGATGCGCGAGCCGCTGCTGGGCGTCATCGTCGCCATCACGCCCTTCAATCACCCGATGAACCAGGTGGCGCACAAGGTCGTGCCGGCGATCGCCAGCAACAACCGGCTGGTGCTGAAGCCCTCGGAGAAGGTGCCGCTGTCGGCGCTGTGGTTCGCCGACCTGCTCTATGAGGCGGGCCTGCCGCCGGCGATGTTCCAGGTGCTGACCGGCGACCCGGCCGAGATCGGCGACACGCTGATCACCCACCCGGCCGTGGAGTTGGTGACCTTCACCGGCGGCGTCGAGATCGGCAAGCGCATCGCCGAGCGCGCGGGCTACCGCCGCACGGTGCTGGAACTCGGCGGCAACGATCCGCTGATCGTCTGCGAGGACGCCGACCTGGACCGCGCCGCCGCGCTCGCCGCTCAAGGCTCCTACAAGAACTCCGGCCAGCGCTGCACGGCGGTCAAGCGCATCCTCGTCCATTCGGGCATCGCCGAGGCCTTCACCGAGCGCCTGGTCGCCGCCACCGAGGCCTGGACCTACGGCGATCCGCGCGACGAACGGAACGCCATGGGAACCGTCATCGACGAAGCCGCCGCCCGCCTGCTGGAGCGTCGCGTCGATGCCGCCATCGCCGCCGGCGCCCGGCTGCGCTGCGGCCACCGCCGCCGCGGCGCGCTGCTCGCGCCGACGGTGCTGGACCGCGTGCGTCCCGAGATGGAACTGGTGTTCGAAGAAAGCTTCGGCCCGATCTCGCCGGTGATGACCTTTGGCTCGGTGGACGAGGCGATCGCGCTGGTCAACGCCAGCCGCTTCGGCCTGTCGTCCGGCGTCTGCACCCAGCGCATGGACTGGATCACCCGCTTCGCCAAGGAGCTGCAGGTCGGCACCGTCAACGTCTGGGAGGTGCCCGGCTACCGCACCGAGCTCACGCCCTTCGGCGGCATCAAGGACTCGGGCCTGGGCCACAAGGAAGGCGTGCAGGAGGCGATCAAGGCCTACACGCAGCTCAAGACTTTTACCTTGCCGTGGTGATGCCGGTGCTAACGCTTCGTTCCAGCGCAATGCGCCATCAGCCCGTAGAGCTGCTCCAGCGCATGCTCGCGGCTCGCCGGCCAGCGTTCCGGCCGCTTGGCCTGGTCGTCCCAGCTGCGCAGCCGCAGCGCGTCCTCCGCATGGGGCTGCTCGCGCCATTGCGCGGCCTCGGCCGCAGCCATCGGGCCGCCCTGCAGCGCCAGGCTGCGCACGGAGTCCTCGCTGAGCCGCGCCAGGTACTCCGGCTGGCGGGCGACGAGATAACGCTTGGCCTCGACGTGCAGCGCCACCGGCCGCGCCACGGCGGCGCCGAACAGCGGCTCCAGCAGCACGGCGGCGCGGGCCTCGTGCCGGTCGTCATGGCCTTGCAGCGAGGGCGTGTCGCTTTTTCCGTCGATGAACTGGCCGTCCAGCAGATGCCCGATGTCGTGCAGCCAGGCCGCCAGCTGCAGCGGCGCCGGCGCGTAGGCGTCGCGGGCCAGCTGGCCGCACTGCCAGGCGTGCTGCCACTGGGTGACGCCTTCGCCGGCGTATTCGAGATGCCCCAGGCGCTCGAAGCGCGTGATCAGGTCCTGCCAGTGCTCCATGCGGCGAGCTTATTCGGCGTCCGTTCCCCGTTGATGACGGCTCCGTGTCACTGCGGATTCACCAATGCTTCCTACGCTCGATGCCATGAATACGAATGACCCGATCGTGCAGGTCGACGACCTGCGCAAGAGCTTCGCCGGGCAGCCCGCGCTGAAGGGCATCACGCTGAAGATCGCCGAGGGCGAGCGGGTGGCGCTGCTGGGCGCCTCCGGCTCCGGCAAGTCCACGCTGCTGCGCTGCCTGTGCGGGCTGGAGACGGCCGAGTCCGGCGCGGTGCGCGTGTTTGGCGAGACGTTGCAGTCCGAGGGCCGGCTGAGCCCCCGGATCCGCTCGCTGCGCCGCGGCATCGGCGTGGTGTTCCAGCAGTTCAACCTGGTCGGCCGCCTGCCGGTGATGACCAATGTGCTGACCGGCCTGGCCGCCGAGGTGCCGCTGTGGCGCGCCCTGAGCGGCCGCTTCACGCTGCTGCACCGGGCGCGGGCGCTCGACGCGCTGGACGCGATCGGCCTGGCGCCGCAGGCCTTCCAGCGTGCCTCCACGCTCTCGGGCGGCCAGCAGCAGCGCGCGGCTATCGCCCGCGTGCTGGTGCAGGGCGCGCGGCTGCTGCTGGCCGACGAGCCGGTCGCCTCGCTGGACCCGGAGTCCACCCGCCGCGTGATGGAGCAGCTCGCCGCGCTGAACCGCGAGGCCGGCATGACGCTGGTCGTCAGCCTGCATCACGTGGCGCTGGCGCGGCGCTACTGCGAGCGCGTGATCGCGCTGCGTCACGGCGAGCTGGTCTTCGATGGCCCCAGCAGCGCGTTGACGCCCGAGTTCCTGCGCGAGCTCTACGGCAGCGCCGCCGACGAGCTTGAGTCCGACGAAGAACAGCACATTCCTTCCATTCCCCACCCGGCCCGGCTGACAACACCGCTGGCCGCCTGAACCCGGAGATCTCTCATGATCAAGAAAATCGTTCTCACCGGCCTGCTGGCCGCCGCCTCGCTGAGCTCGGCATTCGCCCAGGAGATCAGCTTCGGCATCATCGCCACCGATTCCGCCTCCACCCAGCGCGAGCGCTGGGAGCCCTTCTTCCGCGATATGGAGAAGAAGACCGGTCTCAGCGTCAAGAGCTTCTACGCGCCCGACTACGCCGGCGTGATCGAGGCGATGCGCTTCAACAAGATCCAGGTGGCCTGGTACGGCAACAAGGCGGCGATCGAGGCGGTGGACCGCGCCAACGGCGAGGTGTTCGCCCAGGTCGTCTATGCGGACGGCAGCATCGGCTACAACAGCCTGCTGATCACGCACAAGGACAGTGCCTACAAGACGCTGGACGACGTGCTCAAGAACGGCAAGGCGATCAACTTCGGTATCGGCGACCCGAACTCCACCTCGGGCTTCCTGGTGCCCAGCTACTACCTGTTTGCGCAGAACCACATCGACCCGCGCAACACCTTCAAGACCGTGCGCAACGCCAGCCACGGCGCCAACATCCAGGCGGTGCTGGCCAGGCAGGTCGAGGTGGCCACCAACAACACCGAGGAGATCACCAAGCTCGAGGCCACCAAGCCCGAGCTGGCGAGCCAGATCCGCGTGCTGTGGAAGAGCCCGCTGATCCCCAGCGACCCCTTCGTCTGGCGCAAGGACCTGGACCTTGCGGTGCGGGCGAAGATCAAGCAGTTCGTCGTCAACTACGCCAAGACCGACGAGGCCGAGAAGGCGATCCTGAAGAACATCTACAACTACGGCGGCTTCCGCGAGTCGAGCAATGCGCAGCTGATCCCGATCCGCACGCTGGAGCTGGCCAAGGAGCGCATGAAGCTCGAGGGTGACGAGCACATGGAGGCGGCGGCCAAGAGCAAGGCGCTGGCCGAGATCGACGCGAAGATCGCGGCGCTGAAATCGTGAGCGACGCTGCGCTGCACCTGCTGCGGGAGCGCGCCGCGGCCCAGCGGCCCGGCCCGCTGCGCTACCTGGGCTGGATCGCCGCTTTTGCCGTGCTGGCCTGGGCCTGGCAGGGCGCGGAGATCCGCCCGCTGGACCTGATCCGCGACTCGGCCAATATCGGCACCTACGCCCGCGACTTCTTCCCGCCCGACTTTCGCGACTGGCGCATCTTCGTGCGCGAGATGGTCGTCAGCGTGCACATCGCGATCTGGGGCACGCTGCTGGCGGTGGTCGCGGCCGTGCCGATGGGCCTGCTCTGCGCCTCGAACATCGCGCCGGCCTGGCTGCACCAGCCGGTGCGTCGACTGATGGACGCCTGCCGCGCGATCAACGAGATGGTGTTCGCGATGCTGTTCATCGTGGCCGTGGGCCTGGGCCCGTTCGCCGGCGTGCTGGCGCTGTTCGTGCATACGACGGGCACGCTGGCCAAGCTCTTCTCCGAGGCGGTGGAGGCGATCGATCCGCGCCCGGTCGAAGGCATCCGCGCCACCGGCGCGCACAAGCTGGTGGAGCTGCTCTACGGCGTGATCCCGCAGGTGCTGCCGCTGTGGCTGAGCTTCACGCTGTACCGCTTCGAGTCCAACGTGCGCTCGGCCTCGGTGGTGGGCATGGTGGGTGCGGGTGGCATCGGCGTGGTGCTGTTCGAGGTGATCCGCGGTTTTCAGTACGGGCAGACCTGCGCGGTGCTGATCATCCTGGTGGTGACGGTCAGCGCGATCGACATCGGCTCGGCGGCGCTGCGCAAGCGGTTCATCTGATGGTGATGGACGTGGAGAATTTCGATCTGGTCGTCGTCGGCGCCGGCATCGTCGGCCTCGCGCATGCGCTGATGGGCGCGCGCCGTGGTTGGCGGGTGGCGGTGGTGGAGCGTGACCAGCGCTGCGTCGGCGCCTCGATCCGCAACTTCGGCTTCATCACGGTGACCGGGCAGCGGGCCAGCGATACCTGGTGGCGGGCGATGCGGTCCTCGCAGGTCTGGGGCGAAGTGGCGGCAGCGGCTGGCATCCCGATCCTGCAACGCGGCCTGTGGGTCGCGGCACAGCGGCCTGCAGCGGCGCAGGTGCTGGAAGCCTTCCGGGCGACCGACATGGGGCGGGACTGCGAACTGCTGGGGCCCGAAGCGGCGGCCAGTCGCGCGCCGATGCTGAAGGCCGATGCGGCGGCCCTGTACTCGCCGCACGAACTGCGCGTCGAATCGCGCGAGGCGATCCCGCGGCTGGCCGCCTGGCTGGCCGAAGCGCACGGCGTGCGCTTCTTCAACGGCGAGGCGGTGCTGCATGTGGAGCCCGGTCGGGTGCAGACGGCGCAACGTGTCTTCGAGGCCGAGCGCATCGCCCTGTGCCCCGGCACCGACCTGCGCGGCCCGGCGCTGCGCTGGCTGCCGCCGACGCTGCGCCTGAGCCAGCTGCAGATGCTGCGGCTGATGCCCGAAGCGCCGGTGCAACTGCCCGCGCCGGTGATGGCGGACCTGAGCCTGGTGCGCTATGCCGGCTATGCGGCGCTGCCCGAGGCGCAGCCGCTGCTCGCGCAGTTGCAAGCGGAATGCCCCGAGAGCCTGGCCCACGGCATCCACCTGATCGCGGTGCAGAGCGCGGACGGCAGCCTCGTCGTCGGCGATTCGCACCATGAGCATGCGAGCCCGGAGCCCTTCGCCAGCGAGCGGGTGGACGCGCTGATCCTCGACCATCTGCACGAGGCGATCCGGCTGCCGCGCTGCCGCGTCATCGAGCGCTGGACCGGCGTCTACCCGACCGGCCACACGGCCGATGCGCTGGTCGAGGCGCCCGAGGCCGGCCTGCGCATTGTCCTCGTCACCAGCGGCACCGGCGCGAGTACCGCCTTCGGCATCGCGGAAGAGGTCGTGCGCGACTGGTGATTCAGTTCCGGGCGTTCAGCCCGCGCTCCAACAGCGACAGCTTCTGCCGGAAGGCCCGGCGCAGCCGGTAGAGCTGCGCCGGCCGGTTCGCGCGGCCCAGCTCCTGCGCGCCCTCGACCGGCTCCACCATGCCCAGCTGATCGATCTTGCGGCGAAAGCTCACCTTGTTGATCGGCTCGCCCAACAGCGCCTCGTACACCGCCTGCAGTTGCGGCAGCGTGAAGGTCTCTCCGCACAGGTGCACCGGCAGCGAGGAATACTGGCTCTTGGTGCGCACGCGCGCCACCGCGGCCTCGATGATGGCCCGGTGATCGAAGGGCAGGCGAGGCAGGCGCGCCACCGGCCGCAGCTGCAGGCCGGGCTGGCCTTCCAGCAGCGCGGCCGGCACCAGCGCGTAGTACGCCACCGACAGCGACCACCCGCGCGGATCCCGCTCGGGCCCGCTGAAGCTGCCCAGCTGCTCCAGCCAGGGGCTGGCCAGCGCCGCCTTCTCGCGCAGCACGCGCACGGCGGCCTCGGTGGTGCTGCGATCCTGCGCCGTGCGCACATAGCCGCCGGGCAAGGCCAGCGCGCCCTCGAAAGGCGCATGCTCCCGCTCGATCAGCGCGACCTGCAGCTGCTGCTCGTGCAGCGTCAGCAGCACCACGTCGACGGTGCAGATCAGCGCATCGGCAATCGCCTTCTTCTCAGCCATCGCTCGCATCCATGCTTGCCTAGTTAGTTGCAATGTTATACGAAGTGACCTAGAGTCGGGCCAAGGAAGAAGGAGAACGCCATGATCCAGCTGCTGATCATCGACCCGCAGAACGACTTCTGCGACCTGCCGGAGAACTACCGCCCGCTCCACCCGTTGACCGGACAGGCGCAGCAGCCGGCACTGCCGGTGGCGGGTGCCCATGCGGACATGCAGCGGCTCGCGGCCTTCGTCGGACAGGCCGCCGGGGTGCTCGACGGCATCACCGTCACGCTCGATTCCCACCACCGCCTGGACATCGCCCATCCGACCTTCTGGCTGGGAGCCGACGGGGCCCCCGTGGCTCCCTTCACCGAGATCACCGCCGCCCAGCTTCGTGCCGGTGCCTTCCGCCCGCGCGATCCCGCGGCGCTGCCGCGTGCCCAGGCCTATCTGGACGCGCTGGAAGCCCGCGGCCGCTACACGCTGATGGTCTGGCCGGTGCACTGCCAGATCGGCAGCTGGGGCCACAACGTCCATGCGGACCTGCTGGCCGCCTGCGGCGCCTGGGAGGAGGGGCGAGGGCGGGTGATGCAGGCGGTGATCAAGGGCACGAACCCCTGGACCGAGCACTACAGCGCGCTGCAGGCCGAGGTGCCCGATGCGGCCGACCCCGATACCGAACTCAACGAGGCGCTGCTGGCCAGCCTGGGCCGCGCCGACCTGCTGCTGGTCGCCGGCGAGGCCAGCAGCCACTGCGTGAAGGCGACGACCGAGCACATCCTGCAGCACCTGCCCAGCGGCCGCCTGGACAAGGTCGTGCTGCTGAGCGACTGCATGAGCCCGGTCACCGGCTTCGAGCCGCAGGCCGCGGGCTTCCTGGCCGATGCCGCGCAGCGCGGCGCGCGCATCGCCACCAGCCGTGAGATGCTCGCCGAACTGACCCGCTGAAGAAGCAAGAGACCACGATGCCCCCGGTGATCACCAGCCTGCTCGATACCGACCTCTACAAGTTCACGATGTGGCAGGCGATGCTGCATCGCCATCCGCAGACGCAGTCGGAGTACCACTTCGTCTGCCGCAACGACAGCGCCTATCCGCTGGCCGATCTGCTGGACGACGTGAACCGCGAGCTGGACAGCCTGTGCGCGCTGATGTTCCGCGCGGACGAACTGGCCTACCTGAGCAGCCTGCGCTTCATCAAGTCCGACTTCGTGGACTTCCTGCGCATCTTCCATTTCCAGCGCGACTTCATCACGGCGCGTGCCGGCGCGAACGGCTCGCTGGAGATCGTCGCCCGCGGCCCGCAGGTCCATGTGATGGCCTTCGAGATCTTCGTGCTGGCGCTGGTCAACGAGCTGTACTTCCGCCGCTTCGACCGCGAGGCCGCGCTGGCCGAGGGGCGGCGCCGGCTGCAGGCCAAGGTGGACCGGCTGCATGAGTTCGGTCGTGCGGCGCCGCTGGCCCACCCGTTCGAGCTGTTCGATTTCGGCGTGCGCCGCCGCTTCGCCGGCGACTGGCAGCGCGAGGTCGTCACGACGCTGCGCGACCAGGCCTCGGCCGTCTTCAAGGGCACCTCCAACGTGCAGCTGGCGCGCGACCTCGGCCTGGTGCCGATCGGCACGATGGCGCACGAGTACCTGCAGATGTACCAGGGTCTCGGCGTGCGCCTGCGCGACCACCAGAAGGCCGCGCTGGAGGATTGGGTGCAGGAGTACCGCGGCGACCTGGGTATCGCGCTGACCGACGTGATCGGCATGGACGCCTTCCTGGCCGATTTCGATCTCTACTTCGCCAAGCTCTTTGACGGCCTGCGCCACGACTCGGGCGACCCGGTCGTCTGGGGCGAGAAGGCGCTGGCCCACTACGCGAAGCTGCGCATCGACCCGCACACCAAGCGTCTGGTGTTCTCCGATGGCCTCGATATCGAGACCGCCATTTCCCTGTACCGGCACTTCGGCGATCGCACGCAGCTGGGCTTCGGCATCGGCACGCACCTGACGAACGACGTGGGCCTGCAGCCGCTGAACATCGTGATGAAGCTGACCCATGTCAACGGCCAGCCGGTGGCCAAGCTCTCCGACAGCCCCGGCAAGACGCTGTGCGACGACCAGACTTTCCTGGCCTATCTGCGCCAGGTGTTCGGCGTCCAAAGATAAAAGTACAGGCGAACCTTCGTTTTGTGCAGGGCCTTCCACGGCCCTTTTTCATAACCTTCAGCCCAAGCGGAGCCTCGTCGGGCCCGCGTGACAACAACAGGGAGTCGCCGCGTCCATGCGAGCACCCCAGGAGACACGGCTGATGGAATCGCACACCCCACTTCCTCCGCGCTGACGGCTCCGGCCGTCCCGGCACTCCCACGCCTTTCGTCGCCATCACCCGCTCGCGGTGAGGCCCCTGCACGCCCCTTTTTCTTTTCTTCACCTCAACCACAAGAACCCGGAGAGAGACAGACATGATGAAGACCACGATCGCCGCCGCCGCGCTGCTGGCCTGCGCCGCCGCCGTTCATGCCGACGAGGCCGCCGCCCCCCATGGCGCCCCGCCCACCAACTGGAACGACACCT
>NZ_LYVQ01000021.1 GCF_001984095.1 Pelomonas sp. KK5
CTCGCCAGCTCCGGCTCCAGCTCCGGCGCCCGCGGAGAGCGGGGGCGGCGGCGGCGCCATGTCGGGCCTGTGGCTGCTGGCCCTGGCCAGCGCCATCCCGGCCCTGGCTCGCGGGCGCCGCCGCAGCGCGGCGGACGGCGCCTGACGGGGCGCCCTACTTCGCCTTGGGCCGGCCCGTCTTGAGGGTCGGCACCTGCTTCAGCGCGCGCAGCAGCGCGGCATCGCCGAGACCGGCCAGCAGCTTGACGCCGGCCCGCAGCAGCTCGCTCTTCTTGACCGGATGCGCGCCGGCCAGCGCCCGCTGCTTCAGCTCGCCCAGCAGCGCGTACTCGTCCGAAGGCATGGTGAAGCTGTCGCGCACGAGCTTGATCTTGGCGGGCTTGGGCGAAGCCTTTGCGGCGGTCTTTGCAACGGCCTTGGCTGCGGTTTTTGCGGCCGTCTTTGCCACCTTGGCGGGCGCAGCAGCCACCGGCTTCGGTGCCGCCTTCACCGGCTTGGCCGTTCCGGCCCTGCTCGCTGCCTTGCGTGCCGGGGCGGTCGTCTGGCCCGATGCTTCGCTCGTCTTGTTCATCTCGCTTTTCCTTTACGTATAAACCGTATATTCAGTTTACACACTTTTATCACTCGATCCTTCACACAACGGTCGCAATCGCCCCTTACGCTGCGCGACACCGTTCCCGTCGAATCCATGCCGCTGCACCGTATCGCCCGCGATCTTGCCGCGCACCGCAGTGCGGGGCGCAGCGCGACCCTGCTCGTGCTGGTGCTGGCGCTGCTGGTGTACGGCTGTTCGAGCACGCTGCTGCGGATGGTCGGGCCGACGCACCGGCACGCCACGCCCGCCCTGATGGCGGTGGCCGGCCCCTCGCTGCTCGCCAGCGCCTCTTCGCTCCTGCGCCACTGGCATGAGCAGGCGCGGGGACAGCAACAACAACAGCAGCAGCGCATGCGCACCGCCGCGCTGGAACTGGCGCTGCAGCAGCTGGACGACCCTCGCCACGCCCGCCAGCACACGCAGGGCCTGCCCCATGCGCATGTCCACGAACACGCGGCCCTGGAACGGCACTTCCATGATCCGGACGACGGCAGCGTGATCGCGCTCGAAGGCGGCACCGCCCAGGCCGCCCTTGACGGCCTCGCCAGCGCCGCGGCCCTCGGCAGCGCGATGCTGCACTTCGCGCTCCCGGCCGCCCTGCTCGTCCCGCCTGCGCCCGGCCGCCGCGGGACCTGGCCGAGGCCGGCCCGCCACGCCTGGCACAGCGCGATACCGCGGCCGGCCGAGCGCCCTCCCGCCGCCTGACTTCCTCGCAGGGCCCCGAGCCCTTGTTGGCGCGCCGCTGCCCGGCGGCGCCATTCATGCGCCATTGAGAACCGGTGCGCCATCGGCGCCCGGACGAGGAGGCTTCCATCGCCATGGATCTATCCGACGAGACCACGATCGCGGAGCTCGGGCGCGAGCTCGGCCACGACTACCACTGCCTGACGCGGCTGCCCCTGCAGCCCGACTGGGCACCCTGCATCACCGAAGGCTTCAGGGCCGCCGCGGCGGCCGGCCATGCCAGGCGCGTGCCGGACCGCTTCCAGCGCAAATGGCTGCAGCTGCGCCTGGGGGCCTGGCAACGCGGCCGCGCGGTGGCAGCCGACGTCAGCGCCGAGCTGCTGCGCGAGCTCGACATCGAGCACTGCCCCGTCACCCGCGAGCGCCTGACGCACGGCAGCGGCCGGGACACGGACTGGTCGATCGACCGCCTCAACAACGACGGCGCCTACGCGGCCGGCAATCTCGCGGTGATGAGCACGCGCGCCAACCGCGCCAAGGGCGCGCTGAGCTTCGACGAGGTGCTGCTGCGCTCGCGCCAGGCCGATGCCGGCGACGGCCAGCTCACGCCGGCGCAATGGCAGCGGCTCGCCGCGCTGATGCTGGGGCCGGCCTTCGCGACCCGCCATGCGATGGCGCCGGTGCTGCCGCTGTGCGCGCCGCTGCCCGTGCATTCGGTGCGCCTGGCGTGCCAGCAGATCCAGCGCCTGTTCACGCTGGCAGCGGCGCGGCCGGCCGGCAAGAACGCGCTGGTGCGCGACTTCCGCCCCGCCTGCCCTGATGAGGCCTCGACCCGCCGCCTGCGCCGCCTGGCCGATGCCGTGCATGAGGAACTCAAGCGCCTCGATCCCGCCGAGGACTGCTGGGACGTCTGGCTGCGGCCCGCCCCCATGCAGGCCTTCCTGGACTGGAAGGCCTGCCTCGGCGAGCGAGGCTGGGCGCAGGCCGCCTTCGTCTCGGCACGGCTGGCGGGCGGGCTGAGGGTCGACGAGCGTTCGCTCGCCGCCTGGTGGAGCCTGCCGGCCCGGGGCTATGTGCCGGGCGCGGGCCCTACTCGCTCAGCAGCTCGATGCCCGTGTACTGGGCATGGCTCCACTTGAGCGCGATCTCCAGCCGCCGCGGCGCGGGGCTGGCATTCAGCGGCAGCAGGCAGTCGATGAAGACATCGCCGTCCTCGCCGATCAGCCGCGGCTTGCTGCCCGGCGCGCAGCTCAGCTCCACGCCGTCCAGGCTGGCCGTCAGCCAGGCCTGGGTGTCGTCGTGCCCGCCCGAGAAACGGGCGACGAAGCGCAGGCGCTGCGGCTGCGCCGTCAGCGGGCAGACGACGTCGCGGTAGTCACCGGGCGTGTCCGGGGCCTCGCAACGGCCCGGTGCGGCCGCTGCCGCCTGCGCCGGCGCCGCCGCGCCGAGCAGCAGCACCGCTGCGGCGATGGCGCTGCGGATGACGATCACCCGCGGCGCTGGCGGCGCGCCGCCACCAGCAGGCCGCCCAGGCCCAGGGCCAGCATGCCGAAGGTGGCCGGCTCGGGCACGGCGCTGACCGTGACGTTGTCGAAGGCCGCCGTGCCTGCGCCGCCGCCGAAGGACACCGAGTGCGCGGTGCCGTCGAAGGCCAGCGTGACCTGCTGCCAGTTGCAGTACGGCGAGTCGCTGCAGCCGCCCAGTGTGGCGTTCTCGGCGAGGCTGACGGACTTCAGCAGCGTGCCGCCGCCGTCCGTGCCGCTGTAGATGGTGACGGCGTCCGCCGTGGCCGCGGTGGACGAATACCAGAACGACAGCGTGCCGACGAAGCCGGCGGGCACGTTCATCACGGCGCTGGCGTCGGTGGCGAACATCACGGTGCCCGGCGTCGGGGCGTTGGAGAAATACGGGCCCAGCTCGTCGTTGGCCAGGGCCATCGCGGCGCCGGTGAAGGACACGCCGAAGTTGGCCGGGCCCGCCACGCCGGCGTCGTCGCTGCCGCCGTTGTAGAAGTCCATGATCGACCTGAAGGACGTGGCGCCCTCGAAGTCGATCGTCGTGTTGGCGGCGAAGGCCGGCGCGGCGGCCATCAGGGCGGCGCCGAGCGCGAGGGAGGCGAACTTGCTGCTCGTCATGGATCTCTCCTGGATGCGTTGGATGACTGAAGGAATGAAGCGGTGATTCAAGGCGAGCGCAGTCTAGGCAGCCGATCAAGACAGCTCCATGACGCAGCAACATGGTGTTAACACCGAGCCACCGTTCTTCACGTCGCGAGACATTTGTCACGGGGTCGTCAAAAGCGCTGCTTAGCCTGCGTGACGTTCTTCACAACCGACGAGCCCCCATGCAAAACCGATTCGCCCACCGCGACGTGGCCCTCGCCGCGCTCGCCCTCATTGCCACGACCACCGCGTCGGTGGCGCCGACCGCCGCCACCGCAGGCACGAAGACGCCCGGCAAGTACGTCGCCGGCGACTTCCACAACCACACCACCTGCTCCGATGGCTCCATCTCGATGCAGAAGCTGGTGAAGAAGTCCACCGACAAGGGCGACACCCCCTGGGGCCTGGACTGGTTCGTGCAAGCCGGCCACGGCGGCAACGGCAACCGCAACTGCACGCTGGTCGAGGACGCGACGCTGGCCACCCCTGCCTACCCCTACACGGCCGGCCAGGGCCCGACGACGACCTGGGCCGCCAGCGTGGGCGCGGCTGCCATCAAGGGCGACGGCGGCGGTGTCGGCGGCAACGGCAATATGTGGCGCTGGCAGTCCATCCAGGAATACCAGTACCCGCTGATCGAGTACCTGAACGCCAGCAAGAACCTGCCGGTCTTCATCGGCATGGAGTCGGTCGTGGCCGGCCATGAGCACACCTCGATGTCGGTGATCACCGGCCAGATCCCGCTCGCCACCGAGACCGCCTCGCTGCCCGCCAGCGGCCCGTACAGCGCCCTGGGCAACGCCACCGCGCTGGCCCAGTGGTCCTACTGCTTCGACCGCGGCGACACCGACAAGAGCCGCGGCAACACCACCGGTTCCAACGTCGGCAACAACTGGAACTGCGCCGTCGCCGGCAGCAACAGCACGGCCGACATCAGCTGGGACGCCACCGCCCAGAAGCTGATGCCCGCCGGCGGCACCGGCACCGGCGATCGCGGCCACCTGAAGACGCTCGAGGCGCTGAAGTGGATGGCCCAGAACCACGCCACCGGCAGCTACTACGTGCCGGCCCACCTGGAGCGCGCCGGCCCCTTCTACGCCGACGGCAACCAGGGCTTCAACATCGAGCACCTGCGCAACTTCAACAACACCGCGCCGATGGTCGCCTTCGGCTTCGAGTCGCAGCCGGGCCATGGTGCCTCGGCCAACCGCGGCGAGTACCAGGTCAACCGCAACACCTTCGGCAGCACCAAGGTCGACTCGGTCGGCGGCACCACCTTCGGCGGCACCGGCGTCTATGCGGGCATCGTCGGCGGCGTGTGGGACGCGCTGCTCGGCGAGGGCCGCAACTTCTGGTACTTCGCCAGCTCCGACTGGCACAACCGCGGCAGTTTCGGTCCTGACGACCGCCGCTCCACGCAGGACTTCTACCCCGGCGAGTACGCACGCGACTACGTGATGGTGCGCAACGGCGGCAACAAGCTGCGCCCGCAGACCATCGTCGACGGCCTGCGCACCGGCAACAGCTTCGTCGCCAGCGGCCAGCTGATCGACCGCCTGGCCTTCGTCGCCTGCGTGTCCTACCCGGGCATCGCGGCGCGCACGAATGCCGCCGTCGAGGCGATCGCCGTGGCCGCCGCCACCAACAACACCGACATCGACACCGCCGGCTGCGCGACGATGGGCGAGAAGCTCGCCGTCCGCCCGGGCGCCGAGATCGTCGTCACCGTGGTGGCCCGCGACCCGGCCGGCACCAACTACTCGCCCTACACCTTCCCGAACCCCTCGCTCGCCCAGATCGGCGTGAGCCAGCCGCTGAACATGCCGGTGCTGGACCACATCGACCTGATCCGCGGCATGGTCACCGGCTACAGGACGCCTGGCGCTGCCGACTACTCGGGCGAATGGCCGCGCAACACCGCCTGGCTGCGCACCGACGGCACGACGGCCGACCTGAGCGTCGTCCCCGCCGCCGCCAAGAACACCAGCGCCGCGGTGATCAAGACCTTCTCCGGCAACGGCGCGGCGGCCTGGACCACGGTGCAGTCCGGCGTGGACAACACGGCCTTCGTGAAGATGACCTACCGCATCCCGGCAGTCAGCGCCTCGCAATACGTGCGCCTGCGCGGCAGCAACCTGCCGGCCGCCGTGCCCTACGAGACCGACGCCAGCGGCAACCCGATGGCCGACCTCTACACCAACGCCAACGACACCACCAAGCTGCGCATCCCCTGCACCACCGTCGGCACCAACGTGCCGGCCACCGGCACGACCTACACCGGCACCGCCATCGACGGCTGCCCGACGCACCTGCCGGTCGTCAGCGGCCAGAAGATGGTGGCCTACGACGTGGCGGCCTGGTCCGACCTGTGGTTCTACAGCAACCCGATCTACATCGAGGTGCAGGGCGGCACCGCCGTCGCCGGCCTGAAGTAAACGCCCGGATACTTGCTGATCGTTTTTCGTTCCTCCCCTGCGCCGCACGGTTCGCCGTGCGGCGCCTTTTGACTTTCAGGCCCATGGATACCAGCTTCGCCTCCGATGATGATGTTTCCGCCGCGCCGCGCCGCGCTCCGCACGCCTGGCTGCGCGAGCCGCTGCTGCACTTCGCCCTGCTCGGCGGCCTGCTGTTCGGCGTGGACCACGCCCTGCAGCTCTCGCGCGCCGACGATCCGTCGACGATCGTCGTCGGCGCCGAGGTCGACAAGGAGGCCGTCGCGGTCTTCACGGCCGCCCGCGGCCGCGCGCCCGACGCCGCGGAGCTTGCGGCGCTGCGCCGCGTCTGGCTCGACAACGAGGTGCTCTACCGCGAAGGCCTGGCGATGCAGGTGGACAAGGGCGACCCCGCGATCCGCGAGCGGGTGATCTTCAAGGCGCTGAGCGTGGTCGACGCCAACGTCAAGCTGCCGCCGGTCGAGGACAAGACCTTGCGCGCCTGGTTCGAGGCCCACCGCGCCAAGTACGATGAACCTGCCCGTTACGACTTCCAGGAGGCAGCGCTGGAAGGCCGGCCCTCCGAGGCCGAGGTGCGCGCCTTCGTCGCCGCGCTGAACGGCGGCACGCCGGGCGATGCCAGGGCCGGCCTGCGCGTCTTCAAGAACCGCCCGCATGCCAACCTCGTGCAGAGCTACGGTGACGAGTTCGCCCGGGCGCTGGAGGCCGCGCCGCCCGGCGGCGAATGGCGCGCGCTGGCGACGCAGGACGGCTGGCGCGCCGTGCGCCTGGACGCCGCCACGCCGGCGCGCCCGGCCGATTTCGCGCTGCTGCGCAACGTCGTCGTGCAGGACTGGACCGATGCGGTGCTGTCCGAGCAGCGCAGCGCGGCCGTCGCCGCGCTGGCCAAGAAGTACACGATCAGGACCGAGGCGAAATGAGCCGCCTGCTGTCCTTCCTGCTGCTGGCGCTGCTGCTTGCCGCCGGCGCCCGCGCCCATGAGATGAGCATGGCCGAGATGCAGCTGCGCGAGACCGCGCACGGCGAGTTCATCTGGCAATGGACGGCCAGCGAGCGCGGCTCCGTCGACGCGCAACTGCGGCCGCGCTGGCCCGGCCACTGCCGCGTCGATGCCGAGCAGCCCAACGCGCTGCACTGCGGCGCCGAGGGCCTGGCCGGCGAGTTGGCCGTCGAGGGCGTGGGCCGCAGCTACTCGGCCGCGCTGGTCAAGGTGTTCTGGCTCGACGGCCAGGCCCGCGTCTACACGCTGACCGCCGCGCAGCCCGCGGTGCAGCTCTACGGCGCGGCCGACGACCTGCGCGGCGCCGGCCAGGTCGCCTCGGCCTACACGGTGCTGGGCGTCGAGCACATCCTGACCGGCGTCGACCACCTGATGTTTGTGGTCGGCCTGCTGTTCCTGGTGGGCTTCCGGCGCCGGCTGCTGTGGACCATCACCGCCTTCACCGCCGCGCACAGCCTGACGCTGGCGAGCAGCGCCCTCGGCTGGCTGGTGCTGCGGCCGCCGCCGGTGGAGGCGGCGATCGCGCTGTCCATCGTGCTGGTGGCCGGCGAGGCGCTGCACCGGCGCGACACGCTGGCCCGCCGCTGGCCGGCGCTGATCGCCTTCCTGTTCGGCCTGGTCCACGGGCTGGGCTTCGCCGGCGCGCTCAAGGAGATCGGCCTGCCCGAGCAGCACCTGACGGTGGCGTTGCTGAGCTTCAACCTCGGCGTGGAGATCGGCCAGCTGATGACGCTGGGCCTGTGCTGGGCGCTGTGGAAGCTGGCCGCGCGCTGGCCCGCGGCCGCGCGGCTGCGCACCGCCCTGCTCTACCTGATCGGCGCCTGCGCCGCCTACTGGTCCTGGCTGCGCATCGCGGCCATCCTCGCCTGAAGTCTCGCCTCACATGGACGAAGTCATCCCCCTCTTCCCCACGCCCTTCATGCGCGCGCCCGGCGTGCTGCCGCCGCCGCTGGCCGCCGCGCTAGCGGCGCACTTCGGCGCCCAGGCGGTGCAGGACAACAACGCCAGCGCGAAGCTGTCCCACACGCGCATGCTCAAGCCCGCCGACAGCCCGCTGCTGGCCGACGTGGCCGGCCTCGTGACGCCGAAGATCGCCGAGTTCGGCGCGCTGCTGTTCGGCGAGCGCATGGGCTGGTCGATCAAGGAGATGTGGGTCAACGTGCTGGACACCGGCGGCCACCAGGCGATGCACAACCACGCCAACAGCTTCGCCTCCGGCGTGATCTACCTGACGCCGACGCACGAGTCTGCCCGCACCGTGTTCATGAAGTCGCCCGGCGGCCACGACTTCTCGTTCAAGAACGACCACCCGGGCATGGTCACCGGCCCCTACAACGCCGAGAAGTGGGTCA
Organism: Pelomonas sp. KK5; assembly: GCF_001984095.1. Taxonomy (GTDB): domain Bacteria; phylum Pseudomonadota; class Gammaproteobacteria; order Burkholderiales; family Burkholderiaceae_C; genus KK5. The sequence goes on from NZ_LYVQ01000021.1 coordinate 8,247, forward strand.
GCCCCGATCCGGCGCCCGGCGACCTGGTGCTCTTCCCCAGCTACATGATGCATGCGGTGCCGCCTAACGCCGGATCTCGACGCATCTCGCTGGCCTTCAACGCGATCCCGGTGCGCCTGGAGTCCTGGGGCTACACGGTCAGGTTCAGCGGATGATGACGAACCGGCACAGGGCGCTGCCGGCCGCGCTGATGCTGGCCTCGGGCTTCGCGGGCCTGGGCTACCAGATCGTCTGGACCCAGCAGGGCGCGCTGTGGCTGGGGCATGAGGCGGCAGCGGTGCTGGCGGTGGTGGCCGCCTTCTTCGGCGGCCTGGCGCTGGGCGCGCTGGCGCTGGGCCCGCGCATCGAGCGCAGCACCCGGCCGCGGCGCTGGTATGCCGGCTGCGAGCTGGCGATCGCGCTGTGGGGCCTGGTGCTGGTGTTCGGCATGGCGCCGTTCAGCGCCTGGGCCGCGCGCTGGGTCGGCGAGCAGCCGGCGCCCGGGTGGCAATGGGCGGTCGCCTTCTGCGGCAGCTTCCTGCTGCTGCTGCCGGCCACCGCGGCAATGGGCGCCACGCTGCCGGCGATGGAGCGCATGACGGCCGGCCTGCGGGCCTCGCGCTCGATCGCCCTGCTCTACGCCTTCAACACCTTCGGCGCGGTGCTGGGCGTGCTGGCCACCGCCTTCTGGCTGGTGCCGGCCTGGGGCCTGGCGCGCACGGCGGGGCTGTGCGTGGCGCTGAACCTGTTCTGCGCGGTGGCGGCCTGGCGCAGCTTCCGCACGGCGCACGAGACACCGCTCCCTTCAGCCGATGCCGCCACCGCACCGCTGGCCCGCCTGGCGCTGACCGGTCTGCTGGGCATCGGCTACGAGGTGCTGGTCGTGCGGGTGCTGAGCCAGGTGGCCGAGGACACGGTCTACACCTTCGCGCTGCTGCTGGCGGTCTACCTCGTCGGCAGCGCGCTGGGCGCCGCCGCCTGGGCGCGCTGGGGCCGCGGACGAGTCTCGCGCGACACCTTGCTGGTGGCGCAGTCGCTGGCCTGCCTGCTCGGCGCGGGCGCGCTGTGGGGCGCCGAGGCGCTGAAGACCGGCGTGCTGGCGTTGCTGCCGGCTGGCATGGCCGGGGCCGTGGCGGCCGAGGTGCTGCTGGCCATGGCGGCCTTCTTCCTGCCGACGCTGGCCATGGGCGCGCTGTTCAGCGCGCTGGCCGACGAGGCGCAGCAGGCCGGCGCCGGCTTCGGCCGCGCGCTGGGCTTCAACACGCTGGGCGCGGCGCTGGCGCCGCTGCTGTTCGGTGTGCTGGCCGCGCCGGCACTGGGCGCGAAGGCGGCTCTGCTGATCGTCGCGGCCGGCTATCTGCCGCTGGTCGAGAAACGCCTCATGGTCGCCCTGCCGGCGGTGGCCGCCGCCGTGCTGGCGCTCGCCGCGCCGCCGCTGGCCTTCGTCGAGCTGCCGGAGGGCGGGCGCATCGTCAGCTACCGCGAGGGCGCGCTGGCGGCGGTCAGCGTGGTGGAAGACGAGCAGGGCGTCTCGCGGCTGCGCATCGACAACCGCCAGCAGGAAGGCTCCAGCAGCAGCCGGCTGGTCGACGCACGCCAGGCGCTGCTGCCGCTGCTGCTGCATCCGCAGCCCCGGCAGGCGCTGTTCCTGGGCCTGGGCACCGGCGTGACGGCCGCCTCGGCGGCGCAAGACCCGACCCTCTCGGTGGATGCCGTCGAGCTGCTGCCCGAGGTGATCGCCGCCTCCGGGCATTTCACGCAGGCGCTGGCGCCCCGTCGGCTGCATCTGCTGTCAGCCGATGCGCGGCGTTATGTGCGCGCCACCGCCCGCCGCTACGACGTCATCGTCTCCGACAACTTCCACCCGGCCCGCAGCGGCTCCGGCTCGCTCTACACGGTCGAGCATTTCGCGGCGGTGCGCGGGCGCCTGGCCGAAGGCGGGCTGTTCTGCCAGTGGCTGCCGCTGCACCAGCTGGACCTCGACACGCTGCGCAGCATCGTGCGCTCCTTCATGGCCGTCTACCCGGACGGCGCGGCCCTGCTGGCCAGCAACAGCCTCGCCACGCCGGTGCTGGGCCTGGTGGCCCACGCAGGCCGTTTCGATCCGGCGCGCCTGCATGAACGGCTGGCGCAGGCGGCCTGGCCCGAGAGCCCGGCCGCCTTCGGCATCGAGGACGAGTACGCACTGCTGGGCAGCTTCGTCGCCGGCCCGGCCGCGCTGCACCGCTTCGCCGGTGACGCGCCGCTGAACACCGACGACCGCCCGGTCGTCGCCTACCGCGCCCCGCGCATCACCTATGCGCCGGAGGGCGCGCCGGCAGACCGCCTGGTCGCGCTGCTGCACCAGCTGCACGTCGAGCCCGCCGAGCTGGTCGACGGCGGCTCGCCGCGGCTGGCCGCCTACTGGGCTGCCCGCGACCGCTACCTGGACATCGGCCGCGGCATCGCGCCGAGCGCCGACGTGCGCCGGATGCTGGCCCAGTTGCGGCAGCCGCTGCTGGAGGTGCTGCACACGAGCCCGGACTTCCGCCCCGCCTACGACCCGCTGCTGCGCATGGCCCGCGCGCTCGGACGGGTCGACCCTGGAGCCGCCCGCGCCCTGCTCGACGCACTGGTGCAGGCTCAGCCGGGACGCCTCGAGGCCCGGCAGGCGCTGCGGGACATCGACGGCTGAATCAGGCCAGTACTCGCGTGCAGCGGACCATGGCTCACGCCGCCGTCCCCGGCGTCCCTCCGCCCGCCGCCAGCTCGGCCCAGTCCAGCTCCTGCACCAGGATGCGGTAGGCCAGATCCCCGATCACTTCCCGGCTGCGCAATTCGACGGCCTTCTGCCGAGCCGCGGCGATGGCCCGGCGCCGCAGCGGCCCGCCAGGCACCTCGCCGAGCGGCTCCGAGGCGCCGTCCGCGGCGTTCAGGTCCACGACGGCCTGGTATTCCTTCCTCAGCAGCCTGGCATGCAGCGAGTCCTCGTCGCCGATCGAGGCGATCAGCGCGCGGTAGACCGCGGTGCGGCCGCTGCGCACTTCGGCGGCCACCGGGTCGTCCGATTCGCGCACCTTCAGCAGCCGGATCAACGGCTTGATGGTCAGGCCCTGCAGCACCAGCGTGCCGAACACGACCGCGAAGGCGCAAAGCAGCACCTGGTCCCGATACGGAAACGGCGCGCCGCCGGGCAAGGTCTCGGGAATCGCAAACGCTGCCGCCAGGGTGACGATCCCGCGCATGCCGGCCCAGGACACGACGATGCCGCTGCGCCAGTTCGCCTTGCCGCCCGCCGTGCTCCAGCGCTGCGCGACCGTGCTGTAGCCCATCACCCAGAGGAAGCGCATGACGATCACGACGGCGAGCACCGCGCCGGCGATCGCGAGCGCACCGGCCCGCGCGGTGCCATCGCCCAGGCGCTCCCAGATCGGCCGCAGCTGAAGGCCGATCAGCACGAAGGCCATCGCGTTGAGCACGAAGACCACCGTCTCCCAGACCGCCAGGATCGGCACCCGCATGCGGGCCGGCAAGCCCGGGCCGCCGCCGCGGGCCAGCGTCATGGCGAAGGCGACCATGGTCAGGATGCCCGACAGGCCCAGCCGTTCGGCCAGGATCCACACGCCGAAGGTGCTGGCGAACTGGATGATCAGCGAGGTCGGCACATGCTGCGGCACGCTGTTCAGCGGCCGCAGCACGAAGCCCAGCACGACGCCTGCCGCCAGGCTGCCGAAGACGGTGAGCAGGAACACCGGCAGGTAGTCGCCGAAGCCCAGCGGCCCGACGATGGCGGCCGTCAGGGCGATGCGGTAGACCAGCAGCGCGCTCGCATCGTTGAGCAGGCTCTCGCCCTCGAGGATGCTCATCACCCGGTGCGGCAGGCCGACCTGGCGCATCACGGCCGTGGCCGCCGCGGCATCGGGCGGCGCGACGATCGCCCCCAGCGCGATGGCGACGGCCCAGGGCATGCCGGGCATCAGCCAGTGGCAGGCCAGCGCAACGCCCGCCACGGTCGTGCCCACCGCCGCCAGCACCAGGCCCGTGACCGGCCGCCAGCTCGCGCGCAGGTCGCGCAGCGAGGTGTCGTAGGCGGCATCCAGCAGCACCGGCGCCACGAACAGCGTCAGGGCCAGCTCGGGATCGAGCACCCAGCGCGGGCCATGCGGCACGAAGGCCAGGCTCGCGCCGCCCAGGGCCAGCAGCGTCGGATACGGCGCCCCGATGCGACGGGCCAGTTCAGCCAGCGCCGCGGCGGAGAACAACAGCAGGATGATCCATTCGAATGTTTCCATGCGACGGAGTGTGCCGCGATCCGCCTCACGCCATGGCGAAGGGCAAGGCCCGCAGCGGCTTGCCGGTCAGCGATGCGATCGCGTTCGCGAAGGCCGGTGCCAGCGGCGGCAGGCCCGGCTCGCCCAGGCCGGTCGGCGGATCCGCGCTGGGGACGATGTGCACCGCCACCTCGGGCATGTCCGGCATGCGCGGCACCGAGAAATCACCGAAGTTGCTCTGCTCGACCACGCCCTCCTTCAGCGTGATCGCCGCGCCCGGCAGGCAGGTCGAGAGCCCCATCAGCGCCGCGCCCTGGATCTGCGCCTCGATGCTGCGCGGGTTCACCGCCAGGTTGCAGTGCACGCCGGCGGTGACCTGGTGCAGCACGGGCCGCCCGTCCTGCACGGACGCCTCGACCACGTAGGCCACCACGGTCTTGAAGGACTCGTGGACGGCCACGCCCCAGGCCCGGCCCGCCGCGAGCTTGCGCTTGCCGTAGCCGCTGCGCTCCACCGCCAGTTGCAGCGCCGCGCGATGGCGCCGGGCACCTTCATCGAACAGCTTCAGCCGGTAGGCCACCGGGTCCTGGCCCGTTGCGCGGGCGATCTCGTCGACCAGCGTCTCCATCACGAAGGCGGTGTGGGTGGAGCCCACGCTGCGCCACCAGAGCACCGGCACGTTGACCTTCGGATGATGGACGCTCAGCCGCATCGGCAGCGCGTAGGGCTCGCGCATGCCCTCGACGGTCGAGCCGTCGATGCCGTTCTTCACCAGCCAGGGCTCGAACATCGTGCCCATCACGATGGACTGCCCGACGATGACGTGGTCCCAGCCGAGCACCCTGCCCTGCTCGTCGAAGCCGATGCGCGCGCGGTGGACATGCATCGGGCGGTAGAAGCCGCCGCGGATGTCGTCCTCGCGGCTCCACAGCGTGCGCACCGGCGCGTCGATGCCGGCGGCGCGCGCCGCCCGGGCCACCTGGCAGGCCTCGACGACCAGCTCGCTGCCCGGCGTGGCCCGGCGGCCGAAGCCGCCGCCGGCCATCTGCACCTGGATGCGGACCTGCTCCGGCTTCAGCCCCAGCGCGGCAGCCGCGGCGATGCCGTCCTGGCCGGGGAACTGCGTGCCGAGCCAGAGCTCGGCCGCATCGGCACCGATCTTCACCGTGCAGTTCAAGGGCTCCATGGCCGCATGCGCCAGGTAGGGGAAGACGAACTCGGCCTCGATGCTGCGCGGCGCCTTAGCGAGCGCCGACACGTCCGCATCGAAGTGGACGGCGCCCGGCTGCCGCGCCAGCGCCTGGTACTGCGCCAGCTGCCGCGTGCTGTCCACCTTCTCGACGGCGCTGCTGTCCCACTGCAGCTTCAGCGCCGCCCTGCCCTGGTGGGCCGGCCAGTAGCCTTCGGCGATCACCGCCACCACTTCCAGCCCCTTGCCGGCCGGCACGCGCAGCACGGCCTTGACGCCGGGTACCGCACGCGCGGCCTTGTCGTCCACCGACACCAGCTTCGCGCCGAAAACCGGCGGGCGGGCCACCACGGCCGTCACCTGCCCCGGCCGGCGGGTGTCGATGCCGTAGGACTGCCGCCCGCTGCTCTTGGCCTTGGCGTCGAGCCGCGTCGTCGGCTGGCCGATCAGGCGGAACTGGCTGGGCGACTTGAGCGCCACCGTGGCCGGCACCGGCAGCTGCATCGCGGCCTCGGCCAGCTCGCCATAGCCGGCGCGGCGGCCGTCCGGCGCGATGACCTGGCCGGCCTCGGTGCGCAGCGTGGCGGGATCGAGCTTCCATTGCCGGCCCGCCGCCGAGACCAGCATCGCGCGGGCCCGCGCCCCGAGCTCGCGGTACTGCATGAAACTGTTGCGGATGGCGCTGGAGCCGCCGGTGATGTGCATGCCGGCGACCGGGTCGACGTAGGCGGGATCGTTGCTGCCGTGCTCGCTGCGGACCTTGCTCCAGTCGGCATCGAGTTCCTCGGCCAGGATCATCGGCAGGCCGGTCTGCACGCCCTGGCCGAAGTCGAGCCGGTTGATCGTCACGGTGACGATGCCGTCGGTGTCGATGCGGACGAAGGCCGAGGGCTGCTGGGTGGGCTTCAGGGCGGCGGCCGCCGCGGGCTCGTCGGCCAGCGACGACAGCGGGAAGGCGCCAAGTGCAAGGCCTCCCAGGCTGGCGAAGCCGGCGATCTTGAGGAAGCTGCGCCGCGTCGGCGCGGCCATGCTGGCCGGCGCGTCGGGAATCAGCTGAGCCAGCGCGTTAGGCCATTCCGTCGGGAAGGAGTGCGGCGGGGTCGTGTCGTGGATCATCGTGGCGACTCCTTCAGGCCAGCGCGCGGGCGGCGTCGGCCACCGCGGCGCGGATGCGGGCATAGGTGCCACAGCGGCAGATGTTGCCGGCCATGGCGCCGTCGATCTCCTCGGCCGAGGGCTGCCTGCCCTTGGGCAGGGACTTCAGGAAGGCCGTGGCGCTCATGATCTGGCCGCTCTGGCAGTAGCCGCACTGGGCCACGTCGTGCCGGACCCAGGCCGCGTGCACCGCGTCGCCGACGCGGTCGCCGCCGCCGGTCACCGCCTCGATCGTCGTGATCTTCTTGCCGGTGGCCGCCGAGATCGGCGTGATGCAGGAGCGGATCGCCTGCCCGTCCAGGTGCACCGTGCAGGCGCCGCAGAGCGCGGCGCCGCAGCCGAACTTGGTGCCGGTCATGTCCAGCGTGTCGCGCAGCGTCCACAGGATGGGTGTGCCGGGGTCGACGGTGACCGCATGGTCCTTGCCGTTGATACTGAGCCTCGTGGTCATCTGGGGTCCTTCCTGTGTGGCGTTGAACTGCGGAACGTCTCGAAATCGGCCGCGAGCTTAGGCCGGCGGCCGGCCGCGGCAGCAGCGGCGTCGGCGGGTTCGCAGGATCGGGCAAGGATCCGAGCGAATCCGGCAAGCCGTCCCGCGCCCTACATCTGGATACGTCTGGACGGCACGCCCCGGCTGGCGTCGCGCCGACTTGGGCGATATTGGGCTGCTGTCGCACGGCCGACGCGCAACCATTCCGGGCTGCTCTTGCACAATGGAGGGACTTGGAACAGCATCGAGCCGAGAACAGCATCGATGGCCCGTGAGGCCTGGGGGAGAGGGTGTGAATCGGAGGAGAAGTCTGCCTATGCCGGGCCGGCCGGCGGCGATGCCCGCATGCGGCGCCAAGCCCGACGGGCGCGGGAGCGCCCCGGTCGGAGGGGTGCCTTGATGAGGGTCCTGCTCGTCGAGGACGAAGCACACGATGCCGAACTGGCGGTGCGCACCTTGCGCAAGGCGGGGCTGGACTGCACCAGCCTGCGGGTGGATACCGAGGACGCCTTCCGGGCGGCGCTCCGCGACTTTGTCCCGGACATCATCCTGTCGGACTTCAGCATGCCGCTGTTCGACGGCATGTCGGCGCTGGCGATCGCGCGGCAGCTGGTGCCGGACACCCCCTTCATCTTCGTCTCGGGCACCATCGGCGAGGAATACGCGATCAATGCGCTGAAGAACGGCGCCACCGACTACGTGCTCAAGAACAATATGGCGCGCCTCGGGCCCGCCGTCGAGCGCGCACTCGACGACGTGCGACGCGCCCGCGAGCAGCGCAGCACCGCCGCCGCCCTGCACCACAGCGAGCAGCGCTTCCTGCTGGCCGCGTCCACCGGCGATGTCTGGGACTGGGTGATCGACACCGGTGAGTCCTACATCCCCCACCAGTGGAAGCAGCGCCACGGCTACGCCGACGAGCAGATCGCCAACCGCTGGAGTTCCTGGTTCGAGCTCCTGCATCCGGACGACCGGGAGGCCGTTCAGGCTGCAATCGACTTTCATCTGCAGACTTCTGCCCCATACGAAGTCGAATTCCGCACCCGCGACCGGGACGGCGGCTACCGCTGGTCGCAGGCCAAGGGCAAGGCGCTGCGCGACGCGGCCGGCCAGCCGACCTACATGGCCGGCTCCATCGTCGACATCACCGAGCGCAAGATCGCCGAGATCAAGGTGAACCGGCTCAACCGGGTCTACGCGCTGCTGAGCGGCATCGGCTCGCTGATCGTGCGGGCCCAGAGCCGCGACGAGCTGTTCGCGGAGGCCTGCCGCGTCGCCGTCGAGGCCGGCGGCTTCATGCACGCCTGGGTGGCGCTGGTCGAGGGGCCGGCCGGCGCGCTCAGCACGCCGGTGGCGCTGGCCGAACGGGCCGCCACCAGCCTGGCGCCGGGCGTGGCGCAGGCCGCCCGCGACTGGGTGCTGGCGACCCTGGCACCGGAGGTCGTCGCGGGCGGCCAGGCGGCGTTCAAGGACGACCTGGGCTCGCCATCGGCCGAGCTGCGCGGGCTGCATGCCGCCGCCGCGCTGCCCATCGTCGTCGAGGGCCAGGTGCTCGGCCTGCTGGTGCTGCACACCGGCGAGGCCGACTTCTTCGATGCCGCGGAGCAGCGCCTGCTCGGCGAGATGAGCAACGACCTGTCGTTCGCGCTGGACCACATCCACAAGTCCGAGAAGCTGAGCTACCTGGCCTTCTACGACGCCCTCACCGGCCTGGCCAACCGCAGCCTCTTCATGGAGCGGCTGACCCAGTACCTGAACGCGGCAAGGCGCGCGCACCGCAAGCTGGCCGTGCTGGCGCTCAATATCGACCGCTTCAAGACCGTCGTCGAATCGCTGGGCTATGCCGGCGGCGACGACCTCCTCAAGCAGCTCGCGCAGCGCCTGATCGCCCATGCCGGCGACAGCGACCGCTACGCCCGCATCGACGCCGACCACTTCGCCATCATCGTGCCCGACATGCGCTCGGAGGAGGAACTGGCGCGCATGATCGAGCGCTACACCGACCTCTACTTCGGCGAGCCCTTCCACATCGCCGGCGCCGAGCTGCGCATCTCGGCACGCGCCGGCATCGCCCTGTTCCCGAACGACGGCGACGGCGCCGACGAGCTCTACCAGCACGCCCTCTCGGCCGCGGCCAAGGCCAAGACGCGCGGCGAGGGCTACCTGTTCTATTCGCAGGACATGTCGCGCAAGATCGCCGGCGCGCTGGCGCTGGAGAACCGCCTGCGCCGCGCGGTGCGCAACGACGAGTTCGTGCTGCACTACCAGCCCAAGGTGGACGGCGCCACCGGCCGCATCCTCGGCGTGGAGGCACTGATCCGCTGGCAGGACCCCGAGAACGGCCTGATCCCGCCGGCGCAGTTCATCCCGCTGCTGGAGGAGATCGGGCTGATCGTCGAGGTGGGTGCCTGGGCCATGCAGCAGGCCGTGCGCGACCACAAGCGCTGGCGCGCGCTGCACCTCACCCGGGTGCCGCGCGTGGCCGTCAACGTCTCCGCCATCCAGCTGCGGCGCGCCGACTTCGAAACCACCGTGCGCAACGCCATCGAGCTCGGCGGCGGCCATCCGTGCATGGACCTGGAGATCACCGAGAGCCTGGTGATGGAGGACATCGAGGCCAATATCGTGCGCTTGACCCGCGTGCGCGACCTCGGCGTCAGCATCGCGGTGGACGACTTCGGCACCGGCTATTCCTCGCTGCGCTACCTGGCCGCGCTGCCGGTGCAGACGCTCAAGATCGACCGCTCCTTCGTTCACATGATGCTCAACGACGCCAGCACCATGACGCTGGTGTCCACGGTGATCTCGCTGGCCCACTCGCTGCAGCTCAAGGTGGTGGCCGAGGGCGTCGAGACCGAGAAGCAGGCGCAGTGCCTGCGCAAGCTCAACTGCGACGAGATGCAGGGCTACTGGTTCAGCCCGCCCCTGCCTTTCGACCGGATGGTGGAGCTGCTGACCTCGCAGTCGGAGGTTGGCATCCGATGAGAGGCGCGTGCGCCCTGCTCGCGCTCGGCCTGCTGGCCACCTTGTCGCCGCTGGCGCGGGCCGCGGCCGACCTGGCCGACCTGTCGCTGGAGGAGCTCTCCAACATCGAGGTCAGCTCCGTCTCCCGGCGCAGCGAGAAGCTCGGCGAGGTGGCGGCCTCGCTCTACGTGATCTCCGCCGAGGCGATCCGCCGCTCCGGCGCGCGCCGCCTGCCCGAGGCGCTGAGCCTGGCGCCGAACCTGCAGGTGGCCCGGGTCGACGCGAACCAGTACGCCATCACCGCGCGCGGCTTCAACAACGCCATCGGCAACAAGCTGCTGGTGCTGATCGACGGCCGCACCGTCTACGCGCCCTACTTCTCCGGCGTGCAGTGGGACATGCAGGACGTGCTGCTCGACGACGTGGCGCGCATCGAGGTGATCAGCGGGCCCGGCGCCAGCGTCTGGGGCACGAACGCGGTGAACGGCGTGATCAACATCGTCACCAAGAGCGCCGAGGAGACCCAGGGCCTGCTCGCCCAGGCCGGCGGCGGCAATCTCGAATCGCTGGCCGCGCTGCGCTATGGCGGCAGCCTCGGCGACACCGGGCGCTTCCGCGTCTACGCCAAGCTGCAGCGGCACCAGCACACCGACAGCGAGGCCGGCGCCGCCGTGGCCGACGGCTCGCACCGCGCCCAGCTCGGCGCCCGCATGGACTGGCTGCAGGGCGGCGAGGGCCTGTCGATCATCGGCGACGCCTACCACGCAGACACGCAGGACCGCGCCTTCGGGGCGGTCGCCCTGGGCGGCATCAGGACCAGCGGCGCCAACATCCTGGCGCGCTGGACCGGCACGCTGGCGGGCGGCTCCAAGCTGCGCCTGCAGGGCTACTACGACCGCAACAAGCGCGAAGACCGCTTCATGTACAGCCCCAGCGAGAAGGTGCTGGACTTCGAGTTCCAGCACAGCCTGGTGCTCGGCGCGCACCAGATCGACTGGGGCGGCGGCCTGCGCCAGGCGCGCGACGACATCGCCCCCGGCCTGCTCTTCGCCTTCGTGCCGGCCAGCAGCACGCAGAACTGGCGCAACCTGTTCGTGCAGGACAACCTGCGCCTGTCCGAGCAGTGGAGCCTGATCGCCGGCACGAAGCTGGAGCACAACGACTACACCGGCTGGGAGACCCTGCCCAGCCTGCGCCTGAGCTGGGCCCCATCCGCCCAGCAGACCTGGTGGACCGGCTGGTCGCGGGCGGTGCGCGCGCCGGCCCGGCTGGACCGCGACCTGCGCCTGCCGCCGAAGCCACCCTACATCATCGCCGGCGGGCCGGACTTCGTCTCCGAGGTGGCGAACGTGTTCGAGCTCGGCTACCGCGCCCAGCCCAGCCACGACATCAACCTCTCGGCCACCGTCTACCACTACGGCTGGAGCCGCCTGCGCAGCGGCCAGAAGCCGCCCAACGCCCAGGTGCAGAACCGCATCGACGGCTCGACCCGCGGCCTGGAGGCCTGGGCGCGCTGGCAGCCGCTGCAGTGGCTGCAGCTGAGCGCCGGGCTGGACCTGCTGCACAAGGACCTGGCGGTGCAGGCCGGCAGTACCGACCCCACCGGCCCCTCGGCCCTGGGCAACGACGCCGGCCACCAGTGGCAGCTCAGGGCCAATGTGCAGCTGCCGCGGCAGCAGGCGCTGGAGGTGGCCGTGCGGCGCGTCGGGGCGCTGCCCAATCCGGTCGTGCCGGCCTACACCGCGCTGGACCTGAGCTGGGTCTGGCAGGTGAACCGCGGCCTGGACCTGTCGCTGACCGGGCAGAACCTGCTGGACCCCGCGCACCCGGAGAACGGCACCGCCCCGGGCCGCAGCGAGATCGCGCGCTCGGTCTTCCTGATGCTGCGATGGAACCCGTGAGCCCGGCACGGCGCCGCCTGCTGGGCCTGGCCCTGCTGCAGGCCCTGGCGCCGGCCGTGGCGCTGGCGCAGGCGGACGAGGGCGCCGACGAATCGCACGTGAAGGCTGCCTTCGTCTACAAGTTCACCGGCTATGTGGACTGGCCGGAGCGGGCCTTCGACGGGCCCGATGCGCCCTTCGTCATCGGCGTGCTGGGCACCTCGCCGCTGCTGGGCGAGCTCTCGCAGCTGACCGCCGGCCGCAAGGTGCGCGAGCGCGCCATCGTGGTCCGCAAGGTGGTGGCCGGTGAAGCCGCCGCGCCGCTGCACCTGCTCTTCGTCGGCCGCGCGCAGGCCTGGCACGGCGACGCCGCCGCCGCCCGGCCGGTGCTGATCGTGACCGAGGCCGAAGGGGCCATGCCGCGCGGCAGCATGATCAATTTCCTGATCGTCGACCGCCGCGTGCGCTTCGAGATCGCGCTGCCCAGCGTGGAGAGGGCGGGCCTGCGCATGAGCTCGCGGCTGCTCGCCGTGGCGCAGCATGTCATCCAGGGGGAGGAACGCTGACGATGGCTTCGCTGTGGTCCCGGGTGAACGGCTCGATCCGCTACAAGATGGCGCTGCTGATGCTGGCCGCCGTCTGCTGCGCGCTGCTGGTGGCCGGCGCCGCCCTGTCGCTGTACGAGATGGGCGACTACCGCGAGCAGGCGATGCGCGACCTCGGCACGCAGGCCGAGATCCTCGGCCGCGCCAGCGCCTCGGCCCTGGCCTTCGACGACGCGCAGGCCGTCAAGGAGAACCTGCAGCTGCTGCGCAGCCATGCCGGGCTGCAGGCGGCGGCCATCTACGGCGCCCGCGGCAAGCGCGTGGCCGAATACCGCAGCGCCGAAGCCGCCCGCCTCGCGATCCCGGACCTGCCCGAGGCCGACGGCATCCAGATCGCCGGCGAGCAGGTGATCGTGTTCAAGCGCGTGGTGGAGAACGGCGAGATCGTCGGCACCGTCTACCTCAACGGCCGCTACGAGCTGAGGGAGCGCCTGCGCGACTTCCTCGGCATCCTGCTCGGCGTCATGGTGGCCAGCCTGTTCGTCACCGGCCTGCTGTCGCTGTGGCTGCAGCGCGCCTTCACGCGGCCGATCCTGGCCGTCAGCGCGGCCGCGCGCCGGGTGGTGGCGGCACGCGACTTCTCGCTGCGCGTGCCCCAGACCACGCGCGACGAGGTGGGCCTGCTGGTCGAGTCCTTCAACGGCATGCTGGCCGAGCTGGGGCAGCGCGAGCAGGAACTGGCCGCCTCGCAGCGCCGGCTTGAGCAGGAGGCCGAGGAGCGCCGCCGCGTGGACGACGACCTGCGCCAGCTCAACGCCGAGCTGGAGCAGCACGTGGCCCAGCGCACCGCGCAGCTGGAGAGCGCGAACAAGGAGCTGGAGGGCTTCAGCTACTCGGTCTCCCATGACCTGCGCACGCCGCTGCGGGGCGTGGTGGGTTTTTCGGACGCGCTGCTGGAGGACCACGGCGCCGAGCTCAGCGAGGAAGCCCAGCGCAAGCTGCGCATCGTCCATGGCGAGGGCCTGCGCATGGGCCGCCTGATCGACGACCTGCTGGCCTTCTCGCGCCTGGGCCGCAAGGCGCTGCAGACCACGAAGGTGGACATGGAATCGCTGGCCCGCAACGGCTGGAAGAGCGTCACCGGCGCGGAGCCCGACGCACGGCTGCGCTTCGACCTGGGCCGCCTGCCGCAGGCCCAGGGCGACCCGGCGCTGCTGACGCAGGTGTGGATCAACCTGCTGTCCAACGCCGTCAAGTTCAGCGCCAAGCGCGACGCGCCCCAGGTCACGGTGAGCGCGATCACCGACGGCGAGGAGCACGTCTACTTCGTCCGCGACAACGGCGCCGGCTTCAACCCCAAGTACCAGGACAAGCTGTTCGGCGTCTTCCAGCGCCTGCACGACAGCGAGTCCTACGCCGGCACCGGCGTCGGCCTGGCGCTGGTGCAGCGCATCGTCGTGCGCCACGGTGGCCGCGTCTGGGCCGAGGGCCAGCCGGACCAGGGCGCCACCTTCTACTTCACCCTGCCCAAGGAGCCTCGCCATGAATCCTTATGACCAAGTGGAGATCCTGCTGGTCGAGGACAGCCCCAACGACGCCGAGCTCGCGATGCGCGCGCTGCGCAAGGGCGGCCTGGCCAACAAGCTGCTGTGGGTCAAGGACGGCGAGGAGGCGCTGGACTACCTGTTCCGCCAGGGCCAGTACGCCGACCGCGAGCAGGGCTCGCCCCGCCTCGTGTTCCTCGACCTGAAGATGCCGCGCGTGGACGGCACCCAGGTGCTGCGCCAGATCAAGCAGGACGAGCGCACCCGGCGCATCCCGGTCGTGATCATGACGTCATCCGAAGAGGAGAGCGACATGATCCGCAGCTACGACCTGGGCGCCAACAGCTATGTCGTCAAGCCGCTGGCCTTCAATGCGATGGTGGACGTGGTGCACGAGGCCGGCTACTACTGGCTGGCGGTGAACAAGCATCCGCAGGCGCTGTAGCCCGGATCAGGCCTTGGCTGGCGTCCTCGGATCGTTCACGAGCTCGGCCGGCCCGGTGATCTTCAACTCGATGCAGGACATCAGGTTCACGCTGACGCGGGCCTTGTCCTCGTTGAAGCCATTGAGCTTGACCGGCACGCCGTTGCGCCGCACGGCCACTCGCGCCGGCGTCGTCCCGATCAGCGAGGGCGCCTCGACGATGGCCCTGACCCAACCCTGGTGATCGGGCGCAGCAGCGGCGGCAAGCGTCACGCGCCTGAGATCGACCAGGCGCATCTTCAGCGGTGCGTCATCGCTGACCTGGATCTGAAGCAGCTCGGGCACCAGCGTCGCCCGTTTGAGCAGCAACTCCGGCTTGCCGTGAGCCTGCTTGCAACTGACCTCGACGATGCGCGTCGTCGGCGCCGGCGGGTTGATGCCATTGGCCCAGGCATGTCCGACCGAAACCAGGAGGCCTGAGCCGAACAGGGCGTGCCGGACAAGTTGCATCATGTCGATGTCCTCTAGTAGTCGCTGATCCGCCGGGCGATCTCTTGCGCCAGGCGCTCCTTGCTCGTGTTGCCGACCGTGACCACCCGCTGCTTGATCTTCAGGTGCTCGCCATAGGCATCGAAGGAAGGATCGAAAGTCGCGCAGGGGCTCGCATCGCGTTTCAGCGGCGTGCAGTACAGGCCGGTGAGCCAGGCGTCGATGCTCGCCGACGCTTCGTTGAGCTGGACCTGGTAGCTGCGAAAGTCCTCGCTCAGGGACGCCGCTGCGCCCTCGCCCCCGGACGCAGGCACCAGCACCGCGAGCGCCTGGATCTTCTCGTAGGCCTCGTAGCGCTTGAGCTTGATGCCGGCGACCTTGTCGAGATAGGCCAGGTAGGTGGCCTTGTCGATCTCCGCCTCCTGGGTCAGGGGCATGACCGCGTAGTACTCCTCCCACAGGGAGTTCGTGTACAGCAGGAACTGCGACAGGCATTCCTGCATCTGGGCGGTGCGCTTGGCGCGCTGCTCGCTGGCCCGCTGCAGCGCGGGCACCAGCAGCGCGGAGATGATCGAGCCGACGACCAGCAGCACGAAGCCATTGCTCAAGGCGTCGAGCAGGCGGCTGAACACCCCCTTCGCCTCCGGCGGCCTCGCCTCCCTGGCGGCGATCAGCGCATAGCGCACTTCGGCACGGATTCTTGCTCGCTCCGCCGCAGGGATGGAGTCCGAATCGAGATCATCCGCCATGTTGTCCTCAGCGCCGTCCCCTGGCGATCGTCAGGGTCCATATTGCGCCTCGGTATCGGGACGCGAGCGAAATCCGCCAGCGCCCATCCGCAGTGTTGTGGATGCGCGGGCGAGTCCGCCGTTCACCGGCTCAGCAGCGCCCTCACCTGCTCCCGCCCGATCCGGCGCAGCGCCGGCGCCAGCTCGGCAAAGGTCTCATAGACCGGCTGCGCGGCCAGGGCGCGGAAGTCCTCGGCCGCCGTGAGCAAGACCTGACCCTGGCCCGCCGTGCCGGTAGGCTCGGGCACCGGCGTCGAGTTCCGTTGCAGCGCCTGGCCGGCATCGCGCAGCTGCCGCTGCGCGTCGATCACCTGGGCCAGCGTCTGGCGCCGCGCCTGCGCGCCGTCCAGTCGCCAGGCCTTGGGGTCGACCGCATCCGGCTGCGCATCGAGCCGCACGCGCACGCGCTGGCCGCTCGGGAAGCGCTTGCCCTCGCCCTTGACGGTGAGCCCGTCGCGCAGGGCCGGCCAGCGGGATTCCTCGGTGCTCCATTGCAGGCGGCCGGCGGCGACGCTGACGCGCAGGCCGGCGGGGGCCAGCGCCTGGTCGAGCCGCTGGGCGTTGGCCTCGGCCGTCTGGTCGGGGTCGATGGCGACGTTGATCGCGGCCGGCGAACCCGGCGCGGCGAAGCTCAGCGTCTCGGGGCCTTCCTGGCCGAGGGCGGCCAGGTCGAGGCCGCGCAGCGTGAAGTCCTGGCGGGCGCCGCTACCCCGTTCGGGCAGGCGCAGCTGCCCGTCGATCCGACCGGCGGCGCGCTCGCTGCGCTGGCCCCAGACCGTCCTCGCCTGCTGCAGGGCCGCAGCCGCAGCGCCATCCGCGTCGGTGCTGCCCGAGGCCAGCGAGGCGGCAAGGCTCGTCTTCAGCCGCTGCAGTTGCTGGTCCATGTCGCCGACCCAGGCCTGGGCCTGCTGGCTGGCGGCCACCTGCTGCTGCAGGCCGGGCTCCATGAAGGGGTTGGGCCGCGGCGTCGGTGCGGGTCGTGCCTGCTGTTGCTGCGGCTGCTCCTTCGGTTCCAGCGCCGCGGGCGCCGCAGCCCCGACCGCCGCCGCGGGCAGCGTCGACGAGGCCGCGCCGCCACGGCCGGCCGTGGCCGGCAGCAGCGCCCGCGAAGTCTGGACCTGCACCGCCGCCATCGTGGTCGTCACAGCGCGTCGAACAGGCTCAGGTTGCTGACCCGGCCATAGGCCTTCTGCGTCGCCTGCACCGCCAGCGTGTAGCTGTTCAGGCGGGTCGCGGCCTCGCCGTAGTCGAGCTGGCCCAGGGTCAGCGCCGCCTGCTTGTTGGAGAGGCTCACCGCGGCCTGGTTGTCCTGCAGCGTGGACAGCACGTTCTGCAGGCCGCCCAGGCTGCCGATCTTGCCGGTGACCGAGTTCAGCGTGGTGTCCAGATTGGTCAGCGTGCTGGCCACCTGGGCATGGGCGGCATCGGCCGTCACGCCGGACTTCAGCAGCGCGGCGAGGCTGTCCAGCTGCTTCACGAAGGCCGCCATCTCGGGCAGCGAGACATTGGCCGGCACGGTGACACCTGGGCCCACCGCGACCTGCTGGGTGGCGGTATTGCCCTGGTAGGTGAAGGCGGCATCGATGGCGGGCTGGTCGGTGGCGGTGCCGGAGAAGACCGAGCGGCCTTCGCTGTCGGTGCTGTTGGCGGTGTGGATCAGGCTGTCGCGCAGCGACTCCAGCGAGCCGGCCATGGCCTGCAGGTCACCCTGGGTGTTGCTGCCGTCTGCGGCCCAGACGAGCAGGTCGCGGGCCTGCATCATGTCCGCCTTGACGCTGTCCAGCAGGGTCTCGTTGTTGGTGAGGCGCGATTTCAGCGCGTCGATATTGCCCTGGTACTGGGTCAGCGAGGCCTCCTCGCGCGACAGGCGCGACAGTCGCATGCTGGCGATCGTGTCGTCCGAGGGGCGCTGCACGCGCTGGCCCGAGGCCATCTGCTGCATCACTTGCGACAGGCCCGTGTTGGCGGCCTGCAGCGCGCTGTTCATCGTGGCGTGGAACTGGGTGCTGGCGATGCGCATGATGATTGATCAGAGGATCTGCAGGGTTGAATCGAACAGCTCGTTGGCCACGGCCAGCACCTTCATATTGGCCTGGTACATCTGCTGGTACTGAACGAGGTTGACCGCCTCCTCGTCCTCGTTGACGCCGCTGGTGGACTTCCAGCTTTCCTCGGCCTGGTCGCGCACCGTCTGCGCGGTCTTCTGCGAGGCGATGTTCTGCTGGCTGGCCACGCCCAGCTTGCCGATCAGCTGGGTGTAGGCGTCGCCCAGCACGACCTGGCTGCTGGTCGGCAGCGGCTGGCCCTTGGCGTCGAAGTTGGTCAGCGTGATCGGCTTGCCCTGCAGCGCGATCAGCTTCGTGAGGTTCTGGCTGTCGCCGGCGGCGGCGGGGTCCAGCGAGAAGGCCAGCTCGTCAGCGCTGATGCCGGTCAGCTGCAGCTGCCCGCCGTTGGTGGCCGGGTCCACGAACAGCGGCTTGCCGGTGCCGGTGGCCAGCGGGGTCTGCGTGGTGTCCACGCCTTGCGCGAGCTGGGCATTGAAGGCGTTGGCGATGCCGCTGGCCATCTCGCGCACCGTCTGCTGCATCGGCGCCAGCACCGCGCCCTCGAAGCTCTCCAGCCCGCCCAGCTGGCCGCCGAAATCGGTGCCCTGCACGGTGAACGAGGTGTTGGCGAACTTCAGGCTCAGCGAGTGGCTGCCGCCCACCAGCGCGTTGACGGCCAGCTGCGCCGCATCGCCGCCGACGACCAGCGGCTGGCCGCTCTTCAGCGAGACGTTGCGGGTGCCGTCGGGCTGGTCCACCACCTGGATGCCCACCAGCGAGGCCAGCGCGTCGATGCGCTGGTCGCGGGTGTCCTGCAGCGCGGCGGGGTTCAGGCCGATCGCCTGGTTGGCGCTGATCTGCTTGTTCAGCTCGGCGATATCGCTGTTCAGCGTGTTGATCTGGGTGACGATGGCCTGGCGCTGGGCCGACACGGCCGAGGCCTGGTTCTGCAGCAGCTGCTGCAGGCTGCCGAAGCGCTTGGCCAGGCCGTCGGCGGCGGTGATCACCTGGGCGCGCAGCGGGCTGGAATCGGGCTCCACGCTGGCCGCGTTCAGCGCCGCGAAGAACTGGTCCAGGCCGGCGTTGACGTTGGAGGTGTCGTCCGACATCACCTGTTCCAGCTGGTCCAGGTAGGGCTGGGACGCGTCGGCCTTGCCCAGGTTGGACGCCGCCGACCACATCTGCAGGTTCTTGAAGCTGTCCGAGTAGCGCTGCAGCGTGGCCACGGTCACGCCGCCGCCGGAGGCCGAGACATTGCTCGCGTTGCCGCCCACGCTGGCCAGCACCACGCCCTGGCGCGAGTAGCCGGGGGTCATCACGTTGGCGATGTTCTGGCTGGTCGTGGCCAGCGCCGCTTGCGCGGCCTGCGCGCCGGAGAGGGCGTTGAAGAGGAGGCTCATGGTGGGAACAGGCGACCGGGGGACGCGGGGACTTAAATCCAGTGCTGTTGACTTGGCCACATGCCGTTCGGGCTGAGCCTGTCGAAGCCCTGGTGCTCGGCAACTGCCCTTCGACAGGCTCAGGGCGAACGGCGGATGTCAGGTCTTCGGAAGTAACTGCTTCAGGATCACGTCGGCGATGCCGAAGGCATGCTGGCCAGCGATCGCGTCGGCCATGCGGTCGTCGGCGAAGTCCTGCATGTCCTCGTTGACCTTGTCCTTGAAGGGGCTGTCCTCGCCGGCCAGCTCGCGGGTGGAGCTGCGCATCTTGTGCAGCATCTGGCCGATGAAGAAGGACTCGAACTGCTCGGCGGCTTTCCTCGCTTGCGCGCGGACCTTGGGGTCGGGTGTTGCGCCGTCGGGATTCGGCGTTAGCGATGTATCGACGGTCGTCATCAGATCACCTGCAGCTCGCCTTCGATCGCACCCGCCTGGTCCAGCGCCTGCAGGATGGACATGATGTCGTCCGGCGTGGCGCCGATGCTGTTGACCGTGTCGATGATGGCCTGCAGGCTGGTGCCCGCCTGCCACCTGAACATCCGGCCCGAGCCCTGGTCCACCTGCACGCGGGACTGCGGCGTCACCTGCGTCTTGCCCTGGCTGAACGGTTGCGGCTGGCTGACCTGCGAGCTCTCGCTGATCACCACCTTCAGGCTGCCGTGCGAGACCGCCGCCGGCCGCACGCGCACGCCGTCGGAGATCACCACGGTGCCGGTGCGCGAGTTGAAGATCACCCGCGGGTTGTCGGCGCCGACGTCCACCGCCAGGCCTTCCAGCTGCGCGACGAAGGCCACCCGCTCGGTCGGGTTGGCCGGGGCGACCACCTCCACGCTGGTGGCGTCCCGCGTGCTGGCGATCGTGCTGCCATAGCGGCTGTTGATCGTGTTGACGATATTGGTCGCCGTCTGGAAGTTCGGGTGGCGCAGGCTCAGGCGCACGCTGGGCGTGCTGTCGAAATCGGTGGCGATCTCGCGCTCGACCGTGGCGCCGTTGGGGATGCGGCCGGCCGTCGGCGTGTTGACCGTAACGCTCGATCCAGACTGACCCTGCGCAGAGAGGCCACCGACCACCAGGTTGCCCTGGGCCAGCGCATAGACCTCGCCGTCCGCCGCGCGCAGCTCGGTCAGCAGCAGCACGCCGCCGCGCAGGCTCTTGGCGTCGCCGAGGGACGAGACCGTGATGTCGATCGCCTGGCCGCGCCGGTAGCCGGGCGGGAACACCGCGCTGACCATCACGGTGGCGACGTTCTTGGACTTCGCGTCCACCTTCTCGGGCAGCTTGAGGCCGAACTGCTTGAGCATGTTCGCCACCGACTGGCCGGCGAACTTCACCTGCGTGCTGTCGCCGCTGCCGTTCAGGCCGACGACCAGGCCGTAGCCCAGCAGCTGGTTCTCGCGCACGCCTTCGACGCTGACGAGCTGGCGCAGCGCCTGGGCGGCGTGGGCGCCTTGCAGGCACAGCAGCAGGCTGACAAGGGAGAGCAGTTTCTTCATGATCAGAAAGGCATCCAGGGCGAAGCGAAGAAGCGCGTCAGCCAGCCCGGCGAATTGGCGTCGGCCAAGGTGCCCTGCCCGGCGTAGACGATACGGGCGTTGGCGATGCGCTGGGAGGACACGCGGTTCTCCGAATCCACGTCCGCGCCGCGCACATAGCCCGACAGGCGCACCATTTCCTCGCCCTGGTTCAGCGTGAGGCTCTTGTCGCCCTGCACGCGCAGCAGGCCGTTGGGCAGCACGTCGACGACGACGACGGTGATGGCGCCGGTCAGCGCGTTCTGCTGGGTGCTGGCGCTGGTGCCGGCGAAGTCGCGGTTGCCGCCCACGCCCAGGTCCAGCAGGGTCTTGCCCTTGCTCGACGCGGACAGGGCCACATTGCTGCCCTTGCCGAAGCTGGTGTCGGCCTTCTTGCTGGCCTGGGTGGTCTCTTCCAGCGCCACCGTCAGCACGTCGCCGGGGCGGAAGGCGCGGCTGTCGGAGGTCAGCGCGATGCCGCGCTGCGGCGCGTAGACCCCGCCGGCCGTGCCGCGCAGCGCCATCGGCTGCGGCTGGGCATCGAGCGGCGTGGCCGGGACGGCCGTCGGCACGGCCGGCGGCTGGATCGTCTGGCAGCCGGCCAGCAGCATCGTTGCAAGAAGAGCGATGACCGTCGCATTTCGGGCCGAGCGCCGGGCCGCCCCAAGCCGGCCCACTTCTGTCGCCTGGCGCTCGATGCGCCAGGCGACAGAGTCCCCTCGGGGGACCGGCCGGGCACGCCCGCGTTCAGCGGGGCGGGACTGGACGAGGGGCTCCATTACCGCACGGCCTGGGACAGGTACTGCAGCATGTTGTCCGCTGCCGAGAGCACCTTGGTGTTCATCTCGTAGGTCCGCTGCGCGGCGATCATGTCCACCATCTCCTCGACCACCTGCACGTTGGAGCCTTCCAGCGCGCCCTGCTTGACGGTGCCCAGGCCGTCCACGCCGGCCACGCCCTCGGTGGCGGCGCCGCTGGCGGCGGTCTCCTGGTAGAGGTTGTCGCCCAGGGCCAGCAGGCCGGTCGGGTTGGCGAAGTTGGCGAGCTTCAGCTGGCCCAGCTCGCTCGGCGCGGTGGCGCTGGCGAGGGTGGCCGAGACGGTGCCGTTCTCGCTGATCGTGATCGCGGTCGCGTTGGCCGGGATGGTGATCTCGGGCTGCAGCTTCTGGCCCTTGGCGTTGACCAGCTTGCCATCGGCGTTGATCTGCAGCTGGCCGGCGCGGGTGTAGGCCGGCTTGCCGTTGGGGCCCTCGACCTGCAGGAAGCCCTGCCCGACGATGGCCACGTCCAGGCTCTGGCCGGTCTGCTGCAGGCTGCCGGTGGTGAACACCTTCTGCGTGCCGACGAGCCGCGTGCCGTTGCCCAGCTGCACGCCGGTCGGCGAGGCGCTGCCGTCTTCTCCTACAGCGCCCGGCTGGCGCTCGACCTGGTAGAACAGGTCCTCGAACATCACGCGGTCGCGCTTGAAGCCGACGGTGTTGACGTTGGCGAGGTTGTTGGCGATGGCCTGCAGCTTGGCGTCCTGGGCCTGCACGCCGGTCTTGCTGATCCACATGGCGGGATTCATCGTCGGATCTCCTTGTTACTCACGGATCAGGCGGTTGCCTGCGTCGGCCATGCTGTCGGCCTTGTTCAACAACTTCATCTGGACCTCGAAGTCGCGGTTCAGCGTCATCGTCGCCACCATCTCCTCGATGGCCGAGACATTGCTGCCTTCCAGATGGCCGCCATGGACCTGCACCGTGTCGTCGGCGGCCAGCGTGCCGCCGTCGCGCGGGACCAGCAGGCCGGCGGGGTTCTTGGTCATTTCCGCCATCGGTGGCTTGACGAGCTTGAGCTTGTCGACCACCTGCAGGTCCGTCTGGCCCGGCGTCTGGACCGAGATCGTGCCGTCGCGGCCGATCACCAGCGCGCCGTGCTCCGGCGGCAACTGCACTGCTCCGCCCTCGCCCAGCACCGGGCGGCCGGCCAGCAGCAGGCGGCCGTCGGCATCGGCGGTGAAGTTGCCGCTGCGGGTGTAGGCCTCGGAGCCTTCGGCCGTCTGCACGGCGAACAGGCCCTCGCCTTCGATCGCGGCGTCCAGGTCGCGGCCGGTGGCCTGCTGCACGCCCGGCTTGGCGCTGACCGCATCGGCCTGCATCTGGCTCAGGTGGCGGGCGGCATAACCGTAACCCTCGACGGACCGGCTGCCGGCCATCTCGACATTGGCGCGGAAGCCGCCGGTCTCGAGGTTGGCCAGGTTGTTGGCATGCACCTGCTGGGCGCGCATCGCGCGCTCCGCGCCGGACATCACGGTGTAGATCAGCGCATCCATTTAGATCGCCTGCATCAGGCTCTGCATCATTTCGTTCTCGGCCGAGAGGACCTTGGTGTTGGCCTGGTAGCTGCGCTGCGCGCCCATCAGGTTCACCAGCTCGCCGGTCATGTCCACGTTGGACTGCTCCAGCGCGCCGGTGGTCAGCTTGGACGAGGCGGCCGAGCCCGGCTGGGCCATCAGCGCGGCGCCGGTGGCGGTGGTGGCGGCCCAGCTGGTGCCGTCGACCGGGCGCAGCGCGCCCTCGTCGGCGAAGGTGGCCAGCGCCACCGTGCCGACGATCTGGGTCTGGCCGTTGCTGTAGGTGGCGACGACGCTGCCGTCCGCGCTGAGGCTGGTGCCGGTCAGCGCGCCGGAGGGGTAGCCGTTGGGGCTGTTGGCCAGCGTGGTGGTGTCGCCGGCGAACTGGGTCGTGCCGGTGTAGTCGATGGCCACGGCCAGCGGGTCGGCGCCGTTCATGCTGGCGGCCGGCACGTTCAGCGTGGCGGTGGTGGCGCTGGTCAGCTGGCCCTGGGTGTCGAAGGTGAGCGTCGGCCCAGCGGTCGGCGCGGCGCCGTCGAAGCTGTAGTGCACGTCCACCTGGCTGCCGCCGCTCTTGACGAAATACTGCGTCACGCTGTGCTTGCCGCCCAGCGAGTCGTAGACGACCGAGGTGATCGAGCTGTTGTAGGAGTTGGGCACGTCCGGATCGAAGGCGGCGCTGGGCACGGTCCAGTCGGCCGACAGGTTGCCGGTGAACTTCAGCTGGCTGCTGGCCTGCGCGGCGATCTGGCCGTTGGGCACCTTCAGGTCGCCCAGGGCGCCGAGACCCGCCACCGGGCGGCCCGCGCTGTCCACCTGCATGCCGTAGCCCTGCAGCTTGCGACCCAGGGTGTCGACGACATAACCGTCCTTGTCGACGGAGAAGCTGCCCACCCGCGTGTACAGCTGCTGGCCGGCGTTGTCCTTGACGGCGAAGAAGCCGCGGCCCTGGATCAGCGCGTCCATGCCGCTGCCGGTGTTCATCAGGCCGCCGCCCTTGCCGATCGACTGGGTCTGCGAGGTGGCCGCCGCGCCATTGGCCTGCGTGCCGGCATAGACGGCCGAGAAGTTGGTGCGGCTGGACTTGAAGCCCGAGGTGCTGGCGTTGGCGATGTTGTTGGAGATGGTTTCCAGGCTGGCGCTGACGGCATTGATGCCGGACATGGCGATTTCGAAGCTCATGGCGTGGGTCCTTTCAGTTGGAACGACCGTTGAATTGGGTGAGGGCCGAGGGGGCGACCTGGGCGAGCCCGCCGTTCAGCGTCAGGATCGCGTTGCCGTCGCCGCCCAGGCGCACGCTGCTCAGCGTGGCGCCGATCTCGATGCCGGCGACTTCCTTGGTGTCGGTCTCCACGCGCACCGCGTAGTGGCCGGCCGTCACGCCGTACTTCGACGGATCGAGCGTGAAGGCGTTGTCGCCCGCGGACAGGTTCGCCAGCGGGATGCGCTGCTCGACGCCGTCGCTGCCGGTCAGCACCAGCGCGCCGGCGGCGGCGCCGGCGGACAGCGTGAAGTGCGTGGCGACCGGCGTGCTGCCGAGGTTCAGCGAATCCACCTGCGCCTGCACCTGCGAGCCCACCTGGCCGCCCAGGGCCAGCATCTGCAGGCTGGCCATCATGCCGTTGCTGCTGCCGCCCTGGTCGGCCAGCTTCTGCAGCGCTTCCATCTGGCTCAGCTGCGTGAGCTGGTTGACGAAGGCGCTCGGGTCGCTGGGCGAGAGCGGATCCTGGTTCTTGATCTGCGCCACCAGCAGCGTGGTGAACATGTTCTGGATGTCGCTGCCGTTGGAGGCGATGGCGCCGTTGCTGCCGGAGGAGCCGCCCGACGTGTTGTTGTTGACCGCGGTCGTCGTCATGATCAGTTGTCTCCCAGCTTGAGCAGCGCGTTCTGCATCTGCTTGACGCGGCCCAGCACCTCGACATTGCTCTCGAAGGCGCGCGAGGCCGACAGCATGTCGGTCATCTCGGCCACCGGATTGACGTTCGGGTAATAGACCATGCCCTCCTCGTTGGCCAGCGGGTGGCCGGGTTCGTAGACCTGGCGCAGCGGCTCCTTGCTCTCGACCACGTCGAGCACCTGCACGCGGGCGCCGTTGTTGTCTCCACCGACGGCGGCGAAGACCGGCTTGCGCGCGTGGTAGGCATCGGCCTCGGTGCCCGAGGCGGACTGCGCGTTGGCGAGGTTGCTGGCGATCGTGTTCAGGCGCGTGGTCTGGGCCGACATGGCCGAGCCCGCGATCTGGCTGATGGCTTTGAATGACATGGCTTACTGTCCTTGGATGGCCTTGGCGAGGCCCTTCAGCTGGATGTTGAGGAACTGCAGGCTGGTGCCGAAGTCGGACGCGTTCTGCGAGAAGGCCGCCTGCTCGACGCCCAGCTCCACGGTGGAGCCGTCCTGCGCGGGGTGGAAGGGCACGCGGTACTTCAGGTCGTCGCCGCCTTCGGTATCGAGCGAAAGCGAACCGTCGCTGCTGCTGACGCGCTCGTTCAGCGCAGAGGCAAAATCGATGTCGCGCGCCTGGAAGCCGGGCGTGCTCTCATTGGCGATGTTGGACGCCAGGATCTTCGTCCGCTCGGCGCGCAGCTTCAGCGCCTCCGGGTGGATGCCGACCGCTTTGCTGAAATCGATGCTCATCGTGTCTTTCTCTTCCCGTTTCTATTCAGTTGTTCTGCTGGCCGGCCTGGCCGGTGTCGCCCATGCCGCCACGCTGGAGGAGCAGGTGGCCGAGGCCGCGCGTGCCGCCCTCGTCGAGCAGGCGCAGCGCGAGGGCCTCGTCGAGCCGCAGGTGCAGGCGCGCGTGCTGCCTGCGCTGGGCAGCGCCGCCGCGCAGCGCCGTGCCGCGGCGCAGTGCGCGAAGCCCTGGGCCTTGCAGGCGCAGGACCTGCGCGCGGCCGGCCGCGTGCGTGTGCTGGCGAGTTGCCCGGGCAGCAATGCGCCGGCCCTGGATTTCGTCGTCAAGGCCGAGCTCAGCGCCGAGGTGCTGGTGGCGGCCACCGCCCTGCCCTCCGGCCGCGTGCTGGCCGAGAGCGACCTGCTGCGCGAGCGCCGCGACGTGGGACCTGACATGCTGTCCGATGCCGACGCCGTGACCGGTCAGGCACTGCGCAGCCCGCTGCGCGCCGGCCAGCCGATCAGCCGCCGGCAGCTCGCCGAGGCCATCGTCATCAAGCGCGGCGAGGCGGTGCGCATCGTCGCGCGCAACGGCGAGATCGAGGTGCAGGCCGCCGGCGAGGCGCTGGACGCCGGTGCCCGCGCCGCGACGATCCGCGTACGTAACGTCAATACCGGACGCATCATCAGCGCGCGCGTCGTCGGCCCGGGCGAGGTCGCGCCGGCCAGCCTGGCCGGTCAGTAGCGGGCTCATTTGCTGCCACCTGCCTGGATGCGCGCGGCCACGCGGGCCAGCTTGTCGGCATAGGCCGGGTCGGTGGCGTAGCCGCCGCGCTGCAGCGCCTGACCGTAGGCCGCTGCGTTGCTGCCGGACTGCAGGGCCGCCTGGTAGCGCGGGTTGCCGGCCAGCAGCTGGGTCAGGTCGCGGAACGACGCCGCGGCATCCGGATAGGCGCGGAAGGCCTCGCTCTTCTGCACGGGCTCGCCCTGCTCGAACTCGGTCGTCATCGCCTCCTTGGTCTCGCCCTTCCAGGACGGACCGGCCTTGATGCCGAAGAGGTTGTTGCCGTTGCGGGCCTTGCCCCAGCCGGACTCCAGCGCGGCCTGGGCCGAGAGCACGTCAGGCGCCACACCCAGCTTCGCGCCGGCCTCGCGGGCCAGCGGGGCGATGCGGTCGAGAAAGGCCTGCTGCTCGGCGTTCGTGGGCTCCGGGGTCGGCAACTCGGCGGCGGGCATGGCACGCGGCGCCGAGGCCGGCGAGCCGTTCTCGATGAAGCCCAGCACCTCGTTGTGCAGCTGCTGGTAGAAGCCGCTGCTCCCGTTGCCGGTCGGCGTCGTCCGCTCGCTGCGACCCGCCAGCGGCAGGAAGCCGAAATCAGCGTTCAGCATAGACATGCTCCTCGGTGCCCAGCAACTGCTGCATCAGCGCGTGCTGCTCGACGATCAGCTCGCCGTTGCGCTTGTTCAGCGCCTTGCACTGGCGCACCTGCAGCTCCAGCGCGTCCCAGGCCTCGCGCATCACGCGGGCAGCGGTGGCCGGCAGGCGCTCGAACAGCGTCGTCATCGAGGGCTCGGTCTTTGGCCCCAGCAGCCGGCTCACCAGCTCCACGCGCAGGCGGCGCTGCTCGTCCAGCTGCACGGTCAGCGCGGTGATGCGCGCGGCCAGCTTCTCCAGGGCCTGCGAGCGCTGCTGCGCGATGGCGGCCAGTTGCTCGTCCAGCAGCTCCTGCAGCAGCAGGTAGCTGCGCTGGTCGGCCTGCAGGCCCAGCAGCAGCTGGCGCAGCAGTTCGGCACTGCTCATCAGGAACGGCCTCCGTGATAGCGCTGGATCAGCGCGGCGAGGCGGCCGGCATCGAACCTGATCTCGCCGCGGGCCAGCGCATCGCGCAGCTCGGCGACACGGGCGCTGTCGATCTCGTCGGGCTGCCTGGCCAGCGCCTCGCGGGCGGGCTTCAGCAACGCGGATTCGGCGGCGCTGGCGCGGTCCACTTCCGGGGCGGCGCTCACGGGAGCGGCGCTCGCCACCGGCGCGGCCGCGGCCACCGCAGGCGCCATGCTGTTGCCGTTGATCTTCATGCTGCGTTCACCCTTGTTGTTCGTTGTCTTCATGGCTGCCTGCCCTGGTTCAGCAGGGCCGCGCCGGCCGGGCCGCTCGCATCCAGGCCCTCGGCCACCGGCCACGATTGCGCCGGCGCGCCGAACATCGACGCAAAGGCCTTCGCCTGCGCGGAGGTCAGCACCAGCAGCTCGATGCGGCGGTTGCGGGCCGCGTTCGGATGCACCGGATCCAGCGGCGCGCGTTCGGCCATGCCGGCCACCTGCAGCACGCTACCCGCGGGCATGCCGCCCTCCAGCAGGTGCAGCCGCGCGGCCATCGCGCGGTGACTGGACAGGGCGGCGTTGGAGAAGCCGGTGGCGCCGGCGTCCACATAGGGCGTGGCGTCGGTGTGGCCGATGATGCTCAGCTGGTTCTCGATCTGCGCGAACACCGGGCCCAGCTTGCGCAGCAGGGCCTTGAAACGCGGACTGGGCATGGCGCTGCCGCGCTCGAACATGCCGGCCTCGTCGGTGTCGTGCAGCATCAGGCGCAGGCCCTGCGGCGTGACGATGCCCTGCACGTTGTTGGCCAGGCCCTCGGCGGCGGCCATGCGCTCGATCAGGCGCGACAGCTCCTTCATGTCGGCCGGCGTTTCGTAGCGCGACTTGCTCAGGCGCGGGTCGGCGTCGGGGTGCTCGGTGTCGCTGCTCTGCTGGGACTTGCCCTGCACCGGCTTCTCGCCGTGGGCCGGCACCGGATTGCGCTCGATCATGCTGCCGCGCGAGCCGGCGGCCAGCGAGTTGGTCAGGCCGTTGCCCTCTTCCACCAGGTTGGCGCCGGCCGAGCGCAGCACCTCCTGCATGCGCTCGCTCTGACGCGAGGCCAGCAGCCACAGCACCAGGAACAGGCACAGCAGGGCCAGGCAGAAGTCCGCGAAGGCGACCTTCCAGGCGCCGCCATGGGCCTCTTCCTCGTGGCGGCGGCCGCCGCGCTTGACGATGGTGGCGTGGCCCTCGTGGGCCTTGCCGGCCAGCTTCAGCTCAGGCTGCACGGCGCTCTCCAGGCTCGCGGTCGGTGGCGCGGCGGCGCGGCGTGGCCTCGGCATCGCCGGGGTTCTGCATGCGGTCGATCCACTGCTCCAGCTGGGCGAAGCTCGGCTTGATGTTCAGCTGCACCAGGCGGCGGCCCGCGTCGATGGCCAGCAGCGCCGGCTTGCCGGCCACGTGGGTCACCAGCACGACCTTGACCGACTCCAGCGCGGCCAGCTCCTCGTTGACCAGCTGCTTCATCATGTTGGACAGCGGGTCCAGCACCGCGTAGCAGAAGAAGATGCCGATGAAGGTGCCCACCATGGCGGCGGCCACCATCAGCGCGATCTCGCCGCTGCCTGCCCCGTCGGCCACCGAGCTCATCGCCATCACGATGCCCAGCACCGCGGCCAGGATGCCGAAGCCCGGCATCGCCTCGGCGATCTTGTGCAGGCTCTTGGCCGGCTGCGCCATCTCGTCGTGGATGGCCTCCAGCTCCTGCTCCAGCACGCCTTCGAGTTCGTGGGCGTTGATCTTGCCCATGGCCATCAGGCGGAAGTTGTCGACGATGAAGTGCAGCAGCTTGGGCTCGGCCAGGATCAAGGGGTAGCGCTTGAACAGCACCGACTCCTGCGGCGCCTCGACGTGCGCGTCCAGCGCCTTCAGGCCGCCGGCGGCGGTCTGCAGCAGCTCGTACATCAGCAGCAGCAGCTGGCGCTGGAACTCCTGGCCGTTCTTCTTCTTCGGCGTCAGCACCTTGCGCAGCTGCAGCACCATCTCGGCCAGCACGTGCTTGGGGTTGCCCAGCACGATGGCGCCCAGGCCAGCGCCGACGATGATGACCAGCTCCACCGGCTGCCAGATCACGGCGAAGCTGCCGCCATGGAAGAAGAAGCCGCCGAAGACGCAGCCCAGGACGATGACGATGCCGATGAACGGTTGCATGGCAGTAATCCGTTAGTTCGACGGCTGGAGGAAGACCTTCATCTTCCTCAGCGCGCCCTTGTTGATCTGCGAGACGCGGGCCTCGGTGAGGTCCAGCACCGCCGCGATTTCCTTCAGGTTCAGCTCGTACTCGTAGTACAGCTGGACCACCTTCTGTTCGCGCGCGTCGAGCGCGGTCAGCGCCTGCTCGAGGCTGCGGCGCACCATCAGCTGCTGCTCGGGCGACTGCATGTCGCTCGCCACGTTGCTGAGCTCCTGCACCAGCTCGTCGAAGCTGGCCAGCTCCTCGGCGCCCTCGTCCTGCTGCCAGGCGAGGTAGGCCTCGGCGGTGATGCCCAGCGCCTTGATGATCTCGGCCTCGGCCGGCTCGCGGCCCAGCTTGCGGCGCAGCTCGCGCACGCCGTCGCGCAGCTTGTGGCTCTCCTGGCGCACCGAGCGCGGGCGCCAGTCCTGGCGGCGCAGCTCGTCGAGGATGGCGCCGCGCACCCGCAGCGCGGCGAAGGCGCCGAAGCCCTCGTCCGGCGCGCCGTAGCGGCGCAGCGCTTCCAAGAGGCCCATCAGGCCCACCTGCTCCATGTCCTCGCGGTCCATGATCGCGCTGACCTGGCTCTTCAGCTGGCGCACGACCCGCTTGACCAGCGGCGCATAGGCGGCGAGCACCTGGCTCTCGTCGTGCGCGCTGGCCGCGGGGGCGGCGACAGCATAGGAGGTCTGCATCAGCATCTCAGGCTCCAGTCCCGCCGTGCAGCAGATTCGACGCGACCGCGCGATCCAGCCGAGCGACCGCCGCCGATCCGGCTCTGCCGGTCGGCTGGCGGTGCCCCCTTGAGGGGGCGCGCGAAGCGCGTAGGGGGTGGGCCATGTTCACTCGATGATCAGCTTGCCGATCAGCGCTTCGGCGAACGGCGCCTCGCGGTGCTCGGCCGCATAGGCCTCGCCGTAGGCCTTGTTCAGCTCGTCGGCGAACTGCTCCACCGTCATCGCCGTGGCGGCCTCGACCGTGTAGTTCGACAGCGCCTTCACCGCCACCGTGCGCAGCAGCGGCAGGTGGTCCTTGGTGCGCTTCTCGTGCTCGGGCAGGGCCTTGAACACGAGGTCGATCGCCATGTAGTGCGTGACCGCCTCGCCACGCTGGTTGCGCAGCATGATCAGCACCTTGTCCAGGCTGACGTAGCGGTAGTCGGGGCCGGGCTTCGGCGCCTCGACCTGCTGCGCTTCCTCGGGCTTGGCCTTGGGCTTCAGCGCCCACCAGACGGCGGCGCCGGTGGCACCGGCCAGCAGCAGGCTGACGATGGCGACGAGAAGAAGGGTCTTGGTCTTGCTCATGGGCTTCTTAGCTCAGGGCGAACGGGGTGTCGGCCGCGTCGGTGGTGGTGTCCCAGGCGCGGCCCGGGCGGCGCTGCTGGTGCTGCTCGGCCTGGCCCTGCGAGGACGAGCGCGAGCCATCGCCACGCGAGCCGCTCGCCGACGAAGAAGCCTCCGACGCGACCTGCACGCTGACCTCGCCGCCCTGGCGCTGCTGCACCAGGTTCCAGCGCATGCCTTCGCTGATCTGCTGCAGCTGGTGGCGCACCTCGCCATGGGTGGCGCTCAGCTGCACCTGCAGCGCGCCGCCGTCGAGCTGGCGGATGGCGATGTCCACCCGGCCCATCTGCGGCGGTTCCAGGCGGATCGTGGCGGTCTCGCTGCGCGCGGCGAGCTGCAGCTGGATGCGGTCGCCCAGCGCCTGCAGCAGCGGCGACTGCCATTGCTGGGGCTCGCCCTGGGGGAGATGCACCGTCGTCGCGGACTTGACATCCTGCGGAGACGACAGCGCAGCGGCAAGGCCCGGTGCGAAAGCGGCGAGATCGGGGGTGTCGGCCTCGGCTGCCTTGACGGTCGTGACCGGGGTCAGGTCTTGAGCAGCCGGCGCGGTGCGCACGGCGGCTGGCGCGGCGACCTCCGGCGCCGCAGTCGGCAGCGGCTGGGCGGCGGCCTCGGGCAGTTGCGGCACGGCGGCCAGCTGCGGCAACGGAGCAGGCGTCGCCGGCAGCACGGCCGCGTCGGTCTTCTCGCGCTCCTCGTCGGGCTTCGCCGCGGCGGGCATCAGCGCCTGCAGTTGCTGCAGGGCCAGCGCGAGGGCCTGCGGCAGGTCCTGCGCCTCGGGTGCGGCCGTCGTCGGCAGGGCCGGCTCGGCTGCCTCCTGCGGCAGCGGCAGCTCGGGCTGCGGCTGCGCCACCAGCAGCTGCGCGGGAAAGCGCGGCTGGCCGGCGGCGTCCTGCGCGCCCGGCTGCACGCTCACCTGCACGCCTGGCTGGGCGGCGGCGACCGGGGCCGCGTCGGCCTGTTGCAGCTTCGTCGTCGTGATCATTGTGTGCTGTCTCCCCAGCCACTGCTCTGCGAATAGGCCTGCCAGCGGCCGTGCTGGCTGTTGATGCGGGCGAGGGTGTGGCCCAGCGTGGCGAGCTCGGCGTCGCACTGGCGCACGACCGTCGCGTGCACGGCCTTCAGCCGCACCAGCGCCTGCAGCGCCTCGGCGCTCCAGGCCGCATCGACGGGCACACCGGCCAGCAGCGCGGCGACCTCGCCGTCCAGCCGTTTGACGGCTGCCCACTCGCGGCGCGCCAGCGCCTGCTGCAGGCGCAGCACGAGCTGGTTCAGGCGAACCGGGAGATCAGCCACGGCCCTGCTCCTGCACCGAGACCCAGCCGGCGCGCAGCGTGGCGACCAGTTTGCTGACCTCGTCGATCAGCGCGGTGTTCAGGTCCACGCCGGCGCGGTACAGGCGCTCGGCGCAGTAGTCGTACAGGCGCGAGAGGTTCTGCACCACCTCGCCGCCGCTGTCCACTTCCAGCGCGCTGGACAGGCCGTTGAGGATGGCCACGCACTTGTCCAGGCTCTTCGCCTTGAGCTCATAACGCCGCGCCTCGACGTGCCCGCGGGCGCGGGCCAGCTCGTCGAGCAGCCCGTCCATCAGCACGATGACCAGCTGCACCGGCGAGGCCTGCGCGGTCTGTGCATTCAAGTTCACGGTCTGGTAGCTTTGATAGGCGTCGTAGCTCATGGCGATGGGTTCTAGGAAGAGGTGCTGAGACCGGCCAGCATCGAGCTCGTCTGGTCCAGCTGCGCGGACAGGGTCTGCAGCGCGGTGAACTGGGCGAGGTAGCGCTTGTAGGCGGCGTCGTACTGGGCATCGAGCCGCGTCTGGCGGTCGGAGATGGACTTCTGCAGCGTCTGCACCGAGTCCTGGCGCTGCTTGATCTGGCCGGTGGTGCTGTTGGTCCACTGGTCGGCCAGCTTGTTCAGGTCGCCCAGGGCGCCGGTGCCGGTGCCCGAGGCCACGCTGCCGGCGGTGCCGAAGAAGCTGTCCAGCGCGTCCGGCTTGGTGGCGAGGTAGCTGGAGAGCTTGGTCGAGTCCAGCGACATCTGGCCGTTGCGGTCGATGCTGATGCCGAGGTTGCGCAGCGACACGCCGCCATAGGTGTTGCGCACCAGGTTGCCCAGCCGGTCGACCAGCGACTGCACGCCGGAATCGCTGGCGAAAGCGGCGGCCGCCGTGTTGTTCTTCGGGTCCGCGTTGGCGGTGAGGCCAGTCAGCGACTTCTGCAGCGCGTTGTAGGCGTCGACGAACTTCTGCACATTGGACGTCGTGCCGCTGTCGTCCTTGGCGACGGTCAGCGTCAGCGGCGCATCGCTCGCGCCTTGCGCCTGGGTCAGGTTGACGGTGACGCCGGCGATCGCGGTCAGCGTGTTGCTGCCCTGCTGGATCTCGATGCCGGTGCCCTTGGCGCCCAGCCAGACGATGGCGTCCTGCGCGGCCACCAGGGTATTGGGCGTGCCGGAGAGCGTGGTCTTCAGCGCGCTGGCGGGCAGCGCGGACGCGTCCAGCGTGATGGCGCCGCCGGCGCCGCTGACGCCGGAGGACAGCATCAGCTGCGTGGTGCCGCCGGCGCTGACGATCATCGCCGTCATCGAGCCGGCATTGCCCGGCGCCTGGTTGATCGCGCGGGCGATCTCGGTCTGCGAGAGGGTGCCGTCGCCGTCGGTGTCGGCGGTCGACAGGTTCACGTTGAAGCTGGTGCCGTTGGCCAGCGAGACGCCCAGCGAGCCGCCGGACGAGACCGGAATCGCCGGCAGGTCCTGGAAGGCGACCTGGTTCTTGGTCGCCAGCTGTTGCACATAGACCTGGTAGCTGCCGGCCTGGGCGCTGGACGTGGCCGTGGCGCTGCCGATGGCGCTGTTGGACAGGCTGGCCGACATCTGGCTCAGCGAGCTCTTGGACGACAGGCCCGACAGCGCGCTGCTGAAGGTGCTCAGCGCCGAGCTGAGCTGCGAGAGGCCGGTCGAGGTGGCCTTGGCCGCCTGCGTCTGCGTGTCCAGCAGCACTTGAGTCTGCTGCGTGTAGGCGGTGGCGAGCTGCGTGGCAGTGGTCGCGGGATCGAGCGAGCTGGCGCTGATGCTGCTGGTCATGGCGTGTTCCTCCTGGTTGGGGCGACGGATCTACCCGGGAGGAAGGCGACCGCGGGACGGCCGTGCTTAAACGGGGCCGTCATGCGGGCCTCCGCGACCACATCTGGGTGGCCAACTCGTCTTGTTGTTTCTGCTGCTGCCGCTGGCGGGCGAACTGCGCACGCGCCCGGCTCTGCTGCAGCAGCTGCTCCAGCACCTGCTTGCGGCGCGCCGCGTCGAGCACCGCCTCGCGGGCCTGCTCGACGTGCTGGCGGCGCTGTTCCAGCTCGCGGCGCTGGCCTTCGGCCAGCTCCAGCAGGGAGGTCTTGTAGGCCGCGGTGTTCTCGGCCAGCGAGGGCGCCTGAGCGGTGCTGACGCCGTCCATCAGCGCATGCAGCCGCTCGATGTTCGCCTCGATGCGGGCGCACACGACCTGCTTGCCTGCCAGGTCCGCCTGCCGCGCTTCGAGGTCGCGCCCGCGCAGCTCGATCAGCGTGTCCAGGCTCTTCTCGATGAGGACGCTCATGTGAGCCCCCCGTCCACCGGGTACGGTGGCCGGCCCCCCATGGGGGCAGCCGCTTGCTTGGGACGGCCCGGCGCTGCGCGGCTCATGCCAGCAACTCCTCCAGCTGCCGCACCACATCCGCCAGCGGCGCCGCCTCGCGCGTGCCCTGCTGCAGGAAGGCCTCGATGCGCGGGATCAACGCCACCGCGCGGTCGGTCAGCGGATCGGCGCCGGGCACGTAGGCGCCCAGCGGCAGCAGCTCGCGCACCTGCTCGTAACGGGACATCAGCTGCTTGACCTGGCTGGCCGCCGCGAGGTGCGGCTTGCTCGCCACCAGCGCCATGCAGCGGCTGATCGACTGGGCCACGTCGATGGCCGGATAGTGGCCGCGCTCGGCCAACGCGCGGCTCAGCACGATGTGGCCGTCGAGGATCGCGCGGGCGGTGTCGACCACCGGATCCTGCTGGTCGTCGCCCTCGGCCAGCACCGTGTAGATGGCGCTCATCGAGCCCCGCTCGTGCTCGCCGTTGCCAGCCGATTCGACCAGCTCCGGCAGCAGCGAGAACACGCTGGGCGGGTAGCCGCGCGTCGCCGGCGGCTCGCCCAGCGACAGCGCCACCTCGCGGCGCGCCATCGCATAGCGGGTCAGCGAGTCGACCAGCAGCAACACGTTCAGCCCCTGGTCGCGGTAGTGGGCGGCGATCGTGTGGCACAGCTCGGTGGCCATCAGCCGCATCAGCGGCGATTCGTCGGCCGGGGCCAGCACGACGACCGAGCGCGCCAGGCCCGCCGGGCCCAGGCTCATGTCGATGAACTCGCGCACCTCGCGGCCGCGCTCGCCGATCAGGCCGACGACGACCACATCGGCCACCGTCTGCCGCGTGATCAGGCCCAGCAGCACGCTCTTGCCCACGCCGGAGCCGGCCATCAGGCCCACACGCTGGCCGCGGCCGATCGTCAGCATGCTGTTGATCGCGCGCACGCCGACGTCCAGCGGCTCGGTGACCGGCTTCTTGCGCAGCGGGTTGATCTTGGGCGGGGCGCTCGGCAGCGGCGTGTCGCCGACCAGGCGGCCCAGGCCGTCCACCGGCTCGCCCAGGCCGTTGACGATGCGGCCCAGCCACTGCGGGCCGATCATCGGCGCGGCGCGCTCGGGCGCCGGCAGCACGCGGGCGCCGGTCAGCAGGCCCTCGGGCTTCTTGAAGGGCATCAGGTAGGAGACCTCGTTCCTGAAGCCCACCACCTGCGCCGCCATCCAGGGCTGGCCCTCGCCCATCTCGACCATGCAGCGCTGCCCCGTGCGCAGCGCGCAGCCGGTGCTCTCCAGCAGCAGGCCGGAGACGCCGACGAGCCGGCCGGTCGGCGTGGCCACCGGCACCTCGTCCAGCGACAGGCGGCGCAGCGCTTCGGCAATCACGGGGCGATCTCCGCGGGCGTGGCGTTCAGTTGCTCGGCGACCTGCTCCATGCAGGCAGCCAGGCGCTGGCGGCAGCCGGCATCGGCCTCGCGCTCGCCGGCCTTGACGCGGCATTCGCCGCTGTCCAGTCGCGCGTCGGCCAGCAGGGTCCACTGGGCCGCGCGCTCGGGCGCCAGCTCCTGGATGCGTTGCAGGTCTTCGGGATTCAGGTGCACCTCGACCTGGCCGTCACGCGCCGGCGGCATCGCGGCCAGCGTCTCGTCGACCAGGGCCAGCAGCTGCGTCGGCTGCAGCGTCAGCTCGCAGCGGATCACCTGGCGGGCCACGCGGGCGACCAGGTCCACCACTTCCCGGCGCTGGGCGGCCTGGTAGTCGGCCTTCAGTTGCTGGAGCTCGGCGAACAGCGCGTCGATGGGCCGGCCGATGTGCTCGAAGCGCTGCTGCACCTCGCGGCGGCCGGCGGCCATGCCGTCGGCATGACCCGTGATGCGAGCGGCTTCGCTGCCGGCGGCGACGCCCTCGGCATGGCCTTCCGCATAGCCCTTGTCCAGGCCCTGCTGGAAGCCGGCGGCGACGGCGGCCTGCACATCGGCGGCGGCATTGCCGTCCGATGCCAGCCTGACCTGCGCCAGCGGAGGGAAGCGATGGGCTCGCATCATCACTCGACCGTCGCCTCGGCGAACAGCTGCACCTGGATCTCGCCGGCATCGGCCAGCGTCTTGACGCGGGCCATCACCTCGGCGCGGGCCTGCTCGACGCGGCTCAGCGGCACCGGGCCGCTGCGGCGGATCAGGTCCTCGAAGCTCTGCGCCTGGCGGCGCGGCATCGCGGCCAGGATGGCGTCGCGCACGGCGGGCTCGGCGCCCTTCAGCGCGATCGCCCAGGTCTCCAGCGGCACCTCCTCGATGATGCGGATCAGCGCGGACTCCGGCTGGCGCGACAGCAGGAAGAAGTCGTACATGCTGACCTCGATTTCGCTGACCACCTCGGCGTCGTGCGCGCGCAGCAGCTCCACCATCTGCGCGCGGTCGCGAGGCAGGCGGTTGATGATCTCGGCCGCCTGCTTGACGCCTTCGACGCTGGCGCTCTGCGCGCCGAGACCGGCCAGGCAGCGTTCGACCAGCTCTTCCAGCTCGCCCAGCAGTTCGCCGTCCACCTCGGACAGGCGGGCCACGTTCAGCAGCACCAGGTCACGGCCTTCGGCGGGCAGCGCGGCGA
>NZ_LYVQ01000022.1 GCF_001984095.1 Pelomonas sp. KK5
ATCGAGCGCGGCGCGCGCACCATCGAGCGGCCGGCCCAGTCGGTGCGGAAGGAGCCCGGCGCCACCGCGGTCACGCGGATTCCCAGCCCCGACACCTCCTGGTCCAGCGCCTCGGAAATGCCCTGCAGCGCGAACTTGCTGCCGGCGTAGTAGCTGACCCCGGGCAGGCCGACCAGGCCGGCCATCGAAGTGATGCTGATGATGCGGCCACGCCGCCGCGCCCGCATGCCCGGCAGCACCGCCTTCATCATCGCCACCGCGCCGAAGACGTTGACGTCGAACTGGCGCCGCAGCTCGTCCAGCGTCGATTCCTCCAGCGTGCCCTCGTGGCCGTAGCCCGCGTTGTTGACCAGCACGTCGATCGGGCCGAACCCGCTCTCCAGCGCGGCGACCGCGGGGGCGGCCTCCTCAAGGCGGGCCACGTCCAGCATCACCGGGCGGGCCCGGCCATGCAGCGCCAGGAAGGCGAGGGCATCGGCCTCGCTGCGGACGGTGCCGGCGACGGCATGGCCCTCGGCCAGCGCCGCCCGCGCCAGCGCCCGGCCGAAGCCGGAGCTGACGCCGGTGATCAGGAATCTCAGCATGATGTTCGGCCCTCGATCAGACGGTGGTGCTGCCGCGCGCGCTTGCGCTCTCAGGCCTTGCCTTGCGCGCGCCGTCGGCGGAACTCGAGCGCGGGCAGGCCGCCCCAGCCCCAGTTGTCGGTGTCGACCTCCTCGATCAGCACGAAGGTGCTGTCCGGCGCCTTGTTCAGCACCTTCTGCAGCAGCTCCGTGGCGCCGTGGATCAGGGCCGATTTCTCGGCCGCGGTCAGCGAGTCCGCGCCGGGCGTGGTGCCCTCGCGGGTGACCTGGATGGTGACGATGGGCATGGCGGCCTCCGCTCAGTGGCCGGCGGCTTGACCGCCGTCGACGTGGAGGATCTCGCCGGTGACGAAGGGCGCGTTGTCGAGGTAGACGACGGCGTTCACGATGTCCTCGATCTCGCCCATATGGCCCATCGGATGCAGGGCCGACAGGAAGCCGTGCGTCTCGGGTGCATGCATCGGCGTCTTGATGATGCCGGGCGCCACCGTGTTGAAGCGGATGCCGCGGCCGGCGTACTCGATCGCCAGCGAGCGGGTGACCGCGTTCAGGCTGCCCTTGGTCAGCGAGGCCAGGGCCGAGGGCACGTTCGAGTTGGCATGGTCCACCAGGCTGGTGCTGATGCTGACCACGTGGCCCGAACCGGCCTTCTCCATCGCCGCCACCGCCGCCTGCGTGATGTGGAAGAAGCCGGCCACGTTGGTGGCGATCTTGGCCTCGAAGTCCTGCTGCGTGTACTGCGTGAAGGGCTTGGCGATGAAGATGCCGGCGTTGTTGACCAGCAGGTCGATGCGGCCGAAACGGGCCAGGCCCTGCTCGACGACGCGTCGGGCGGTGTCCGGGTTGCCGATGTCGCCGGCCACGGCGAGCACGCCGGGATCGTTGGATGGCTGGATCGAACGCGAGGTGGCGATCACGCCGTAGCCGCGTTCGCGCAGGGCCTTGACGAGGCCGTCGCCGATGCCTTGCGAGGCGCCGGTGACGATGGCGACCTTGGCGGGATGCTGGGGTTGCTGATTGCTGCTCATGATGAGGTCCTTCTTTCTGTTGGGTTCGTTGAAGCGGTCGCTGTGATGACCGTGTCTCCAATCTAGTTCCGGCTGTCCCAAGAAAGAATGGACGCAGATCGGCAGACAGTCTTCCGTCTGACGGCGGGATCACCGTTCCCCCGCACGCGGCTCCTACACTCGGCGCCTAACGCCCAAACTCGACGCCACCACCGATGCCGCTGACCGTTCACGAAGGCTATGTCCCCGGTTGCATCGGCCGTGTCGTCGGCCTGCATGCGCGCTACTACGCCGAGCATTCCGGCTTCGGCCTGCCCTTCGAGGCGCGCGTGGCCGCGGAGATGGCCGCCTTCCTGCAGCGCTATGAGGCCGGGCGCGACGGCCTCTGGCTGGCCCTCGACGAGGCCGGCGAGGTGCAGGGCAGCGTGGCGCTGGACGGCCTGCATGCCGGCGAGGCCGGCGCTCACCTGCGCTGGTTCATCGTCGGCGACGCGGCGCGCGGCACCGGCATCGGCCGGCAGTTGCTGGCCCGCGCGGTGGCGCATGCCGACCGCTGCGGCTTCGGGCGCATCCATCTCTCCACCTTCGCGGGGCTGGACGCCGCGCGGCACCTCTACGAGAGCCAGGGCTTCCGCCTCGTGCAGCAGCAGGCGGGCGACCAGTGGGGCCGGGTCGTCGAGGAGCAGGTCTTCGAGCGCGAGCGGCCGGGATCATGACGATGAAGATCGCCGTCAGGCCCACCGCGGCGCTGTCGCCGGCCGACTGGGACGCCGTCTGGCACCTGACCGAGCGCTTCTACGCCTGCGAGCGCAGCTATGCCGAGGCACGGCTGCGCGAGCGGCAGCTGACGGCGCTGGTGCATGACGCCGACGGCGAGCTGGCCGGCATGGCCTCGATCGAGGTCATCCAGACCGACTTCGAGGACCGGCCGCTGACGGCGTTCTTCACCTCGCACGTGCTGCTGCGCGAGGACCTGCGCGGCCGCAACGTGCTGCAGCGCATCGGCCTGCGCGTCTACCTGGCCGAGCGGCTGCGGCATCCGCTGCGGGCGATCTACTGGTTCTTCGACACCTTCAGCTACAAGAGCTACCTGCTGCTGCCCAACAACTGCCGCGAGTTCTGGCCGCGCCACGACCGGCCCACGCCGCCGCGCCAGCTCGCGCTGATGGACCGGCTGGCCCGCCAGGTCTACGGCGCCGACTGGGACGCGCAGCGCGGCATCGTGCAGCGCTCGGGCAGGAAGCGCCTGCGCGCCGGCACCGCGCCGCTGACGCCCGACCTCGGCAGCGCCTCGCCGCACCTGGCCTTCTTCGCGCGCGCCAACCCGGGCCATGCGGAGGGCGACATGCTGGTCTGCCTGTGCCCGCTGACGCTGGCCAACTGGGCCCATGCGGCGGCCCGTGCGCTGGGGCGGATGCTGGCGAGGCGCAGGGATGCGCCGCGCACGCCGCTCGGTGGACATTCACACTGACGCTCCCGCACCCGGCCGCTACGATGCCCCGACAAGAAGAGGGGTGGGACGGTTCATGTGGAAGGCATTCATCAAGCGGCGGCCCGCGGGCTTCGCGCCGCGCGCGCTGGCGCTGGCGATCGACGCGCTGCTGCTGACGGCGCTGGCCGCGCCGCTGCTGTGGCTGGCCCATGGCGAGGCCCTGGCCCGCTGGAGCGACACGCGGCCGCTGAGCCTGCTGTGCAACTGGGGGCTGCCGGCGGTCTACTTCGTCGGCTTCTGGTCCTGGCAGGGCACGACGCCTGGCAAGGCCGCCGCCGGGCTGCGCGTCGTCGATGCGGACACCGGTGAGCGCCCCGGCCCGCTGCGCAGCCTGCTGCGGGGCCTCGGCTATATCGTCTCCGCGCTGCCGCTGGGCCTGGGCTTCCTGTGGGCGAAGTTCGACGGGGGCGGTCGCGCCTGGCATGACCGTCTCGCCGGCACCCGCGTCGTCTACCACCGCGAGCCGGCCGCCGATGAGGTAGACGGTTACCTGATCAGACACTGGCGCGGCGAGCAGGGCCTGGCGCGCAGCTTCTGGGTCAACAACGTGCTGCTCTCGCTGCCGCTGACCTGGGGCCTGAGCGCGCTGATGACCTGGATCGTGATGAAGGGCGACTCGCTGCAGGCGCTGGCCATCGCGGTGCTGCTGGGCTGGCCGCTGGCGCTGGCCTGCAACACCTGGTGCGTGATCGGCGGCTGGCGCGCCGCCGGGCGCTATCTGCAGGAGGGCGGCTCGCGGCTGTGGGGGCGGCTGGCGCGGCTGTCCATGGGCCTGGGCGTGCTGCAGATCCTGGCCACCGCGCTGCTGGGCTTCCTGCCCAGCGCCGGCGAATACTTCAAGATGGCGCGCGGCATCGACCCGATCGGCCAGGCCCGCATGGCGCTGTCGGCCGACGGGCGCAGCCTGCAGCTCGAAGGCCCGATCGGCATGGGCGACGCCGCCCGGCTCGGCACCCTGGTCGCCACCGCGCCGGGCCTGCGCACGGTGGAACTGGACTCGCCCGGCGGCCGCCTGGCCGAGGCCGAGCGCATGGTGGACCTGCTCAAGGCCCGCGGCGTGGCGACCCGCGCCACCGGCCCCTGCGAGAGCGCCTGCACGCTGGTCTTCCTGGCCGGCTCCAAGCGCGAGCTGAGGCCCGAGGGGCGGCTGGGTTTTCATCGCGCCTCCAGCGGCAGCTACAACCCCGTCTTCGACGAGATGGCCACCCAGCACCTGCTGAAGGTCTACCGCGGCATGGGCCTGCCGGAGGACTACATCGAGCGCACCGCCCACACCTCGCCGCGCAGCATGTGGTACCCCGAGCCGGACGACCTGGCAGCGCGCGCGCTGATCGAGCCGCCGTCGCGGACGCTGGCGGTGGTGCTGCCGCCGGCGGATGCTGCGGTGGCGGACTATGTGGATGCGCTGCGTGGCAACCCGGCCTGGTATCACCTGGATCAGCGCGAGCCCGGGACGATCGAGGCGGCGGCGGAGCGGATGCGTGCTGCGCGCGGTGCGAGTGGCGACGAGGCTGCGCAACTGGAGGGCCTGCGCGTGCTGAGCGGGCCGGTGCAGTCGCTGCTGGTGGGCAGCGCCCCTGCCTTGCGGCGGCGCTACATCGAGGTGCTGAAGGTGCAGATGCGGGCCGATCCCGAGCGGTGCCAGGTCTTGCTAGGCGGTGGGTTGGCGGGGCATCGCAGCCTGGATCCGGCGACGTTGGCGGCGGAGGCGGCGTGGTTGATCGAGGCGGCGGATGCGCAGCCGCCGCGGCGTACGCCCAAGGCGGCACCGACGGCGGTGGAGATGGAGGTGGTGCGGCGGACGGTGCGAGGCGTAGCGGTGCAGGGGTTGTTGGCGGGGGTGTGGGCGGAGCAGCCTGTGCCGGGGAGGGCGGTCAGTTGTGATAACGCGTTAGCTGCGTTGGGGCGGGTGGCGCAGTTGCCGGCGGCGCAGAGAGAGTTGGTGGAGAGGGTGTTGTTTCAGCCGGGGTGAGGGTTTGGTTGGTTTGCAGCGGCTCCGGTCCTTCGGCGTCGGACCGTGAACTCACGCAGCCGGGTACGAGCGGACCATCGCGGGCAGCGGCTTTTCGGGCGGGGCTCGAAGTTCGAATCATTGAGAGATCACGCCTGCCCCGCGTCTTATCAGGCGACACGCCCTCAAGAAATCGTCCGCTCGATCGGACGCCGGAATTGTGTTGAGCGACAACACATGCTGCGGACCGCTCGCTTGTCAGAAGCAGGTCGGAAAAACGGTACTTGGCGATAGCCAATTCCGCTGTATATCGATGACCTAGGCTAGACCAGCAGGGAACGCGCCTTCAGGCTCTTCGCGTTTAAGCAAGCGCTTAGTTACGGTCTCATTCATAACCATGCCATGTTCGATGACTAGTCCGATCGTTACTAGCACAGGTGCTGCGTTTGATGGTGCGCTTTCGACGGCTGATTGAAGTAGCGTTGAGATGCTCGGAACTATTACAAAGGAGGCAGGAATTCCAATCAAAAATTGCTTGCCTAGACTTGGTGAATCCTTTCCTGGTATTACCACTTTGCGGATAAATATGCCGAGGAAGTAAGCGATAAAGCAGAGCAGCCAAACAGTCATCTGAATCCAATTGACCTGCATCTTGGCCTCCTAGTTGTCGCGCGGTACGCCAACGAATCCGGCGGAACTAGGTCGCTTAATATATCCTCTCTTTTGGTCCTCGGGTACGTTCGAACCGAGTCTCTCGACCTCGATAAAGTCCTTGCCGATCACGAGTGCGCAGTTAACTCTGGTTTGGGATAATACCTTCACCTTTTCGCTCCTCGCAATTGATGCTAAGAGCGGGCCGTCACTACAGTATAGTCCGGTCGGAAGGCTCTGATACAATTTGACAGACTGTGTGGCCGTCAGTTGACGTCCTACCCAATTCTGCGCACTCACCACAGTCGTAACTGCGGTACATGCGACCACGATTAGAAGCTCGCGACCACTGCCCATCCTGAGCCTCCTTTGGTGCATCCTGTGGGTGCACCAGTTTCTCATCCGATTGTTGGCGCGAAATCCTCTGTTCTATGGAGGCAACCTCGCGGTATCGCCGTACGTCCTATGCGCTTGTCGGGTGCTAACGCATTCATTCTCGTCATGACGCGCCGCACCCGCCCACCCGATCGTCGATCGACTGCACTTGGGTCTGGGAACTGTGTATGTCGCTGATGGAGGGATCCCGATCAGTCAGCAAGCAAGTCGTGGAGTCCGCTCCCAGCATCAAACTGCCGTCGCTATGGCCCGCTTTGGCAATGCAGCGATTGCCGGCTGCCAACTCCCACTGCTGGCTTCCCGCCCAGAGGTCATACTGGGCGCCGCCGCGCTAGGACAGCGGTAGGGCGGCCGTTTGGCCCTCGATCGGAGTCGCAGTCATTCGCAGAACCTCAGCGGGCATTGCCTGGGGCGACCTGCGCATGCGCATGTCTTTGATCATGCGTTGACACAGGGTGTGCTGCCCTTGCGAATCAATGAGGCCATGGTTGCAGTTCCGTGGATGAACGAGGCAATTGTCTTGAACAGCCACTTCGCAGAATCAGGACTGCAGCGACGAACTTCGCTCTTGCCGGAGCGGCTTGGTCGGCCCATCGGCGACCTAGTTGATGATGTGACGATGTGGTTCAAATAGCCGACTGGCATGACCGAACAACGTACTCACCCGGGACCAAGAAGCGCTAGGCAGTGCTTTGTCCAAGCTAAAGGAATCCCGGACGGCACGCCCGCATGCTGACCTCATCCGCCGGTGGAGGCGGAAGACCGCGAAGTCTTCGATGTGGAGTTCAGCTTCAGGAGCTTGACGCTGTTGAGGTCCTTTTCGATGGCGCAAAGTAGCGTGTCAAAGCCAATTGCGCCGTCATTGAAAAGTCCTCTGCTAGATTGAAAATTCTTGGCGGCCTCAACAATCTCAGGCCGCAGAATTCCGTCGGGATTTTCCATTTCGAATGCTCTTTGAAGCCACATGACCTGAATCTTCAGGTGCTCGAAGGCAGGCGCAACGGCATATGGTCGCACGAGTTCTTGGGGTAAATTATTGATGGGCGAATTAAATCGCTCCTTCCATCCGAATAGACTTTGCAGGGTCTTCTCGTCGATAGCCCCGGTTGCTTCTAGTTCATATTTTTGTTGGTAATCTTTGATGGCTCGAAATGTATTGGCCCCAAGTACACCATCGACATGGTCTGGATAAACCTGTTCCATCTTGAGGACTTGCTGTATTTCTCGGATCTCCGAAGTAAATCCTAGATAAGGATCCATTGAGAATGTCAAATACTTGAAAGCATAAGTGAGAAAGCCGCCGACAGCTACCAGTAGTACCACGACAGAAGAGGCGAACATGCGTTTTATCATGGAGCCATTGCCACCCCTCATATATCCGAAGGCGTAAGCCACACACAGCCCTGTGATCGCAAAGAAGCAAAAGATGCTG
Organism: Pelomonas sp. KK5; assembly: GCF_001984095.1. Classification (GTDB taxonomy): domain Bacteria; phylum Pseudomonadota; class Gammaproteobacteria; order Burkholderiales; family Burkholderiaceae_C; genus KK5. The sequence goes on from NZ_LYVQ01000022.1 coordinate 7,514, forward strand.
GCGAACAGGGTGATCCTGATAAGCAGTTCCATGGCTCCTCCCTGAATTGGTTTTGCTGCCACATCAGAATCGTGAGCCCGTCAACAGCGGCCAACTCACTCAGCAAGCTGCTCACCGAACAGTGGCGCTTGAGCTACCTTCGGCTAGACGCGCTTTGAGCTATTGTGTCGAAGCCCGCCCGCACATGCTTATCGAGTAGGTGGATCTGGGCAATTGAAGAACCTGCGTCCGGCGTTGAATGGCTACAGGCTCACTGAATCTATTGAATTTGCGAAGATGCGGGTTTTAACCGGCGCGCCCTGCATGTGTATGGTCCACGTCTCGGCCCAGCATAGGCACTGCAACAGGTGCTCGCATCCTCAATAGTGGCGAGATCATGCGCCACCTAAGCGTTTTCTCAGGGCTACCCACACCGTCCGTGGATCTCGGCACACGCCCGAAAGTCCAGTTCTAAGTGCAGACCAGCAAGCCGGGCCACGGTGGACTCTATGACCGCTTGCCGTAGGTCGCCGACATTCGCCCTTCAAAGGCGAACGTCTCTTGCCAACCTCGACCAGGCATCAACCAAGCACACGTACGCAGTTGCCCCCGCAGTCCTTCACGGCCTGGCAACTGAACCCTGCAGCCCGAACTTAGGTCGTCGACGTCGTCGCCGCCCGCCGGATGCGATCCAGATACGCGTGCCCATCCGGCGGCAGCCCGCTGCGCTGCGACTCCCAGATCATCTGCCCGAGCGCCTCCATCGCCACATGGTGCGCCTCGTGCAGCGAGTTGCGCTTGGCGGCCAGCAGGTCGATCGCCTGGCGCACGCCGGTGGGCTGGTCGATGCCGCGCTGCTCGGTGATCGTCAGGTGCATGGACAGGTGCAGGAAGGGATTGGTGCGGCCGTCCTCGACGCTGTAGACGGCGGCCACCGCGGCTTCCTCGTCGGCCAGCTCGGCGTGGTACTCGGGGTGCTCCTGGATCCAGTCGGCGGCGATCGCCTCCATCGGGATCAGCGGGGCGCCGTCGCGCCACTTGCGATAGGTCTGGCAGAAGAAACGGCGGACTTCGATCTGGGACGGGGCGAACATGGGCTCAATTGTCGCCGCTGTCCTCGTCCCTGTCCCAGCTGTGCCTTTGCGGCCGGCGCGCGCGCGCCTGGCTGCGCTCCTGCGCGATCAGCTGCTCGAACTGCTGGCGGCCTTCCTTGGCCGCGGCGATGGTGGCGGCGCGGTCCTTGTACAGCGGCAGCATCACCTCCAGCTGCTCGACGCTGTGCTGGCGGAAGCGCCAGGCCAGGCGCCGGGCGGCGTGCGGCTCCCAGCCCAATAACTCCAGGACCGAGCGGGCACTCATCAGCGCGGAATCCAGCGTCTCGCGCTCGATCAGCGTGACGCCCAGCTCGCGCAGCCGGTAGTAGTGCTGTACGTTGCGGGCGCGGGCGACGACGGTCAGCTGCGGGAAGTTCTCCTTCGCCAGCTCGGCGATCTCGATGCTCTGCTCGATGTCGTCCACCGCGATCACCAGCACCTTGGCCTTGGCGGCACCGGCGGTGCGCAGCAGGTCCAGCCGCGTGGCGTCGCCGAAGAACACGCGCCAGTCGAAGCGGCGCAGCGATTCGACCGCCTCGGCGTCGTGGTCCAGCACGGTGGCGTCCAGCCCGTTGGCGAACAGCAGGCGGCCGACGATCTGCCCGTAGCGGCCGAAGCCGGCGATGATCACCGGCGCCTCCTGCTCGCCGTCCAGCTCGGCGCCGTGCGGCACGTGCTTGTGCGCCAGCTTCTTCACCAGCAGCCGGTCCGCGCCCTGCAGCAGCGCCGGCGTGACGGCCAGCGAGAGGGCCACGGCCGCGACCAGCGCCGAGTTCTGCCCGGCATCGATCAGGCCTGCGGCCTGGGCCAGCTGGAACACGACGAAGCCGAATTCGCCGCCCTGCGCCAGCAGGATCACGAACACCGGCCGCTCCAGCACCGGCATGCCCATCAGCCGGCTCATCACCACGAGCACGAGCGATTTGAGCGTCAGCAGCGCGCAGAGGATGGCCAGCACCAGCAGCGGATGGTGGACCACCACGCCCAGGTCCAGCCCCATGCCCACGGCCATGAAGAACAGGCCCAGCAGCAGGCCCTTGAAGGGCTCCAGGTCGGTCTCCAGCTCGCGCCGGTACTCGCTCTCGGCCAGCAGCACGCCGGCCAGGAAGGCGCCCATCGCCATCGACAGGCCCACCAGGTGCATCAGCGAGGCGGTGCCGATGACGAGCAGCAGCGCGGCGGCGGTGAAGATCTCGGGCGTGCCGCTGCGGGCGATCCACTGGAAGGCGGGCCGCAACGCGAGCCGCCCGCCGAAGACGATGGCGACGACCATCGCGATGGCCTTGCCGGCTTCCAGCCAGCCGTTGCCGTCTGCGTGTTCCACCGCGCCGCCGCTGGCCGCGACGATGGGCACGACCGCCAGCACCGGGATCGCCGCGATGTCCTGCAGCAGCGAGACCGAGAGCACGCTCTGGCCGGCGGTGGTGCGGCCCAGGTTGCGCTCGGCCAGCACCGCCATCGCCACGGCGGTGGAGGACATCGCCAGGCCCAGGCTGGCCACCAGTGCCACCGGCCAGTTAAAGCCCAGCAGCACGGCCAGCGCCATCAGCAGCGTGGCCGAGCCCAGCAGCTGCACGGTGCCCCAGCCGAAGATCGGGCGGCGCATCGCCCACAGCCGCTTGGGCTCCAGCTCCAGGCCGACCAGGAACATCATCAGCACCACGCCGAACTCGGCCACCTCGAGGATGGTGCCCGGGTCGTCGATGACGCCCAGCACGCTCGGACCGACGACCACGCCGGCCACCAGGTAGCCGAGGATGGAGCCCAGCCGCAGCCAGCGCGCCAGCGGCACGGTGATCACCGCGGCGGCGAGGAAGACGAGGGGGAGGTGGATCCAGTTGCCGTGCTCGCCCATCTCAGTTGCCCTCTCCATCGAGGGAGCTGAAGAGGGCGGGGCGTTCGTCCAGCGGCACCTCGGGCTCGGCTTCCAGCGGCACGGCTGTCGCCCAGGCGGGGTAGTCCAGCAGGCGCTTGCCGAAGGCGTGGCCGTGGGCGTCGATCTGCGCGTCCGTCAGGCGGTGGGCGTCGTGCACGACCAGCGGCGGCAGCCAGCGCATGCCGCAGAGCAGGGCGGTGCGCTCGTAGGGCAGCAGGAAGGTCTCGATCGGGTGGCCGTGGTGGCCGCCGGTGCTGTAGGCCTCGGCGCTGCCGCCGGCGGACGTCGCGACCCACAGGTCCTTGCCGCGCAAGGCCTGACCCCCGGGCCCGTAGGCCCAGCCGAACTTGAGCACCTCGTCGATCCACAGCTTCAGCAGCGCAGGCATGCCGTACCAGTGCAGCGGATGCAGCAGCACGACGAGGCGGGCGCCTTCCAGCGCGCGCTGCTCGGCCTCCGCGTTGATCGCGTAGTCGGGGTAGAGACGGTAGAGATCGCGCACCTCGATCAGCCGGTCGGCGCAGGCGAAGGCAGCGTCCAGCAGGGTGTGGGTGATGTGGGACTGCGCGAGGTCGGGGTGGGCGGCGAGGATCAGGATGTCGGCCATGGGCGCAAGGGTAACTGACGAGAGTGGGCGCATTGCCGCGCCTCGCAGGCCGCGGCTAACATGAACCGAAACAACGGAGGAACGCCATGCCCGTGATCCTGGTCGCCAACCCGAAGGGCGGCGTCGGCAAGAGCACGCTCTCCAGCAACGTGGCCGGCTACCTGGCGCGGCGCGGGCACCGGGTGATGCTGGGCGATGCGGACCGGCAGCAGTCGGCGCGGCGCTGGCTCGAGCTGCGGCCCGCGGGGCTGCCGAAGATCGAGACCTGGGACATCGACGGCGGGCGCGGCACGGTCAAGCCGCCCAAGGGCGTCAGCCATGTGGTGATCGACTCGCCGGCCGGGCTCAAGGGGGGCCGGCTGCAGGCGCTGTACGGCGTGGCCGATCGCATCGTGATTCCCTTGCAGCCGAGCCTGTTTGACATCCAGGCGACATATGACTTCGTCCAGGCCCTGCATGATCTGCGCCGGGAGTCGGGCCACAAGCCGAAGCTGGCGATCGTGGCGACGCGCGCCAAGGAGCACACGCTGTCCAACGAGCAGCTGCAGCACTTCCTGCACGAGCTGGGCGTGCCGGTGCTGGCCACGCTGCGCGACACGCAGAACTACGTGCAGCTGGCGGCGCGCGGCCTGACCCTGTGGGACGTGGCGCCCGGCCGGGTCGAGCGCGACCTGGCGCAGTGGGAGCCGCTGACCGCCTGGCTGGACAACAACTGAGGAAAGACAAGGACCGATGCGTACTTTCGAGAAGCTGGCCGACCTGGCCGGCCTGGTGGGGCAGGAACTGGGCGTGACCGACTGGATGGCGATCGACCAGACCCGCATCCAGCAGTTCGCCGATGCCACCGACGACCAGCAATGGATACACACCGACCCGGCCCGCGCCGCGGCCGGCCCGTTCAAGACGACGATCGCACACGGCTTCCTCACGCTGAGCCTGCTGCCGACCTTCTTCGCCCACGCCTACAAGGTGGCCGACACGCGCATGGGCATCAACTACGGGCTGAACAAGGTGCGCTTCCCGGCGCCGGTGCCGGTGGACAGCCGGCTGCGCGCGCGCTTCAAGCTGCTGAGCTTCGAGGCCATCACCGGCGGGGCGCAACTGGCGGTGGAGGTGACGGTGGAGCGCGAGGGCTCGGACAAGCCGGTCTGCGTGACGGAGTCGCTGACGCGGCAGTTCACCTGACGGGCTCGCCTATCATCGGCGGTCCAACCACCGCGCCCGCCCATGAAGGTACTGCTTGTCGACGACCACCCGCTGATCCTCTCGGCCTTGCAGACCGTGATCGAGGGCCTGGACCGGGAGGTCGAGGTGGTCGGCGTCGAGAGCGCCGCGCAGGCGCGCGAGGCGCTGGGCGGAACGCCGGGCTTCCAGCTGGCGCTGCTGGACCTGCAGCTCGGTGATGCCGACGGCTTCGAGCTGATGGCCGAGATGCGGGCGGCCCATCCGGAGCTGCCGGTGGTGGTGGTCTCTGCGTCCGACCGTACCAGCGACGTGATCCGCGCGATCGACCAGGGCGCGATGGGTTTCATCCCCAAGCGCAGCAGCACCGAAGCGCTGGCCCAGGCGCTGAAGCTGGTGATGGCGGGTGGCATCTACGTGCCGTCGATGAACCTGGGCGGCGATGCCGTGCCGGCCGGCGATGCCGACGGCCGGCTGCGCCAGATCCGCGAGCATGCGATGGCCCCCGGCTACCAGCAGCCCGAGCTGCTGCAGGACCTGGCGCTGACGCCGCGGCAGAACGAGGTGCTGGCGCTGCTGCTGCAGGGCAAGCCCAACAAGATCATCGCCCGCGAGCTGGGCGTGACGGTGGACACCATCAAGGACCACGTCGCCGCGGTGCTGAAGGCGCTGGGCGTCAGCTCGCGCACGCAGGCGGTGCTGGCGGTGGGGCAGATGGCGCGGGCGCCGTCGCGATGAAGATTCGTCCCGCAACCCAGGCCGACTTCCCGTCGGTGCTCGCGCTCAATGAGGAGTCGGTCCGCTTCCTGAGCCCGATGTCCGCCGAGCGCCTGGTCGAGCTGGACACACAGGCTGCCGTCCATCAGGTCGTCGAGGAGGGCGGCCAGGTCGTCGCCTTCCTGCTGGCGTTCCGCGAGGGCGCGCGATACGACAGCATCAACTACCGATGGTTCGCCGATCGCTACGCGCGTTTCCTGTATGTCGATCGGGTGGTCGTTTCCGGCCGGCTTCAGGCCAAGGGGGCGGGCACGCGGCTCTACGAGCATGTGTTCGCCCATGCCGCTGAAGCTGAGGTGCCGCTGGTGGTCTGCGAGTTCGATGTGGAACCGCCCAACCCGGTGTCGGAGCGCTTCCATGCCCGCTTCGGCTTCCGGGAGGTCGGGCGCCAGGTGGTGGCCGGCGGCGCCAAGGTGGTGTCGCTGCAGGCCGCTCCGGCGCAGCGTCAGCTCGGCGAGTAGGCCAGCCGCACGTAGATCGGCGCGAAGGCCTCGGCCTGAGTGATCTCCAGCAGCCGCTCGCGGGCCAGTTCCAGCATCGCGATGAAGGTCACGACCAGCACCTGCTGGCCGCGCTCCACTTCGAACAGCTTCTCGAACTCGACGAACTTCTGCCCCTGCAGGCGGCGCAGCACGATGCTCATGTGCTCGCGCACCGAGAGCTGCTCGCGGGTGATCTTGTGGTGCTGAACGAGCTTGGCGCGGCGCAGGATGTCCAGCCAGGCGTCGCGCAGGTCGTTGGTGTCGACGTCGGGGAAGCGCGGGGTCAGGCTTTGCTCGATGTGGACCTGGGCGCGCAGGAAGTCGCGGCCCAGCACCGGCATCGCGTCCAGCCGGGCGGCGGCCAGCTTGATGCGCTCGTACTCCAGCAGCCGGCGCACCAGCTCGGCCCGCGGGTCCTCGGGCTCGCTGCCGTCCTCGGTCTTCCGGGGCGGCAGCAGCATGCGCGACTTGATCTCGATCAGCATCGCCGCCATCAGCAGGTATTCGCTGGCCAGCTCCAGATTGCTCTTGCGCAGCTGGTCCACGTAGCTGAGGTACTGCCGCGTGACGTCGGCCAGCGGGATGTCGAGGATGTTGAAGTTCTGCTTGCGGATCAGGTAGAGCAGCAGGTCCAGCGGGCCCTCGAAGGCCTCGAGGAAGACCTCCAGCGCGTCCGGCGGGATGTACAGGTCCAGCGGCAGCTGGAACAGCGGCTCGCCGTAGAGGCGGGCCAGGGCGACGCTGTCGACGACCTCGGGCAGGCCGAGGACTGCCTCGTCAGCCGGCATTTCGGGCCGAGCGCCGGGCCGCCCCAAGCCGGCCCGTCTGGCGATGTGCTTGCGGCTCGATGCCGCAAGCATCGCCGTCCCCTCGGGGGACCGGCCAGCGTACTCGCTGGACGAGGGGCTTCATGTCAGTGGGATTTGGTCTGGTAGACGTAGGGCTGCTGCTCGACGCGGGCGGTCTCGTAGTCGGCCTGGGCGCTGCGGTCCACGTTCTTGTCCCACAGCAGGCCACGGCCAGCGCGCTGCTCGGCTTCCAGCGAGGGCTTCTTGGCCTTCAGCTCGTCGATGAACTGGGTGACGTCGGACTTGTAGGGCTTCCAGAAGAGGGGCATGGCGCAGGTGTCGGAGTGAAGGCCGGCATTTTAGCCGGCCCCGACCGGTCTCAGGCCTTCGATGAGCGACGGCGCGCCACCGACCCCACGGCGACGATGCCACCCAGCATCAGCGCCCAGGTCGAGGGTTCCGGCACCGCCGTCAGCAGCAGCGCATGGACGGCGCCGCCGCTGGTGGCCACGCCGGTCACCAGGATGCTGCCGTTGTCGGCGATGCTCCAGGCGGCCGAACTGGTGCTGGTGAGGTTCCAGCCGGAGTTGGCGACAAGCAGCGAATTCAGGTTCGTCGTGCTCGTGCCGTCGTAGAAGAAGGCATTGCTGCCTTCCTTGCCCACGGCCCAGCCGCTGCTGTTGACGCCGTACGGGGCCGTGGTGGCGCCGGCCACCAGGCTCGAGATGGTCTTGAAGCCCGAGGCCGCCGACCAGATCCAGGCGGTGCTGCCGGTCTGTCCGCTGACCCAGCCGTTCTCGCTGACGCCCAGGACGGAGACGCCGCCGGAGCCGACGCTGCCGGCGTCCAGCTGGGTCAGCACGCCGGTCGCCGAGTTGTAGACGAGGCCGACCTTGGTCACGCCGTCGCCGGCCAGGCCGGTGCCCACGACCAGGCCCGCGTTGTTGATCGCGTTGGGCTGGTTCATGAAGGCGCCGTCGGCGGTCGTGGCCGACAGCACGCTGACCGAGTTCGTGGCCGTGTTCCAGATCACGCCCACCTGGGTCGCGCCCGAGCCGACCAGGCCGACGGCCTTGCCGCTGTCGTTGACGTCCGCGGCGCGGCCGGTCGAGTAGCCGGCGGGCAGCGCCAGGGCCGTCAGCGTGGGGTTGCTGACTGACCACATCTCCGGGATCAGCGTGCCGCCGCTCAGCGTGGTGCCCACGGTGGACACGGCCAGGCCGAAGTTGTTGACGCCGCCGCCGCTGAAGCTGCTGCCGGTCGCCGCGTACTTGTTGCCGGTGGCGGGCATGGTCCAGTCGCTGCGCACGCCGGTGGCGGTCGAGTAGACGAAGCCGGGGCCCGAGGTGCCCAGGCTGCGGCCCAGCGCGTAGTTGCCGCTCGACGAGAGACCCGTGGCCTGCGAGGTCGTGGTGCCGCTGGCGGCGCCCAGGTCGGTCACGGTGAACTGGATGCCGTCGGCATGGGCAGCCAGCGATGCGGCGGCCAGGGCGATGGCGGTGAGGAGTTTCTTCTGTGCCTTCATGCGGGCTCCTGAGCGGGTTGATGGGTCCGTGCCGCCACTCTAGGGACGGTGCCTGGAGGCCGCGTCAGGGTGCTCCCGGAGCACGCCTGAACTCGAAGATTTCCGGACAGGCCTGCCCAGAAACAGGCGTGCCGCCGGGCCTTGCCCCCCGCGACCCCGGGGGGCTCAGTGGCGACGCCGCCGCGCCAGCAGGGCCGCGCCCGCCAGGCCTGCCAGCATCAGCGCTCCGCTCGCCGGCTCGGGCACGGCGCTCGCCAGCACCAGCGCATGGACGACGCCCGCGCTGTTGGTGCCCGTGACGATGATGCTGCCGTTGTCGGCGAGGCCGTAGGCGGTGGCGCTGGTGTTTGTGAGCGACCAGCCGGCGGCGTTGTCGGCCAGCAGGCTGTTGAGCGTGTAGCTGCTCGTGCCGTCGAAATAGAAGCTGGTGTTGCCCGCGCTGGCCTTGCCGACCACGGCGCCGTCGCTGTTGATCGCATAGGGCGTGACGAAGCCGTTGGTGACGCCGGCGGGCAGCGGGATCACCTGCGCGCCGGTGGCGGCCGACCAGCGGAAGGCCGTGGTGCCGCCGATGGCGCCGACCACCCAGCCGTTCTCGCTCTCGCCGTACAGCGCCACCGTGGTGCTGCTGGAGATGGCGGAGAGGTCGATCCTCGTCATCGTGTCGGCCATGCTGTCGTAGACCAGGGCCACCTGGGTGCTGCTGCCTGGTGCCGCCAGGCCCGTGCCGATGACGAGGCCGGCGTTGTTGATGTTCTGCGGCGTCACCATATAGGCCGATCCGGCGGTGGCGGTGATCTGGCGCGAGGTGTTGGTGCGGGTGTCGTAGAGCACCGGCACCAGGTTGGTGGTGTTGGGGCCGGCGCCGCCGACGGCGATGCCGCTGTCGTTGATGTCCGCCACCCGGCCCAGCGTGTAGCCACCGGGCATGTTCAGGTAAGTCACCGTGCCGGTACTTGCCGACCACATGGCCGGCAGCGGCGTGGCGCCGCCGGACGTGGCGCCCAGCGTGGCCACGGCCACGCCGAGGTTGTTGACGCCGGAGACGTCGACGGTATTGGGGCCGTAGGCGCGGGTGGGGCTGGTGGGCATGGCCCAGTCGCTGCGCGTGCCGGTGGCGGCGGACCAGACGAATGCCGGCGCCCCGCCGGTCACCACCGAGCGGCCGAGCGCGTAGTTGCCGCTGGACGAGATGCTCATGCCCTGCGAGCTGGCGCCGGCGGCCCCGAGGTCGATGACCGTGTACGAGGGGGCGGCGCCGGCCTGCGCGGCGAGTGAAGAAAGGGTGGCGAGGGCGACGGTAGCGGCGAGCTTCATGGATCCTCCGGTTCTGGGGTGCCGGGGAGTCTATGAAGGCCGGTTTCAGCGCTCGCTAGGGCGCTCCCGGAGTGCGGGAGCGGTCGACAAGAAGCGGATGCGCCTGCACAGATTCAAGGCGCGATCCGATGGAAGTACCCCCTGAATGAGGGGGTGAAGCTCAGCGCACCCGCATGCCCGGCTGCGCGCCAGCGTGGGGCTCGAGGATGAAGATGCCGGGGTTGGCCTTCTCGTCGGCGTGGCTGGCTGCCATCACCATGCCTTCGCTGAGGCCGAACTTCATCTTGCGCGGGGCCAGGTTGGCCACCAGCACCGTCAGCTTGCCTTCCAGCGCAGCGGGCTCCGGGTAGGCGCTGCGGATGCCGGAGAACACGTTGCGCAGGCGGCCTTCGCCGGCGTCCAGCGTCAGGCGCAGCAGCTTGTCCGAGCCCTCGACCAGCTCGGCCTTGACGATCTTGGCGATGCGCAGGTCGACCTTGGAGAAATCGTCGATCTTGATCTCCGGGGCCAGGTCTTCACCGCCGGGGATGACCTTGGGTGCCGGCGGGGGCTCGAACAGCGCGTCCAGCAGCTTCGGGTCGACGCGCTGCATCAGGTGCGCGTAGGTGCCGATCGTGTGGGCGCCCAGCGGCTTCTGCGCATCGGCGAAGGCGAGCGGCGCCACGTTCAGGAACACCTCCACCTTGGCGGCCAGCGCCGGCAGCACTGGCTTCAGGTAGACGGTCAGCACGCGGAAGGCCTCGATGCAGGTGCTGCAGACGTCCTGCAGCACTTGGTCCGCGCCTTCCTTCTTGGCCAGTTCCCAGGGCTTGTTGGCGTCCACGTACTCGTTGACCTTGTCGGCCAGGCCCATGATCTCGCGCAGCGCCTTGCCGAACTCGCGCTCCTCGTACAGCTCGGCGATGGCGGCGCCGTGGGCGCGCAGCGCGTCGAGCAAGACCTGACCCTCCACACCGACGTCGGCCGAGAGCTGGCCGCCGAAGCGCTTGGCCAGGAAGCCGGCGGCGCGCGAGGCGATGTTGATGTACTTGCCGACCAGGTCGCTGTTGATGCGGGCGACGAAGTCCTCGGGGTTGAAGTCCAGGTCCTCGACCTTGGCGTTGAGCTTGGCGGCGATGTAGTAGCGCAGGTGCTCGGCGTCCAGGCCCAGCTTCAGGTACTTCAGCGGGTCCAGGCCGGTGCCGCGGCTCTTGCTCATCTTCTCGCCGCCGTTGACGGTCAGGAAGCCGTGCACGAAGACGTGGTTGGGCGTCTTGCGGCCGCTGAAGTGCAGCATCGCGGGCCAGAACAGCGTGTGGAAGTAGGTGATGTCCTTGCCGATGAAGTGGACCTGCTCGACCGACGGGTCCGCCATGAAGGCGTCGTAGTCGCGGCCGGTCTTGCCGAAGTAGTTCTTCAGCGAGGCCAGGTAGCCGATCGGCGCGTCCAGCCAGACGTAGAAGTACTTGCCCGGCGCATCGGGGATCTCGATGCCGAAATAGGGCGCGTCGCGCGAGATGTCCCAGTCGCCGAGGCCGCCGTTGCCTTCCTCGTCCTTGGTGAACCACTCCTTGATCTTGTTCAGCACCTCGCCCTGCAGGCGGCCGGGCGTCTGCGTCCACTCTTCCAGGAAGGCCACGCAGCGCGGGTCGCTCAACTTGAAGAAGTAGTGCTCGGAGGTCTTCAGGATCGGCGTGGCGCCGGTCAGCACGCTGAAGGGGTTGATCAGCTCGGTGGGCGTGTAGACCGCGCCGCAGACCTCGCAGGAGTCGCCGTACTGGTCCTTGCTGTGGCACTTCGGGCACTCGCCCTTGATGAAGCGGTCGGGCAGGAACATCGACTTCTCGGGGTCGAAGAACTGCTCGATCGTCTTCACCTCGATCAGCTCGTTCTTGCGCAGCGCGAGGTAGATGTCCTTGGACAGCTCGTGGTTCTCGGCGCCGTCGGTCGAGTGCCAGTTGTCGAAGGAGATGTGGAAGCCGTCCAGGTACTGCTTGCGGCCGCCGGCGATATTGGCCACGAACTGCTGCGGCGTGATGCCCGCCTTCTCGGCCGCGATCATGATCGGCGCGCCGTGGGCGTCGTCGGCGCAGACGAAGTGCACCTCCGTGCCCTTCTGCATGCGCTGGAAGCGCACCCAGATATCGGCCTGGGTGTACTCCATGATGTGGCCGATGTGGAAGTTCGCGTTCGCGTAGGGCAGGGCGGTGGTGACGAAGAGCTTGCGGGTCATGGAGTCGGGGCCGGGTTGGGCAAGAGCGGGATTTTACGTTCTGCGGGCATAACGCCCTGCCATGACGGTGCAGGCGACCAGCTGCAGCTGGTGATAGAACATCACCGGCAGCACGATGACGCCCAGCGCCGGATGCGCGCCGAACAGCAGCTTGGCCATCGGCACGCCGGAGGCCATGCTTTTCTTGGAGCCACAGAAGACGGCGGCGATCTCGTCTTCCGCGCCGAGGCCGATACGCCGGGCCGCCCAGGTCGACAAGGCGAGCACCAGGCCCAGCAGCAGCGCGGCGCCGGCCACGCCGGCCAGCAGCAGCCCCGCGCCGTGGTCGCGCCACAGCCCGCCCTCCACCGAGTCGCAGAAGGCCGCGAACACCAGCATCAGGATCACCCAGCGGTCGATCAGCGTCGTGTAGCGCTTGTAGCGGTGGTGCCACTTCAGCATCACCGGCCGCAGCAACTGGCCCAGCACCAGCGGCAGCAGCAGCAGGCGGCCGAGGCTGAGGATGGTGCCGCCGATGTCCAGTGACACGTGGCCGCCGGCGCCCACCATCGCCACCAGCAGCGCCGGCGTCGCGACGATGCCCAGCAGGCTGGACAGCGTGGCGTTGAAGATCGCGGCCGGGACGTTGCCGCGGGCGATGGCCGTCATCGCCACCGAGGACGAGATCGTCGACGGCAGCGCGCAGAGGTAGGCGAAGCCCAGCGCCAGGTCCGGCGCCAGCCAGCGGCCCAGCAGCGCATCCAGCCCGCACCACAGCAGCGGGAACAGGCCGAAGGTGCAGAGCTGCACCAGCAGGTGCACGCGCCAGCGGGACAGGCCGTGGCGCAATTCATGGGTGGACAGGCCCAGGCCGGTCAGGAAGAAGATCAGTGCGACGCCGGCGTGGCTGAGCAGGTCCAGATGCAGCAGGCCGCCGCTGCGGCCCAGGGCCGGGAAGGCGCTGGCGGCGGCGATGGCGGCCAGCAGGCTGAGCATGAACCACTCCTTGCGGAGCACGCGGCTGAGCCGGGCAGCCGGCGGGAGGGGAGGGTGTCGGGACAAACTGCGAGGCCCCGCGGGCCGCGGGGGTACAACTGGAACAACAGCGGGGAAGGAAGGATCAGGGCGTCTCGGTGGCCGGCGGTTCGGCGGAGCCGGCATCGCCGTTCTCGTCGGGTTCGGAGGCCTCACCGGCTTCGTCGCCAGGGCCGTCCTGTCCCTTGTTCTGCAGCTTGCGCAAGCGCTTTTCTTCGTTCTTCTTCTTCTTGGCCAGTTCGCGTTGGCGCTTCTCGTACGAGTAATTCGGTGTGGCCAAAGGCGTGCTCCTGCAACTGGTGTCCGCGTCGTGCGGCGGTCCGTCACTGTAACCCGTGGCCGCGCCGGGTGGTTCAAGACGGGGCTGTGACAGCCCGGAGCCACTTGTCATTTAGCGTGTGAACTTGCGTCGAAGTCTTAGGGATAGAGCCTAAGTTCATGATTCTTAAGGGCAGTGAAGGCTATCCACCGATGCTGTGGATAACTTTGTGGGCAAGCTGTCCGCGGGATCGCTAAACCCTTGTAAATCCGCCCTTCAAGTTAGGGTGCCTCATTTCTAGGCACCCTGGGGCTTCTCATATGAATCAATGACTTAGCAGCGGCTGGGGGAAACCTGTAGGGAATACGGAGTGGGTGTAGCAAGCTGGCGTGGGCACCAGCGGGTTCCGACAGAAATGGGGATAAGTCAAGCGTTCGGACGATGAAATCACCTCTTTTTGCGCCGCGCCGGCAGTGTCGCCCGGGGTGAGCTGTAGCGCCGGGGCAACGTCACGATGGAGATGATGGCCCGGGCCAACCCCCGGAAGGCGCTTGCGGCGGGGTCGCTAAAATCGCGCCTTTGCAAAAAGGCACGGACCACAATCCCGATGGCGCAGGCACAGACGAAAGACAAGAACAACAACAAGGGCGCCAAGGGCTCCGGCCTGGAGCTGAAGAGCGCTTCGCTGAGCCTGCTGTCCCTGGTGCTGCGTTCGCCCGATCCGGCCGAGCTGGCCGCGGCGCTGCAAGCCAAGCTGGGTGACACGCCGGGCATGTTCAACAACGATCCGCTGCTGCTCGACCTGTCGCAGCTGGAGCGGCGCCCGGCGCCGGCCGGCGGCGAGCAGGGCCAGCAGCTGGAGCTGGATGCGCCGCGTGACGAGCCGCTGGACCTGGCCGCCGTCGTCGCGCTGCTGCGCGGGCACGGCATGCAGCCGGTGGCCGTGCAGGGCGCCTCGGACGAGGAGCAGGCGCAGGCCCGCGCGCTGGGGCTGGCCGAATCGGCCGCGGACGACCTGGCGCCGCAGCGGGCCGAGAAGGCCGTCGAGAAGGTGGTCGAGCAGGTCGAGGTGATTCGCGAGGTGGAGGTGATCCGCGAAGTCGCCGTGCCCGGCGAGCCGGCCAGGACCGTCATCGTCGACAAGCCGCTGCGCTCCGGCCAGCAGGTCTACGCCAAGGGCGCGGACCTGGTGGTGATGGCGCTGGTCAACCCCGGCGCCGAGGTGATCGCCGACGGCAACATCCACGTCTACGCCCCGCTGCGCGGCAAGGCCATCGCCGGCGCCCGCGGCAACACCGACGCCCGCATCTTCGCGCTGAGCATGGAGGCCGAGCTGATCGCGATCGCCGGCATCTACCGCACGACCGAAAACCCGCTGCCAGACAACGTGCTGCGCAAGCCCGCCCAAATCCGGCTCGATGGCGAGAAGCTCGTCATGGACCCCATCTGACACATACACAAAGGAAAGATTCGATGCCAACCAAGATCGTCGTCGTGACCTCCGGCAAGGGTGGCGTGGGCAAGACCACCACCAGCGCCAGCTTCGCCACGGGACTGGCCATGCGCGGCCACAAGACCTGCGTGATCGACTTCGACGTCGGCCTGCGCAACCTCGACCTGATCATGGGCGTGGAGCGCCGCGTGGTCTACGACTTCATCAACGTGATCAACGAGGAAGCCAAGCTCAGCCAGGCGCTGATCAAGGACAAGCAGATCGACAACCTCTACATCCTGGCCGCCTCGCAGACCCGCGACAAGGACGCGCTGAAGGAGGAGGGCGTCGAGCGCGTGCTGGAGGAGCTGAAGGCGATGGACTTCGCCTACATCGTCTGCGACTCGCCGGCCGGCATCGAGACCGGCGCGCTGATGGCCATGCACTTCGCCGACGAGGCGCTGATCGTCACCAACCCCGAGGTCTCCTCGGTGCGCGACAGCGACCGCATCCTGGGCATGCTCAACAGCAAGACCAAGCGCGCGATCGACGGCAAGGAGCCGATCAAGGAACACCTGCTGATCACCCGCTACAACCCCAACCGGGTGGAGGGTGGCCACATGCTCTCGCTGGAGGACATCCACGAGATCCTGCGCACCCCGCTGATCGGCGTGATCCCGGAGAGCGAGATCGTGCTGCAGGCCTCCAACCAGGGCACGCCGGCGATCGCGATGAACGGCAGCGACGTCTCCGAGGCCTACAAGGACGTGATCCGCCGCTTCGAGGGCGAGGAGCGACCGATGCGCTTCATCGAAGCCGTCAAGCCCGGCCTGTTCAAGCGCCTGTTCGGCGGCAAGTGAGGGGAGCGGCTCACGATGGGATTTCTCAACTTTTTCCTGGGCGAGAAGAAGAGCACGGCCAGCGTCGCCAAGGAGCGGCTTCAGCTGATCCTGGCCCATGAGCGCAGCGGCCGCGGCACCAGCCCCGAGTACCTGCCGCAGCTGCAGCGCGAGCTTCTGGCGGTGATCTCCAAGTACGTGTCCATCGACCTGAAGGACATCCAGGTCACCACCGAGAAGCAGGGCGACATGGAAGTGCTCGCCGTGAAGATCGAGCTGCCGGACGGGAAGTAGGAAGAACCGAGGCCATGGCGCTGCGCATCGTCCGCCTCGGCACGCCGCGCGCGAGCGGCGAGGGCCTGCGCATCGGCACCGTGCGGCGCCCGCCGCGCGGTGTGCCGAAGGCCGAGTTCGCCACGCGGGACTTCTACGACACCTGGTTGCCGGCGCTGTCTCCGTCGGCGGAGCTGATGAAGCTGGGCCAGGAAGCCGCGAGCGACAAGGACTGGGCCGCCTTCGTCAGGAAGTTCCGCGCCGAGCTGAACGAACCGGATGCGCTGCGCCTGCTGGAGCTGCTGGCGGCGCTGTCGCACACGACGGATCTGTCGATCGGCTGCTATTGCGAGGACGAGCAGCGCTGCCACCGCTCGGTGCTGCGTGAACTGCTCGCCGAGCGTGCCGCTGAACTAGCGCGTTAGCCCCTGCCGGGCGCGCGCCTGCTCGCGCATCATGAACAGGTACAGGCTCTCCACCTTCGCCCGCGCCCATGGCGTCTTGCGCAGGAACTTCAGGCTCGAGGCCACGCTCGGGTCGCTCTGGAAGCAGCGGATCGGGATCTGGCGGCCGAGTTCGTCCCAGCCGAAATAGTCCGCAAGGCGCGTGACGATCATCTCGAGCGTGACGCCATGCATCGGGTCATTGGTCATGGGCGCATTGTCCTCGCTCAGGCGAACAGCTCGATGGCCTGGGGCGCCTCGATCGCCACCGGGCTGCGCGGGCAGGCCACGCAGGGCAGGATCCAGCCTTCCTGCTTTTCCTCGAGGCTCAGGCCGGGCCACTTGATCCGGTGCTCGATGCGGCCGTCCAGCAGCTTCGCGATGCAGCTGCGGCAGGTGCCGTTGCGGCAGGAGCTGGGCAGCTGGATGCCGGCGTCCAGCGCGGCCATCAGCAGGGTCTGGTCGGCGGCGCAGGCGAAGGACCAGCCCTGCGGCGCGACGGTGACGGGGAATTCATCCATGCCCGCATGATGCGGGACAATCAGCGTTTTTCGTCCGCCGATTCCCGATGTCCCCGCTCAAGTACCTCCAAGGCTATGCGCCCGCGCTGCAGGCGCAGGTGGCGCAGCTGTTGGCGGACGGCAAGCTCGGCGAACTGCTCCAGCGCAAGTATCCGGACACCCACGAGGTGCGCAGCGACAAGGCCCTGTTCGACTACACGAACGAGCTGAAGGCCCGCCACATGCGCAATGCGCCGCCGCTGAACCTGGTGCGCTTCGATGCCAAGCTGAAGATCCTGCAGCACGCGCTGGGCACCCATACCCGCGCGCCGCAGCAGCAGGGCCAGAAGCTGAAGATGCGCCGCGAGATCCGCGTGGCCTCGCTGTTCCGCGAGGCGCCGGCCGAGTTCCTGAAGATGATCGTCGTGCACGAGCTGGCCCACATCAAGGAGGCCGAGCACGACAAGGCCTTCTACGCCTTGTGCCACCACATGGCGCCGGACTACGCGCAGCTCGAATTCGACACGCGGGTGTGGCTGACCTGGAAGGAGTCCGTCGAATGATCCTGTTAGCCCCGATGGAGGGCCTGCTGGACCACATGCTGCGCGACATCCTCACCCGCGCCGGCGGCATCGACCGCTGTGTCTCCGAGTTCATCCGCATCACCGACATGCTGATGCCCAACCGCGTCTTCACCCGCATCGTGCCCGAGCTGAAGACCGGTGGCCGCACGCCGGCCGGCGTGCCGGTGCGAGCGCAGCTGCTGGGCTCGGACCCGGTCTGCATGGCCGAGAACGCGGCCAAGCTCGCCGCGCTGGGGCCCGAGGGCATCGACCTGAACTTCGGCTGCCCGGCCAAGTGCGTGAACCGCCACCGCGGCGGCGCGGTGCTGCTGGACGAGCCCGAACTGCTGCACGAGATCGTCGCCGCCGTGCGCCGGGCGGTGCCGGCCCACATCCCGGTCTCGGCCAAGATGCGCCTGGGCTACAACGACACGTCACGCAGCCTCGACTGCGCGCTGGCCCTGGCCGGCGCCGGCGCGGGCGAGCTGGTGATCCACGCTCGCACCAAGGCCGACGGCTACAAGCCGCCCGCCTACTGGGACCGCATCGCCGCGCTGCGCGAGGCGGTCACGGTGCCGGTGGTGGCCAACGGCGAGATCTGGACCGTGGCCGATGCCGCCGCGGCGCGTGCGCAGTCCGGCTGCGAGCACCTGATGCTGGGCCGCGGCATGGTGGCCAACCCGGGCCTGGCGCTGGCGATCCGCTCGCCCGGCGCCACGCCGCTGACCTGGGGCCAGGTCTTGCCCCTGATGCGCGATTTCTTCGCGCTGGTGCGCACCCATGTCCAGCCCAAGCACCAGGCCGGCCGGCTCAAGCAATGGCTGCACTACCTGCGCCGCCACCATCCCGAGGCGGAAGACGCCTATTTCCAACTGCGCACCGTCAACTCGCCCGACGAGTTGCAGCAGCGCCTGTTCGCTTCCCTATGAAATCCCTGTTCCTGAGCCTGGCGCTGGCCGGCAGCGTGGCGCACGCCGCCGACATCTCCCTCGAACGCATCACCAGCGACCCGCCGCTGCAGGGCAGCGTGCCGCGCCAGGCCGAGATCTCGCCGGGTGGCGGCTGGGTCAGCATGCTGCGGCCCTCGGCGCAGGACAGCGAGCAGCTCGAGCTGTGGGGCCAGCCAAGCGCCGGCGGCGCGCCGCGCCTGCTGGCCTCGGCCGCGCAACTGCTGGGCGGCCAGCAGCAGAAGCTCAGCGAGGCCGAGAAGATGGCGCTGGAGCGCAAGCGCATCACCCAGGGTGGCATCACCAGCTACCGCTGGTGCGGCGACGCAGACCAGGCGCTGGTGTTCCCGCTCTCCGGCGACCTGTACCTGCTGCGCCTGGACGGCCAGCCCGCGCTGCGCCTGACGAGCGACCCCGATCAACCCAAGCAGGATCCGGTCTGTTCGCCCGACGGCCGCAGCATCGCCTACGTGAAGGGCGGCAATCTGTGGGTGCAGCCGCTGGACGGCGGCCCCCGCGCGCTGACGAACGAGAAAGCCGACGCGGTCAGCCACGGCCTGGCCGAGTTCATCGCCGCCGAGGAGCTCGGCCGCCAGCGCGGCTTCTGGTGGTCGCCGGACGGCAAGCGCATCCTGGCGATGCGGGTGGACGAGAGCGGCGTGCCGCTGAAGACCCGCGCGCAGATCTTCGCGGACCACACGGCGATGACCGAGCAGCGCTACCCGAGCGCCGGCGAGAACAACGCCAAGGTCACGGCCTTCGCCATCGACGTGGCCGATGGCCGCGCCACCGCACTGCCGCTCCCGCCCGAGGCCGAGTACATCGTGCGCGCCGGCTGGTTCGCCGACGGCACGCCCTGGCTGCAGTGGATGCGCCGCGACCAGACCCAGCTGGCGCTGACCGAGTTCGCCGCCGGCAAGCCGCCGCGCCAGCTGATCGACGAGCGCGACGCCGCCTGGGTCGATACCCACGACGACCTGGCCGAGCTGAAGGGCCTGCAGCTGTCCGGCAAGCCGGCGCTGCTGTGGAGCAGCGAGCGCTCCGGCCGCAAGCAGCTGCTGCTGGTGGACCGTGTCAGCGGTGCGCGCCACGCGCTCACCAGGCAGGACGAGGCGGTGGCCCATCTGGTCTGCGCCGGCGGTGGCCGCATCGTCTTCGCCGGCGCGGTGGACCGGGCGCGCGGCCAGGAGCTGTTCATCAGCGACCTGCAGGGCCATGTGCACCCGCTGGAGGGCAGCGCCCCGCGCCAGTGGCGCGATGCCAGCGCCGACCGCGCCTGCGGCCGCCTGCTGGTGACCCGCTCCGCCTGGGGTGCGCCGCCGCGGCTGGCCCTGCTGGACGCAGCCGGCCAGGCCGCGCCGATCGAGCTGCCCGCCGACCCGCCGCAGCCGCTGCTGGCCGAGATCACGCCGCAGCCGCAGGTGCTGGACATCAAGGCCGCCGATGGCATCACGCCGCTGAACGCCTTCTTCCTGGCACCGCTGGACGGCAGGCCGGGCCGGCATGCGACCCTGGTGCTGGCCTACGGCGGCCCCACCGGCGCCACCGTCAGCTGGGCCTGGCCGCGCGATACCGCGCTGATGGCCCACTGGCAGCGCCTCGGCTTCGGCATTCTGATGCTGGACACGCGTGGCATGGGCCACCGCGACCGCGGCTTCACCCGCGCCCACTACCGCGCCTTCGGCAAGGTGGAGGTGGCGGACCTGTTCGCCGCCACCCGGCAACTGCCCCATCTGGTCGATAACGTCGATCCTCAGCGCATCGGCTTCTGGGGCTGGTCCTATGGCGGCTTCCTGGCGGCCCGCGCGATGCTCGATGCCGACACCCCCTTCGCCGCGGCCGCCGGCGTCGCCCCGCCGACCGACTGGATGCTCTACGACACCGCCTACACCGAGCGCTATCTCGGCCTGCCCGAAGGCGGCAAGGCCGCGCCCTATCGCGACTCCAACCTGATCGCCCGCGCCGGGCTGCTCGCCAAGCCGCTGCTGCTGGTCCACGGCACCGCCGACGACAACGTGCTGTTCGACAACTCGCTGCAGCTGATCCAGGCCCTGCAGGACGAGGGCAAGGCCTTCGAGCTGATGATCTACCCGGGCAAGGCGCACGGCATCGCCGGCCGCAAGGCGCGGCTGCACCTGTACCGCACGCTGGACAGCTTCTTCACGCGAACCTTGAAGCCATGACGCTTGTCTATTCCACGGACTCGGGGCGCATGTGCCCCGACTGCCGCAAGCCGATGGCGCAATGCCAATGCAAGGCGAGCAAGCGCCCCGAGGGTGACGGCATCGTGCGCATCAGCCGCGAGAAGCGCTCCGGCAAGACGGTCAGCGTCGTCAAGGGCCTGCCGCTGGAGGCCGAGGCGCTAGCCGTCTTCGCCAAGCAGTTGAAGGCCGCCTGCGGCAGCGGCGGCACGGTCAAGGACTGGGTGGTCGAGATCCAGGGCGATCACGTCGACAAGCTGATGGCCGCCGTCGCCGCGGCAGGCCACAAGGTCAAGCGCGCGGGCGGCTGAGCGAGGCGGCGCTTCAGCCCGCCGGCCAGATGAAGCTCTGGTGCGCCGCCTTGCCCTGCGCGACGGTGATGTTCTGCGTGATCGTCCGGCCGGCGAATTCCGCGTCCACGCTGTACTGCCCCGGCGGCAGCTTGACCAGCAGCAGCGGGCCCTGCGCGGTGGTCTGCAGCACGGCCGCGTGGCGCGCGTCGCGGATCGTGACGGCCACGTTCGACGCATAGTCGGCGCGCGGCTGCGTGTTGACGGCGAACTCCAGCGTCAGCGGCCAGCTGGGGCTGATCGCCTTCATCGCCGTCGACTCGTCGATGCCGATGCCGCCGCTGATGTACTCGACCGAGCCGCTGCGCTGCAGGGCCGGCACGAACTGCTGCTGGGCCAGCGCGGCGGTGCCGGCGGCCAGGGTGCCGCCGAGCAGGGCGGCCGTGATCAGGTGCTTTTTGGCGATGTTCATCTGCGTGTCTCCTTTGGGCTTGCGGCACAGGCGCTTCAGGGCCTGCATCGGCCGGCGCTGCAGGCGGTCGGCGATGATGTGCAGGACCTCGGGGTTCCAGCACATGCCGCAGTGGCTGGCCTGGACTTCCACATGCTCCACCTGGTGGTCCTCGCCGGGCTGGATGCAGGCCTGCCAGGCGACGACGCCGTCGGTGCGGCTGTAGATGGAGGTGCTGGGCACGGCGGGCGCGGTGCTCAGCTGGCGTTGCAGCTTCTCGTCGCGCGGCAGCGGGCGGCCGTTGACCAGGCGCCAGAGCAGGCCGACGCGGACCTGGTCGGGCCCGCCGGCGAAGGGTGCGGCGATCGTGATGACCTGGCGGACGTTGGCGGACAGGTCGGTGCGCAGGTGCTTGGCCACCTCGCGGGCGTAGATGCCGCCGAGGCTCCAGCCCAGCAGGGTCACGCCTTCGTCCTTGTGGGCGGCCACCATCTGGTGGATGTCCTCGGCCAGCTCGCGCAGCCAGGTGGCCACGTCGCCCTTGGGCCCGCGGTTGAAGCCGCGGCCCCAGTCATAGACGGTGTAGCCCAGCTCCTTCAGGAACTCGCGCAGCACGGCCATCGTGCGGCCATCGCTGGCCAGGCCGGGGAAGACGACGATGGGATGACCATCGCCTCGGGGGAGGTGGTGGCGCGGCATGCGGCGCATGCCGACGTATTCGAGGGTGGCACGGATCGGTTCCATGCCGAACAGCCGGATCGACGGCGGGGCGGGCGCTGCGGTTTCCGTGCTGTTTGTGTTGACCATGATGCGGGACCTCCGGGTTCTTCGCTTGATGCCGATGATGGGGCGGGCCCATCGGCGGCGGCGTCAGCGAAGGCGGATTCCCGCGTCGGACGGCTCCGACTCAGCGGGTCAGCGGCCGTGGTCCCAGCGGTCGCCGCCGCGATCGCCGCGATAGCCGTAGCCGTCGTGGTAGCCACGGTCGCCGTAGTAGTGGCCCCGCGGGGGCAGGACGATGCAGCCGGACAGCATCGAGGCGAGAACGCCGAGGATGGCGGCGCGGGTGAGCAGTTTCTTCATGATGGGATCCAGGCGGGTGGAGAAAGTTGTGACGATTCAACGGCAGGTGGGGCCGCTCGTTGACCCCAAAAGTGCCCGGCAAATGCAAGTGTTTGTGACGTGCCGGGCAGGAACAGGGTTTGCCGCGTCGGTCCATCACCACGAAGGAGTTCCGATGATGGAAACCGATGACAACAAGGACAGCCGCGAGACGCTGTGGAAGCTGATCAAGGGCACGCGCATGTGCATGTTCGTCACGCTGCACGAGAACGGCCACCTGCATGCCCGCCCGATGACCACGCAGAACAAGGCCATCGACGAGGACGACAGCCTGTGGTTCTTCGCCTCGCGCCGCGGCGACTCGGTGGCCGATTTCGCGCTGCGGCCGGAGGTCAACCTGAGCTATGCCAACCCCGATGACGATTGCTATGTCTCGGTGTCCGGCCGCGCCAGCGTCGTCGTCGACCCGGCCAAGGTGGACGCGCTGTGGAACAAGCTGGCCGCCGCCTGGTTCCCGGGCGGGCAGACCGATCCCGACCTGGTCCTGGTGCGCGTGCGCATCACCCACGCCCACTACTGGGACGTCAAGGAAAGCAAGCTGCGCCAGCTCTACGAGATGGGCAAGGCGGCGATGACCGGCAAGCCGCCGACGAAGCTGGGTGAATCGGGCGAAGTGCGGATGCGCTGACCGGCGCCCGGCCAGGGGCCCGCGGCACAATGCGGGCCCTATGAAATTCAAGCCGCTGATCCTTGTCGCCGCCCTGGCCCTGACCCTCTCCCAGGCGGCATCCGCCACTGGCGATTCGCTGGCCGACCTGCTCGCCCGCCAGGACTACAAGGCCGCCGGCCCGCTGCTCAAGCCGCTGCTGGCCAAGAGGCAGCCGAGCGAGGCCGAACGCGCGGCCATCTACACCTGGCTGTTCGCCCGCGACGACATGGCCCAGGTCGACCGCCGCAGCCGCGCCGGCCGCGCCGCGGTGGACTGGCAGGCCGCCGGCCGCCTGGCGATGGAGACCTACGACTATCCTCGCGCCGAGACCTGCTTCAAGGCCGCGCTGGCCGCCGCGAAGACGCCGGCCGACCAGGCCGCCGCCGAGAAGGGGCTGGGCCAGCTCGAATTCCGCCTGCGCCGCTTCGACGCCGCGCTGACCCACCTCGAAGCCAGCATCGCTGCGCTGCCCACGGCCGACGGCTACGCCGCGCTGAACGAGACGCTGATCCGCCTGGGCCGCACCGACGAGGCGATCACCGCCGCCGAGACCGCGGTCAAGCTCAACCCCTACCAGGAGCTGGCCCACTACCAGCTCGGCAACGGCTACGCGCGCAAGAACTACACGCAGCTCGCCGCCGCCTACGGGCCCAGGTTCGACGAGGCAATGGCGCTGGCCAAGCGCGCGTCCGACGCCTTCGAGCAGGCCCGCTTCGACGAAGCCCGCGACCTCTCGTTCGCCGCGCTGAAGGTCTGCCCCGAACTGGGCCGGGCCCATGCGATCCTGGCCCGCACGCTGGAATCCCAGCGCTTCCTGATCGACGTGCACCGCCCCGACTACGAGCGCCGCTTCGCCGCCGCCAAGATGCCGATGGTGCCGGGCATCGAGCAGTACGTCAGCAACTGGAAAGACCTGACCCCGCGCGTCCGCAAGCGGGTGGCCCTGTCGGTGGCGCCGTGGAAGGCCTACATCCCGGTGCTGGTGGCGGGCGGCTCGCAGTTGTTCATCAAGCCGATGGCGATGAAGCTGTCCGACGCGCCAAACATGCAGTCGCTGAAGGACGCCCGCATCGACTATGACTCGCGCCTGTGGGACGACGTGCGCGGCTCCGGCGGCTACTCGACGGTGACCGGCGTCGAGGACGTGGAGCGCACGATCTTCGACCGCTACAACACGGTGCTGCACGAGCTCTCCCACCAGGTCCACGGCATCATGACCGCCGATCAGTGGCGCCAGATCCAGGATCTCTACAACAAGGCCAAGACGCGCGACGCGAAGACCCGCAACGGCTTCCTCTCGCGCTATGCCGGCGGCTCGGTGTGGGAATACTTCGCCGAGGGCGCCAACGGGCTCGAATCGCCGCCGCGCGACAAATACGACACGCGGGACATTCGTCTCGACCGGCTGCAGGCCATCGATCCCGACCTGCTGGCGCTGGAGAAGAAGTTCATGGCGCAGACCGACGTCAGCGCCAGCCTGCCGATCTCCTACGCCAATGCCGGCAATGACCTGATCGGCAACGGCAGGCTCGAACCGGCGCTGGCCTATCTGGCCAAGGCGCAGCAGGTGGCGCCGGACGACGAGCTGGTGCTCTCGTCCAGCCTGTTCGCCGAATCGCTGCGCGGTGATCGCACGGCCGTCGAGGCGCTGGCCGCGCGGGCGCTGAAGACCCATCCCGACAGCGGCACGATCCGCGTCGCCGCGGCCCAGGCGCTCTGGCACAGCGGCCATGCGCTGCCGGCGCTGCTGGACCAACTGGGGCAGGGGCGCGAACGCCTGAGCGGCGACGATGCCTTCAAGGTGGACCTGGAACTGGCCGACGGCCTGCGCAAGCTGGGTCGGGTGGACGCTGCGCTGACGCGTTATGCCGACGTGCTCAAGCACCAGGCCGACAGCCCCGAGGGCCTGTGGGGCAAGGCCGCCACGCTGGCGCTGGCCGAACGCTGGGACGAGGCCTTCGCCGCCTATGCCGAGGTGCTGCGCCTGCGGACCGGCCTGGTGCCGCTGCGGGCCGACTACACCCGCGACCTGCTGCTGGCCGGCCGCAAGGAGGACGCCCGCAAGCTGCTGAAGGAGGCCCTGCTGCTGGACGCCAATGACCCGACGCTGGTCGCGCTGGACGGCTGGATCGCGCTGGCGGACGGCGACGCGAAGCACGCGCTGGCGCGCGCCGATGAAGCTTTGGCGAAAGGCCCTTGGAGCGATCTGGGCTTGATCGTCCGGGCCGCGGCGCAGAAGGCGCTGGGGCAGGATGCGGCAGCGCTGCCTGCCGTCGGAACTCCGAGTTATGTCTACCGCGCCGACCAGTCCGCCTGGGTCTCGGTGCACGAGGGAACCGCGGCCGAGGCGCGCATCCGGCAACGACTGATTGGAGCGCAATAAGAATGGAACATCGGCAACTCGGCCGCAGCGGCCTCAAGGTCCCCGTCCTGAGCCTGGGCACCGGCACCTTCGGCGGGCAGGGCGACTTCTTCGGCAAGTGGGGCAGCACGCAGGTCGAGGAGGCGCGGCGCCTGGTCGACGTCTGCCTGGAGCACGGGCTGAACTTCTTCGACACCGCCGATGTCTATTCGGCCGGCGCCTCCGAGGAGATCCTCGGCGCGGCACTCGAAGGCCGGCGCGACCAGGCGCTGATCTCCACCAAGGCCAGCTTCTCGATGGGCAGCGGCCCGAACGACAAGGGCTCGTCGCGCTACCACCTGGTGCGCGCCTGCGAAGCCAGCCTCAAGCGCCTGAAGACCGATCACATCGACCTGTACTTCATGCACGGCTTCGATGCGCTGAGCCCGGTCGACGAGACGCTGCGCGCGCTGGACGACCTGCGCACGGCCGGCAAGATCGGCTACATCGGCGCCTCCAACTTCTCCGGCTGGCACCTGATGAAGGCGCTGGCCACCTCCGAGAAATACGGCCTGGGCCGCTACGTGGCCTACCAGGGCTACTACTCGCTGATCGGCCGCGACTACGAGTGGGAACTGATGCCGCTGGCGCTGGACCAGGGCGTGGGCACGATGGTCTGGAGCCCGCTGGGCTGGGGGCGCTTGACCGGCAAGATCCGCCGTGGCCAGGCCAGCGGCAGCGGGCGCATCGCGGCAGGCGGCGCGGTGGGCGGGCCGCCGGTCGACGACGAGAAGCTCTACGCCGTGGTCGATGCGCTGGAGTCCGTCGCCCAGGCGCGCGGCAAGACCGTGCCGCAGGTGGCACTGAACTGGCTGCTGCAGCGGCCCACGGTGGCCAACCTGGTGATCGGTGCGCGCAACGAGGAGCAGCTGCTGCAGAACCTCGGGGCGATCGGCTGGAGCCTGACCGAAGGCGAGATCGCCACGCTCGACGCCGCCAGCCGGCAGACGCCGGCATATCCGTACTGGCACCAGATGGATTTCGACGAGAGGAATCCGAAGCCTACGCGCTGGTGAGGCGGGGCAGCAGCCTCTGCTGTCCGGGCGGTGTCAGCTCGACCGCGCGGCCCTCGCCGCGCCTGAGCCAGCCGCATTCCAGCCAGTGCTGGAAGATCGCCTCCGGCAGCACGCCGGCCAGGTGGTCGCGGCGCTCGGACCAATCCAGGCAGGCGTAGGCATAACGCCGCTTTCCGGCGGAGTGCGGCGGCGGCTCCATGCCCATCCCCTGCAGCCATTCACGGCCGGCCTCGCTCAGCTCGAAGCCCTCGTTGGTGGCGCTCAGGCCGCCGATCCGCTGCAGCGTCTCGTGCAGGCTCACGCCCAGGCGCCCGGCCAGGTGGCCGTAGCAGCAGCGGGCCTCGCGCAGGCGCTGGCGGGCCGGTGCTTCCCAGGCCTTGTCGTGCGTGCCGCGCTCGGCCACCAGGGCCAGCGCCTCCAGCGCATGGGCGACCTCCGGGCCGGCCAGGCGGAAGTAGCGGTGACGGCCGCGGCTTTCGCTGGCGAGCAGGCCGGCGTCGAGCAGTTTGGCGAGATGGCCGCTGGCCGTAGGGGCGCTGACCGAGCCGGCACGCGCCAGCTCTCCCGCGCTGGCGAACTCGCCGGAGAGCAGGTAGGCCAGCATGCGCGAGCGGGCCGGGTCGGCCATCGCGGCGGCGACCCGCGCGATGCGGGGCTCGTGGGGCGTGTCGATCATCGGGCGAGCATAGTCGCCGGCACGTTCTCCAGCCAGCTGCGCTCCTCGCGCAGGATGAAGCGCTGCGCCTGAGCCCACTCGAAGTTGGCGCGGCCCTCGGGGTCGGCGCGCAGCGTGGCGCGGTAGCGCTCGTAGGCGGCCAGCGACTCGAAGCCGATCAGGCCCCAGGCGATGTCGTTCGTGCCCTCGTGCGGCAGGAAGTAGCCGATCAGCTCACCGCCGCAGCGCGGGATGACCTCGGCCCAGACCTCGGCATAACGCTGAAAGTCAGCGCGCTGGAAGGGGTCGATCTGGTAGCGGATGAAGCAGGTGAGGCGGGATGTCATGCCGCCACTGTGCCGCCGCCGGCGCCGCCGATGCTTCGGCACAGGCCGAAAGAAACGTCACTGCCGCGGTGCGAAGAACCAGGCCAGGTTGTTCTGCACGTTCTCGGCCAGGCGGGTGGCGGCGGTCAGCTGGGTGCCGATCAGGGCCAGGCCTTGCTGGCCGAGGTTCATCTCCTGGTCCAGGTACTTGGACAGGGTATTGGCCTGGCGCAGCTGGCCCAGTTCACCCCCGAGATCGCCCAGGCCTTGGAGCCACTGGGCCTGCAGTGCGCGGCACTGGTCGGCCACGCCGCTGGCGAGCTCGATGCCGTCGCGCTGGGCCTGCGGGTCCAGCGCCAGCGTGGGCAGCACCGCACCCGCCTGCAGCGCCTGCGCCGACTGGCGGGCCAGCCATTGCGCGGCGGCGAGCTGCAGCGCCAGGCCGCGGGCCAGCGGGGCCCATGCAAGCGGCAGCTGCGCCTCGAGGAAATGCCAGCCGGCCTGCGGCAGCGCGCCCTCCTTGTTCGGGGCGACCGCATCCATCATCGTGCCGTGGATCTTCTGCATGGCAATGTCTCCCTGGGGTCAGCGGGCGCCGAGGCGCTCCAGCATGGCGCGGATCGCGCGGATCTGGATCGCGTTCTTCGACCAGTAGTCGGGCCGTCCGGGGTGGTCCGGATCGCTGTAGCCCCACCAGTCCCAGCAGCCCTCGGGGTTCTGCGTGCGGCCGTCGTCGATGCCCTCGACCTGCGGATAGAGCACGATGAAGCCGTTGCTGTCGGCGATCTCGTTGTAGCCGGTGGTCGTGAAGTAGCGATTGCCGTAGGGCGGCTCGTTGGCGCGGTCGGGCACGCCGGCGTCGAGGTTGACGTAGTTGTAGCCCTGCTTGCAGCCGTGCAGCGCGACGTGGATCGCGCGGGCCGGCGCGCCTTCCAGCACCGCCTGCGGCACGTAGGCGTAGCCGTAGGCGCTCATGCTGGAGCGGCTGTCGCCCTCGTCGTTCGGGTCGAAGAACTCACGCTGGTCGAAGCGCAGGATCTCGCCGGACAGGCGGGTGGAGGGCGGATTCAGCACGCCGTGGATGTGGCGCAGGATGTCGTGGCTCTGCATGCCGGTCCAGCGGCTCAGGTAGGGCGGCGCGTTCACGCCCAGCGCGTTGTCCTCGAGGTTGCTGGTGAGCAGCGCGTGCCCCGCGGGCACGTCGTCCACGAACTTCAGCTGCGCCTCGGGCACGCCCAGCGCCAGGTAGAACTCGCGCGTGGCCTGCACGACCAGCGGGTCCACCACCTGGTCCTGGCTGCCGGTGAACAGGTACAGGCGCTGGCGGGCGAGGTGGCCGATCGGGTCGATCAGCCCGTCGCCGGCGCTGTGGCGGGCGATCTGCGCCAGCGTGGCGGCCTGCGGGCCGGTGCGCTTGCTGAGCGGGTTCATGCAGATGAACAGTGCGTTCTGCACATAGGCGTCCTCGGCGATCGGCGAGGCGCCGGGGAAGGACTCCACGCAGCGGCAGGGCCCGCCGGCCACGATGCCGGCGCCCGCGAACAGCGCCGAATGGGCCAGGTGCAGCTGCGCGGTCATGAAGGCCCCCGAGGACAGGCCCGACACCGAGTTGCCACCCGGCTCGGCGATCACGGGGAACTCGCGCAGCGCGGCAGCCCGCGGCGCGGCTTTCTTGACGTCGGCCATCTTTGTCCCTCCCATGCTGCATTGCAGCAATGGGCGCAGCGTAGCGGAGCTCGGCGCGCTCGGCAAGCGGATGCCGTCCATCCTCAGTTGCGCATACCAAGGGATTTCACTGATCAATCAATGCATGAAAGTACAAAAGAGGGCGAACGAAGTACCGGCGCGGCAAGAGCACTTGCACAGAATCCGGCACGACGACTCCGGCCATGCCGTGGCGTCGAACGAATCACAACACCAGGAGACAACCAGCCATGCTGAACAAGCGCCATTTCCTGCAGGCCCCGCTCGCCGTCGCCGCTGCCATCGCCCTCATGCCCTCGGCCCAGGCCGCCACCGAGCTGGTGATCGCCACCGTCAACAACGGCCACATGATCGAGATGCAGAAGCTCACGCCGCATTTCGAGAAGGCGCATCCGGACATCAAGCTGAAGTGGGTCACGCTGGAGGAAGGCACGCTGCGCCAGCGCGTCACCACCGACATCGCCACCAAGGGCGGCCAGTTCGACGTGATGACGATCGGCCTGTACGAGGCGCCGATCTGGTCCAAGAAGGGCTGGCTGCTGCCCATCGCCACCGACGCCGCCTACGACGCCGACGACCTGCTGCCCGCCTTCCGCGATGGCCTGTCGTATCAGGGCAAGCTCTACGCCGCCCCGTTCTACGGCGAGAGCTCGATGCTGATGTACCGCAAGGACCTGGCCGACAAGGCCGGCTTCAAGATGCCCGACCAGCCCACCTGGACCCAGGTGAAGGAACTGGCCGACAAGATCACCGACCCGAAGGCCGGCGTCTACGGCATCTGCCTGCGCGGCAAGCCGGGCTGGGGTGACAACATGGCCTTCCTGACCACGCTGGTCAACACCAACGGCGGCCAGTGGTTCGACATGAGCTGGAAGCCGCAGCTCGAGACCAAGCCCTGGAAGGACGCGATCAACTTCTACGTGGACCTGCTCAAAAAAGATGGCCCGCCCGGATCGGCCGCCAACTCTTTCAACGAGATCCTGGCCCTGTTCAACGAGGGCAAGTGCGGCATGTGGGTGGACGCGACGATCGCCGCTTCGTTCATCAGCGATCCGAAGCAGAGCAAGGTGGCCGACAAGGTCGCCTTCGCGCAGGCGCCGGTGGCCGTGACGCCGAAGGGCGCCAACTGGATGTGGAGCTGGAACCTGGCCATCCCGTCCAGCTCGACCAAGGCGGACGCCGCGCAGACCTTCGTCAAGTGGGCCACCAGCAAGGAGTACATCCAGCTCGTGGCCAAGGAGAACGGCTGGGGCGCGGTGCCGACCGGCACGCGAAAGAGCACCTACGCGTCGCCGGAGTTCCAGAAGGCCGCCAAGTTCGCCGCGGCCGAGCTGAAGGCGATCAACAGCGCCAACCTCAGCGACAGCACGCTGCCCAAGTCGCCGTACGTCGGCGTGCAGTACGCGGCTATTCCCGAGTTCCAGGCGATCGGCATCGCGGTGGGCCAGCAGATGACGGCCGCGCTGTCGGGCAAGGTCACGGTGGACCAGGCGCTCAAGGCCGGCCAGACGGCGGCCGAGCGCGAAATGAAGAAGGGCGGCTACCTCAAGTAACCGTGCGGTGCGTGATGGCTCGGCTTCGTCGAGCCATCCCACCGCCCGTTCGCCCTGAGGTATCGAAGGGCCCATCCGATCGGCTGAGGGCCCTTCGACAAGCTCAGGACAGGCTTCGATACCTCAGCCCGAACGGACCTTCGCTTTTTGCGACGAATGTCTTGCAGTCCCCGGAGTCGCCCATGAACAACCGTCTCCTGCCCCGCGCGCTGATGGCGCCCGCCATCGGCACGCTCTTCCTCTGGATGATCGTGCCGCTGGCGATGACCATCTACTTCTCGCTGGTCAACTACAACCTGATGCAGCCCGGCGAGCATGTGTTCGCCAAGCTCGACAACTACGAGTACTTCATCACCGACCCGGACTTCTGGCCCGCGGTGTGGAACACCCTGCTGCTGATCGGCAGCGTGATCGGCATCACGGTCATCCTCGGCGTGCTGCTGGCGTTGCTGGTGAACGACCCCTTCCCCGGCCAGGGCATCGTGCGGGTGCTGCTGATCTCGCCCTTCTTCGTCATGCCCGCGGTCAACGCGCTGCTGTGGAAGCACATGATGATGAACCCGAACTACGGCGTGCTGGCCGACGTGTGGCGCCGCTTCGGGCTGACGCCGATCGACTGGCTGACCGACTGGCCGCTGCTCTCGGTGATCATCATGGTGGCCTGGCAGTGGCTGCCCTTCGCCTGCCTGATCTTCATCACCTCGCTGCAGTCGCTGGACCGCGAGCAGATGGAAGCGGCGCGGATGGACGGCTCCAACGCGGTCCAGCGCTTCTTCTACCTCACCGTGCCGCATCTCGCGCGGCCGATGGCGGTGGTGATCATGATCGAGATGATCTTCCTGCTGTCGATCTTCGCGGAGATCTTCATCACGACCAGCGGCGGCCCCGGCAACGCCAGCACCAACATGACCTTCCTGATCTACAAGCAGTCGCTGATGAACTTCGACGTCGGCGTGGCTTCGGCAGGGGCGCTGTTCGCGGTGGTCTTCGCGAACATCGTGTCGTTCTTCCTTGTCCGCATGATCGGCAAGAACCTGGATTGATGCCATGAACACTGTCGTCGACCACCCCGCCGTCATCACCACGGCGCCCCAGATCGTCCCGCAGAAGCCGCCCAGCCAGGCGCTGCCGATCGCGCTGCGCACCGCAGCCGCCTGGCTCGTCGCGCTGCTGCTGTTCTTCCCGCTGGGCTGGCTGTTCCTGACCGCCTTCAAGACCGAGCAGCAGGCGATCAGCGTGCCGCCGCTGTTCCTGTTCAGCCCGACGCTGGAGAACTTCCACGAGGTCAACGCCCGCAGCGACTACCTGCTGCACGCGCTGAACTCGCTGATCACCAGCATCGGCTCGACGATCCTGGGCCTGGCCATCGCCGCGCCCGCGGCCTACTCGATGGCCTTCTTCCGGACCTCCAAGACGCGCGACATCCTGCTGTGGATGCTGTCCACCAAGATGATGCCGGCGGTCGGCGCGCTGCTGCCGATCTACGTGATGGCGCAGACGGCCGGCATGCTCGACACCTTGCCTGCGCTGGTGATCGTGTTCACGCTCTCCAACCTGCCGATCATGGTCTGGATGCTCTACACCAGCTACAAGGACATCCCGCCGGAGATCCTGGAAGCCGCCCGCATGGACGGCGCCAACCTGTGGAAGGAGTTCCGCCACGTGGTGCTGCCGCTGTCGGTCGGCGGCATGGCCTCCACCGGCCTCCTGTGCCTGGTGCTCTCGTGGAACGAGGCCTTCTGGTCGCTGAACCTGGTGGCCGCCAAGGCCGGCACGCTGGCCACGCTGATCGCTTCCTACTCGAGCCCCGAAGGGCTGTTCTGGGCCAAGCTCTCGGCCGCCTCGCTGCTGGCGATCGCACCGATCGTGATCTTCGGCTGGTTCAGCCAGAAGCAGCTGGTGCAGGGCCTGACCTTCGGCGCTGTGAAGTAACCCAACGGAGAAATGAACATGGCTTTCCTCCAACTGCATCAGATCAAGAAGAGCTTCAACGACGCCCACATCATCAAGGGCGTGGACCTCGAGATCCAGAAGGGCGAGTTCATCGTCTTCGTCGGCCCCTCCGGCTGCGGCAAGAGCACGCTGCTGCGCCTCATCGCCGGCCTGGAGCAGATCAGCAGCGGCAACCTGCTGCTGGACGGCAAGGACATCACCTACGCGCCCTCCGGCAAGCGCGACCTGGCCATGGTGTTCCAGAGCTATGCGCTCTATCCGCACATGAGCGTGTTCGACAACATGAGCTTCGCGCTGAAGCTGGCCAACGTGCCCAAGGACGAGATCAAGGCCAAGGTCGAGCGCGCGGCCCAGCAGCTCAACCTCACCAAGTACCTGGAGCACACGCCCAAGCAGCTCTCCGGCGGCCAGCGCCAGCGGGTGGCGATCGGCCGTGCCATCGTGCGGGCGCCCAAGGTCTTCCTGTTCGACGAGCCGCTGTCCAACCTCGACGCCGCGCTGCGCGGCAACACGCGGGTGGAGATCCACAAGCTGCACCGCGCTTTGGGCGCCACGACGATCTACGTCACCCACGACCAGGTGGAGGCGATGACGCTGGCGGACCGCGTGGTGGTACTCAAGGACGGGCTGATCGAACAGGTCGGCACGCCGCTGGAGCTGTACGACCGGCCGGTCAACCAGTTCGTCGCGCAGTTCATCGGCATGCCGTCGATGAACATGCTGCCGGCGCAGGCGGTGCCGAGCTTCTCGGCGGCCACCGGCGGGCGGCTGCCGGGCGACGGCTTCCTGGGCGTGCGGCCCGAGGGGCTGCGCGTGCATGAGAAGAAGAACGGCGCGGCCGGCGTGCCGGGCAAGGTGGAGCTGATCGAGGCGCTGGGCTCGGACACGCTGATCCACGTGGACATCGGCGGCCTGCAGCTGATCGCACGGCAGAACGAGCGCACGCCGCTGCAGAGCGGGGACGACGTGGCGGTCGAGCTGGACCCGTCCGTGTTGCACCTGTTCAACCGCGAGGGCCGCGCCCTGGCGGCGGCATCCTGATCATGAGCGAATTCACGATCCTGCACCTGGGCCTCGGCTCCTTCCACCGGGCGCACCAGGCCGTCTACCTGCAGCGGCTGATCGAGGCCGGCGACACGCGCTGGTCGCTCTGCGGCGCCAACATCCGGCCCGACATGGCGGACGTGATCGCCGCCCTGCAGGCCCAGGGGGGCCGCTACACGCTGGAAACCATTTCGCCCGCCGG
Source organism: Pelomonas sp. KK5 (assembly GCF_001984095.1). Lineage (GTDB taxonomy): Bacteria > Pseudomonadota > Gammaproteobacteria > Burkholderiales > Burkholderiaceae_C > KK5. The sequence goes on from NZ_LYVQ01000022.1 coordinate 41,190, forward strand.
CGAGACCCGCTACGAAGCCATCACCGCGATCCGCGAGGTGCTGCCCTACGAGCCGACCCTGGCCGCGGTGATCGCCCGCGGCGCGGCGCCGTCCACGCGCATCATCAGCTTCACCGTCACCGAGGCCGGCTACTACATCGACGCCAAGGGCCGGCTGGACATGAGCTTCGCCGACCTGCTGGCCGACATCGGCCGCGTGAAGCGCGGTGAGACCGGCCAGACGATCTACGGCGCGCTGTGCGCGATCCTGTCGGCGCGCCGTGCCGCCGACGCCGGCCCGCTGACGCTCCTGAACTGCGACAACCTGCGGCATAACGGCGAGCGTGTACGGGCCGGGCTGATCGAGTTCATCGAGAAGGTCGGCGACGCGGACCTGCTCGCCTGGGTGCAGGCCTACACGACCTGCCCGAACGCGATGGTCGACCGCATCACGCCGCGCCCGCCGCCGGAACTGCGCGAGCGCGTCAAGGCGGCCACCGGCCGCGACGACGGCGCCGCCATCACCGGCGAGAGCTTCATCCAGTGGGTGATCGAGGACCGCTTCATCGCCGGCCGGCCGGACTGGGGCCGCGTCGGCGTGGAACTGGTCGATTCGGTCCAGCCCTACGAGGAAGCCAAGATCCGCATCCTCAATGCCACGCACAGCTGCATCGCCTGGGCGGGCACGATGGCCGGCCTGCAGTACATCCACGAGGGCACCCATGATGCGGAGATCCGCCAGATGGCCTTCGACTACGTGACCGAGGACGTGATTCCCTGCCTGACGCCCAGCCCGCTGGACCTGGCCGCCTACCGTGACGTGGTGCTGGACCGCTTCGGCAACCCGGCGATCCGCGACACCAACCAGCGCGTCGCCGCCGACGGCTTCTCCAAGATCCCCGGCTTCATCGCGCCGACGATCCGCGAGCGGCTGGCGACCGGCGGGACGATCGACAAGGTGAGCTTGCTGCCGGCGCTGTTCCTCGCCTTCCTGCAGCGCTGGAACGCCGGGCTGCTGCCCTATGCCTACCAGGACCAGGGCATGGACGAGGCGGCGGCGCGGGCGATCTGCGCGGCCGAGGATCCGGTGGCGGCCTTCGCGGCGGACCGGGTGCTGTGGGGCTCGCTGGCGGGCGACGACCGGCTGGTGGGGGCGCTGCGCCATGCCGGCGAGCGCGTGGCGGCCTTCCTGGCGCGAAGGGCAGCGGCATGAGCGGCCGGCTCGCCGAGCGCCACATCCTGCTGACCGGCGCCGCCGGCGGCATCGGCCTGGCGGTGGCCGAGGCCTGCATCGCCGAGGGCGCGGCCTGCTCGATCGTCGACATCGGCGCCGAACCGCCACCCGGCGTGCGCGCGCTGCAGGACCGCGGCCGGGTCCGCTACATCGCCGCCGACCTGTGCGAGGCCGGCGCCATCGCCCGCGTGCTGGCCGAATCCCACACCGCCTTCGGCCCGCTGCACGGCCTGTTCAACAACGCGGCGATCTTAGACATGGCGCCGCTGCTGGAGGCGGACGAAAGCTCGTACGACCGGCTCTTCGCCGTCAACGTGAAGGCCTTCTTCTTCACGATGCAGGCGGTGCTCAGGCAGATGAGCGAGCGGGGCACGCGCCGCGCCAGCGTCGTCAACATGGCCTCGCAGGCGGGCCGCCGCGGCGAGGCGCTGGTGGCCCACTACTGCGCCACCAAGGCCGCGGTGATCAGCTACACGCAGAGCGCGGCGCTGGCGATGGCGCCGCTGGGCATCCGCGTCAACGCGATCGCGCCGGGCGTGATCGACACCCCGATGTGGGCCCATGTGGACAGCCTCTTCGCCCGCTACGAGGGCCTGGCCCTCGGCGAGAAGAAGCGCCGCGTCGGCGAGGCGGTGCCGCTGGGGCGCATGGGGCGGCCGGACGACATCGCGGGGGCCGCCGTCTTCCTGTTGAGCGACGAGGCGCGCTACGTGACGGCGCAGACCCTCAACGTCGACGGCGGCAACGTCATGAGCTGACAATCGCGTTCACCGCCATGAACCGCAAGCGCAGCCTCCCTCGCCAGACCCAGCCCGAGCTGGAGCGCGACTTCGCGCGGAGCACTTCGCTGGGCTACGAGGCGCCGGAGGACACCGGCCTGGTGCGCTGCCTCGCCCATGGCTTCCCGAGCCCGCTGGTGCGCTGGCACTTCCACGAGGAGTATGAGCTGCACCTGATCACCGAGACCTCGGGCAAGGCCTTCGTCGGCGACTGGATCGGGCCCTTCCAGCCGGGCCACCTGGTGCTGTGCGGGCCAAGGCTGCCGCACAACTGGATCTCGCTCGACGCGCCCGCCGCCGGCGCCGCCGGGCGCGACCGGGTGATCCAGTTCCTGCACGAACCGATCGCCCGCGCCGCCGAGCAGATCCCCGAGCTGCGCGAGGTGCTGCAGCTGCTGGAGCGGGCGAAGCACGGCATCGAGTTCTTCGGCATGTCCGAGCAGGCACTGGCGCACTGGAACGAGATCAAGGCCACGCGCGGCCTGCGCCGGCTGGGCATCTTCTGCGAGTTCTTGGCCGACCTGGCGCAGTGCGCCGACTACCGGCTGCTGTCCAGCGTGCAGATGCAGGGCGAGCACGGCCCGGCCGGCGATGCGCAGGCGGACCACGTCAACGAGATCGTCCAGCGCATCACCAACAACCTGGCCGAGCCGCTGTCGATGGCCGAGCTGGCGGCCGAGCTGGGCATGAGCGAGAGCCGCTTCAGCCGCTACTTCAAGCGCGCCACCGGCAACAGCTTCACCGACTTCGTCAACCACGTGCGCATCAACAGCGCCTGCCACCTGCTGATGCAGAGCGAACACCTGATCGCCGACATCTGCTACCAGGTCGGCTTCAACAACGTGGCCAACTTCAACCGCCGCTTCCTCGAGATCAAGGGCATGACGCCCAGCGAGTTCCGCCGCCAGGCGGAGGCGCGCTTCGGCGCCACGCTGGCTCAGTAGTTGATCGAGAAGCGCTGGCCCCTGTAGCTGAGGACAGCGCTCTTCAGGCGGATCTCGTCGAGCTTGAGGCCGGGCGCAATGGCATCGCCCTCGTGGAAGAGCTGGCCGTTGACGATCAGCATGCGGTTGGCCGGGGTGTCGGAATACATCGCGCCGCTGGTCGTGAGCGCGGGCAACTGGCGGCGGACGTCTTCGGGCAGCTCGGCGAGCGCCGGGATGCGGCTGGGGGCCGGGCTGACTTCCGGTTTCGACGGAGCCACCTGCGGCGGCGGGACGGTCAGCGGCACCGTGGCCGGCTGGGCAATGGCTTGAGGCGTTGGCGCAGCGACCGGCGCAGGCGGTGGCGGTGGCGCCGTGACGACGAGCGGTGCCGGTGCCGGGGCGGGCGCTGGCCATAGCGCCCCGGCCAGGCCGGCCACCGCGAGCGCGCCACCCACGGCCGCACCCAGCACCAGCGGCATGCGGTTCGGTGCGGCCTCGTCGTCGATGGTCCGGTCGGCCGGGCCGGGGTCGGCATGCAGCGTGGGCACGCCGGCGCTGCGTTCGCGTTCGGAATTGGCGCGTCGCAGCGCGTCGAGGATGTAGCTCATGGTCGGGTAGCGGCAGCCAGTCGCGGCTCGTCGATGTTGGCGGCGCGGTTGAGCTGCATCAGCGTGATCGGGCCGGGCACGCCGTCGCCGCGCAGGCCTTGCGAGCGCTGGAAGGCGGCGACCTTGGCGGGCAGCGGCGCGGCGGGCTCGGGCAGCAGCCGGGCCAGTTGCTCATCGAGCCAGGCCTGCGTCGCCCCCTTGGCCGGGAAGCCGGCCGGCGTGCGCCACAGCGTGCCGAACTCGCCGGTCCATTGCTTGCTGAGCGTCATCAGGCTGACGGTCTGCGTGGCGCCGCTGCCGGCGCTGACGGTGGCGGTCTGCGCATCCAGGCCCACCAGCAGCACCCAGGCCGGTTGTGAATCGGCGCCGCTGCGCAGCGTCAGGATGCCGGGCCGGTCCAGCTGGCGCAGCAGGGCCAGCCCGCCGTCGCTGCGGAAGCACTGCAGCTCCTGCGTGCGCAGGCCCTGGCAGGGCGTGTCGCCGAGGCCTTCGGTGCCGGCGTGCCAGAGGCGGGCGAGGGCGGTCCAGGCGTCGGGCT
>NZ_LYVQ01000023.1 GCF_001984095.1 Pelomonas sp. KK5
GTCGCAGGTGGCGCAAGCGCTGACGCCGCGGCCCATGAAGGCCTGTTCGCTGTCCAGGCCCAGGTACTTGGCGGAGGCGCCGGTGGCGATGATCAGCGCGTCGCAGGTGTAGCTGCCGCTGTCGCCGGTCAGCTTGAACGGGCGCTTTGCGAAATCGACCTCGTTGATGTGGTCGAAGATGATCTGGGTCTGGAAGCGCTCGGCGTGTTCCTGGAAGCGCTGCATCAGCTCCGGGCCCTGCACGCCCATCACGTCGGCCGGCCAGTTGTCCACCTCGGTGGTCGTCATCAACTGACCCCCTTGCGCCATGCCCGTGATCAGCACGGGCTTCAGGTTGGCGCGCGCGGCATAGATGGCTGCGGTGTAGCCGGCGGGGCCGGAGCCGAGGATCAGCAGGGAGTGGTGTTGCATGTGCGTCTCGTGGAAGCGTCTCGTAGGGGCGTGAGCCGGCCGCTCCCGCGCGGGGGAGCCGCCGACGGGATCGGGGACTCAGGGTGCCAGCGAGGCCAGGCCGCCGGCCAGGCTGAAGCAGCGCTGGCGGCCGCTGCGCCGCAGCAGCGCTGCGGCCTGCAGGCTGCGCCGGCCGCTGCGGCACAGGAACAGCAGCGGCAGTTCGGCCGGCAGCGCCAGCAGGCGCGGCAGCTGCTGCTCCAGCTCGGCCAGCGGAATCGTCTCGGCGACCGGCGTCGGTGCTTCGGCGACCTCGTCGGCGTCGCGCACGTCGATCAGACGCGGGGCGGGCGCCAGCTGGCGGGCACCGGCCGCGTCGAGTTCCAGTTCGGCGGCGAGCGCCTGCAGTTCGCGCAGCGCCTCGCCGCAGGCCCGCAGCCGCTCGCAGGCGGCCGCGATCGTCGCATCGCCATCGAGCGCGCCGAAGGACAGGCGCACCGCCGCGGCAGCCTGCGCCTCGGGCACGCCCGTGGCGATCAGGACGTAGCTCGGCAGCGCCTTGGCCGCGCCGCAGGCCGAGCCGCCGCTGATGCGCAGGCCAGCCGCATCGAACAGGTCCTGCAGGCGCCGCGAGTCGACGCCGGGCACGGAGAAGTTCAGCGTCGTCGGCAGGCTCAGCGCCGGGTCGAGCGGGGCATTGAACACGACACCAGGAAAGGCCTGGCCCACCGCACCGGCCAGGCGCTCGCGGTGCTGCTGCATGGCGGCGCCCGAGGCGAACACCTCGCCGGCCTCCAGTGCCGCCAACACGGCGCCCAGCGCGGCGATGCCCGCCATGTTCTCAGTACCCGAGCGCTGCCCACCTTCCTGCCCGCCGCCGCACATCAGCGGCGTGAACGGCGCGCCTTCACGCACATAGAGCAGGCCGATGCCCTTCGGCGCATAGAGCTTGTGTCCGGAGAACGGGGCGTAGTCGATGCGGCGCGTGTCCAGCTTCAGGTTCAGCTTGCCCAGCGCCTGCACGCCGTCCACCAGCCACAGCGCCGCGGGATGCGCGTCCATCAATGCGGCGATGCCGTCGAGATCGCTGATCGCCCCGGTCTCGTTGTTGGCGGCCATCGTGCAGACGAGGCCGGCCGCGGGCAGGCGCTCGCGCAGCCAGGCGAGGTCGTGCCGGCCCGAGGCGTCGACCGGGATCGGCGCGATCTCCAGGCCCAGGCCCAGCACCGCGTCCCAGTGCCGCAGCGCCTCGGGCACGGCCTTGTGCTCGGTGGCGCCGTACAGCGCGAGCCGGCGACCGGGCCGCTCGCGCAGCGCGCACAGGGCCGACAGCACGGCCGTCTGGATGCCTTCGGTGGCCCCGCTGGTGAACATCAGCCGGCCGGCGGACGCACCCAGCACGCGGCGGGCGGCGGCGCGCACGCCATCCAGCAGCTCACGCGCCTTCAGGCCGCTGGCGTGCACGCTGCTCGGGTTGCCGAAGGTGTCGGCCATTGCCGCCAGGGCGGCATCACGGGCGGCCGGCAGCACCGGCGTCGTGGCATTGCAGTCGAGATAAAGCTCCATGGGCCGGAATTGTCAGCAGCCGGGTGGAGCATGCAGGTGCAAAATTCAGCTTGTCTGCACAGAATTTTGGAATCTCATTTCCTCTACGAGAATCTTGATGAAACTGGATGCCATTGATCGTAAATTGCTCGAACTCCTCCAGGCCGACGCCACCACCCAGGTGGCCGAGCTGGCCGCCGCGGTGGGCCTGTCGGCCACGCCCTGCTGGCGGCGCATCCAGCGGCTCAAGGATGCCGGCGTGATCACCGGGACGGTGGCGCTGGTGGACCGCGAGAAGGTCAATGTCGGTGTCACCGTCTTCGTCTCGGTGCGTACGAGCACCCACTCGCAGGACTGGTTCGAGCGCTTCAACGCCACCGTCGCGGCGATCCCGGAAATCGTCGAGTTCTACCGGATGAGCGGCGAGGTGGACTACCTGCTGCGCGTCGTCGTGCCCGACATCGCCGCCTACGACAAGGTCTACAAGCGCCTGATCGCCGGCACCCAGCTCTTCGACGTGTCGTCCAGCTTCGCGATGGAGGAGATCAAGTTCACGACGGCGCTGCCGCTCGGCTACGCGGGCTGAGCTCCGCTTACGTTTCCGGCGCGGTTTCGCTTCCATAGTTCACGCTGGACCGGGCGCCCCCCTAGCGACTTCGGGGCCGACAGGCCGAAAGATGCAGCAACGAAGGAGTTCCCGCCGTGCTGCCGTACCGCCTGCTGATCCCGACCGCCCTCGGGCTGTGCATTTCCATGCTGACAGCGGCCGCCCACGCCGCCGACCTGACGCCGCTGGAGACCCGCTGGCTGCAGGGCGCCTGGCCCGTGATCACCCATGCGCGCCAGGACCTGAAGCTGCCGCTGGACATCGTGGTGCAGCCGCAGGATGCGCCGGGCGCGGCGCCGCTGGCGCTGGGTTTCGTCGGCGGGCGCTGCAAGCTGGTCCTGTCGATGCGTGGCAACCCAGAAGGGCAGCGGCAGGTGGATGCGCTGGAGCCGGCGCTGGCCGACGCCACGCTGGAGCTGATGGCCGCGCACGAACTGGGCCACTGCCGCCGCTACCTGGATGGCGCCTGGCACAGCATGCCGGCCGGCTTCGTCGCGGCCAAGCCGCCGCCCGAGCTGGCGCCGGAACTGAGGCAGGCCTGGCTCGACATGCACTCGACCCGCCTGGAGGAAGGCTATGGCGACCTGGTCGGCCTGGCCTGGACGCGCGAGCACCATCCCGCGCTATACGCCCGGCTGCACGCCTGGCTGGTGGCCCAGCGTTCGACGGACCTGATCCCCGGCGAGCATCACGACACGCTGGCCTGGCTGGCGCTGGCCCGGGACCCGGCCGCGCTGGCGGGGACCGCGTCGATGTTCGAGGCCGCGGCCGGCGTCTGGGCGCGCGGGGCGGACGCCCTGCAGGAATGAAGACCCGGCCGCGACTATGATTTCAACCTCACGCGGCCCGCGCGATTTTTCAGAATGAAGGCCCCCATGAACAAGTTCCTCCCCCTGCTGGCCGTTGCGCTGCTTGCCGGCGCCGCCCAGGCTGCCGATGTCGGTGTCTCCATCCAGGTCGGCCAGCCCGGCTTCTACGGCCGCATCGACCTCGGCAACGCGGCGCCGCCGCCGGTCATCCTGGCCGAGCCCGTCTGGGTGCAGCGGGCCGCCGTGCGGCCGCAGCCGATCTACCTGCGCGTGCCGCCGGGCCACCAGAAGCACTGGGACAAGCATTGCCGCGAGTACCGGGCTTGCGGCGTCCCCGTCTACTTCGTGCGCGAGGACTGGTACCAGGAGCGCTACAGCCGCCGGGACGAAGGCCGCCACGGCGACGACGACCGCGACCACGGGCACGGCAAGGGCCATGGCAAGGGCCACGGCAAGGACAAGGGTCGCGACTGAGCGATCCGATCCCGTCACTCCACCGTGACGCTCTTCGCCAGGTTGCGCGGCTTGTCCACGTCCGTCCCGCGCGCGCAGGCCGTGTGATACGCAAGTAACTGCAGCGGCACCACGTGCAGGATCGGGCTCAGCGCGCCGTAGTGCTCGGGCATGCGGATCACGTGCAGGCCGGGCTCGCTCTCGATCCGCGTGTCGCCGTCGGCGAACACGTAGAGCTGGCCGCCACGGGCGCGCACTTCCTGCATATTGCTCTTGAGCTTTTCCAGCAGGGTGTCGTTCGGGGCCACCGTCACCACCGGCATCTCGGCGGTCACCAGCGCCAGCGGGCCGTGCTTGAGCTCGCCGGCGGGGTAGGCCTCCGCGTGGATGTAGGTGATCTCCTTGAGCTTCAGCGCGCCTTCCAGCGCGATCGGGTAGTGCAGGCCGCGGCCGAGGAAGAGCGCGTTCTCCTTGCGGGCGAATTCCTCGCTCCAGGCCATCACCTGCGGCTCCAGCGCCAGCACGCCCTGCACCGCCACCGGCAGGTGGCGCAGCGCCTTCAGGTGCGCCGCCTCGTCGGCCTCGCTCAGGCGGCCGCGCGTCTGGGCCAGCGCCAGCGTCAGCAGGAACAGGCCGACGAGCTGCGTCGTGAAGGCCTTGGTGGAGGCCACGCCGATCTCGGCGCCGGCGCGGGTGATGTAGGCCAGCTCGCACTCGCGCACCATCGCGCTGGTGGCCACGTTGCAGATGGTCAGCGTGTGCGTCATGCCCTGGGCGCGGGCGTGCTTCAGCGCAGCCAGCGTGTCGGCCGTCTCGCCGCTCTGGCTGATGGTGACGACCAGCGTCTTCGGGTCGGGCACGCTCTCGCGGTAGCGGTACTCGCTGGCGATCTCCACGCTGGTGGGGATCTTGGCGATCGATTCGAGCCAGTACTTGGCCGTGAGGCCCGAGTAGGAGCTGGTGCCGCAGGCCAGGATGAGGACCTTGTCGATCTCGTTGAAGACGCGGTAGGCGCCGTCGCCGAAGAGCTCCGGGCTGATGCCGCCGACCGCATCCAGCGTGTTCGCGATGGCCACCGGCTGCTCGAAGATCTCCTTCTGCATGTAGTGGCGGTACGGGCCCAGCTCGGCCGCGCCGCTGTGGATCTGCACGCGTTTGACTTCGCGCTGCACCGGCTCATAACGGCCCGATTCAGCTGACAGGTGGCAGATCCAGAAACGGCCCAGCTGCAGGTCGACCACGTCGCCCTCTTCCAGGTAGCAGATCTGCTCGGTGACGCCGGCCAGGGCCATCGCATCGGATGCGACGAAGTGCTCGTCGCCCTGCTCGCCCACGCCCAGCACCAGCGGCGAGCCCTCGCGCGCGGCCACCACGCGATGCGGCTCGTCGCGGCAGAACACCGCCACCGCGTAGGCGCCCTTGAGCCGCGGCAGCGCCTGCTGCACGGCTTCCAGCAGGTCGCCCTCGTAGTAGCGGTCGATCAGGTGGGCGATGACCTCGGTGTCGGTCTGGCTGGAGAAGGCATAGCCGCGGGTCTTCAGCTCCGCGCGCAGTTCGTCGTGGTTCTCGATGATGCCGTTGTGGACCAGCGCGATGCGGCCGACGGCATCGGCCGTGGCGCCGGGGCCGGCCGAGAAGTGCGGGTGGGCGTTGTGCACCGCCGGCGCGCCGTGGGTGGCCCAGCGGGTGTGGGCGATGCCGGTGCCGGAGACGATGCCGTCCTGCTCGGCCTGGCCCATCAGCTCGGCCACGCGCGAGGTGCTGCGGGCGCGCTGCAGGCGCCCGTCCTGGTGGACGGCCACGCCGCAGGAGTCATAGCCGCGGTATTCGAGCCGCTTCAGGCCTTCGATCAGGATCGGGACGATGTTGCGCTGACTGACTGCGCCGACGATGCCGCACATGGTTTGCCTGCCTTGTTAGGGAGTGAATGGCGCGCATCGTAGTCATCAAGCCAAAACACATTCATCCAAAATTCACGCTCAGATGAATTAATATTTCATCAACTCCTTCAGTTGGATGAATATTTCATTGATCGCCAATTTGTGAACGAATCAGCCACATCCTCACCCCCCGATCTGGATGCCACCGACCTGCGCCTGCTGGAGCAGCTGCAGCAGGATGCCTCGCTGAGCAACCAGGATCTCGCCGAGCGGGCCCATGTCTCGCCGGCCACCTGCCTGCGCCGGGTCAAGCGTCTCGTTCAGCTGGGCGTGATCGAACGGCGGGTGGCCATCCTCTCGCCCGACCGGCTGGGCGCCGGCCTCTCCGCCATCGTCGAGATCACCCTGGACCGCCAGGGCGCCGAGCATCTCGACGCCTTCGAGGCCCGCGTGCAGGCCGAGCGCGCGGTGCAGCAGTGCTGGCGCGTCTCGCCGGGGCCGGACTTCGTGCTGGTGATCCAGGTGGCCGACATGCCGGCCTATCACGCGCTGACGAAGACCCTGCTGACGCAGGACGCCAACGTCCGCAACGTGAAGGCCTTCTTCAGCATCCACCGGGCCAAGTTCGACCCGCGGATCGAACTTGGAGCCCCTCGCCCAGTCCCGCCGCGCTGAACGCGGGCGGGTCTGGCCGGTCCCCCGTGGGGACGGCGATGCTCGGGGCATGGAGCAGCCGCTCGCACATCGCCAGACGGGCCGGCTTGGGGCGGCCCGGCGCTCGGCCCAGATACCGCGGCCCGCGATCGCTCGACGTCACTTCACCTTTGCGGGATCCTTGACCGCCTTCTGCGTGTCGAACTCGACGTTGTAGAGCTGGCCGTTCACCCGCTCCACCTTGCGCGTGTAGATGTCCTGCACGATCTCGCGGGTCTGCGCGTCGATCAGCACCGGGCCGCGCGGGCTCTCGAAGACCTGACCCTTCATGCCGGCCAGCAGCGCGTCGCCGCCGGCGCCCTTGCTGTTGGCCAGGCCCATGTAGATCAGCCGCATGCCGTCGTAGCCGGCCACCGCCATGAAGTTCGGGCGGAACTTGTTGGCCGCCTGGAAGGCCTCCACGAACTTCTTGTTGGCCAGGCTGTTGTGGGCGGCCGAGTAGTGGTGCGAGGTGACCACGCCCAGCGCCACGTCGCCGATGTCGGCGAGCTGGTCGTCGTCGGTGACGTCGCCGGTGGCGATCAGCTTGATGCCGGACTTGTCCAGCCCGCGTTCGGCGAACTGCTTCATGAAGGCCGCACCCTGGCCCGAGGGCAGGAAGACGAACAGCGCATCGGGCTGCGCATCGCGCACCTTCTGCAGCACCGGGGCGAAGTCCGCGCCGCGCAGCGGGGTGCGCAGCTTCTCGATCACCGTGCCGCCGTCCAGCGTGAAGCGCTCAGCGAAGTACTTCTCGGCGTCGTTGCCGGGGCCGTAGTCGGTGACCAGGCTCACGACCTTCCGGATCTTGTTCTTGGCCGCCCAGTCGGCCAGGCCCAGCGTGGCCTGGGGCAGCGTGAAGCTGGTGCGCACCACGTAGGGCGAGGCCTCGGTGATCGACGAGGTGGCCGCGGCCATGATGACCATCGGCGTCTTGCTCTGCGTGGCGATCGGCGCGGTGGCCAGCGCCAGCGGCGTCAGGCCGAAGCCGGCCAGCGCCACGACCTTCTCGTTGACGACCAGTTCCTGCGCCAGCCGGCGCGTGGTGTCCGCCACGCCGGCGTCGTCCTTGACGATCACCTCCACCTTCTTGCCGCCGGCCTTGTTGCCGTTCTGCGCCACCCAGAGCTTGATGGCGGCGTCGATCTGCTTGCCGGTGGAGGCGGAGGGGCCGGTCATCGGCAGGATGACGCCGATCTTGACCGTGTCGCCCTGGGCCCAGGCGCCGCCCGCGGCCAGGGCGGCTGCCGCCGCCAGCATCGCCCGACGCGTGATCCTGCTTGTTGTCGTCCTCATCGTCCGTCTCCGTCTTCTGCCGAGTTGTGGGTGAGAGCAATTGTGGAGGCAGCGCGCCAGCCTGCACCCCGGTGTTCGCCTGATGTGCGACTAGCTGCTATGCCCTCGCAGCATGGCTGGCCATCAGGGTTCCTCCGGCCGCGGGTTTGCCAAATCCGGATAAAGGGCCCGGCCGCCTCTGCCCATACTTTGCCGGCATCCCCACCGGAGACAAGCCGCATGCTGCAACGCGAAGAAGACAAGAACAAGGTTCCCGACCGCCGCGACTTCCTGAAGCTGGGCACCGCCCTGGCCGCCCTGCCTGCGCTCGGCGCGCAGGCCGCGAGCGTCACGCCGGCCCCTGGCGGGGAGATCGTCGAGTGGGGCGGCGTGCAGCTGTCCCAGGCGATCCAGTCGAAGCAGGTCTCCTGCGTGGAGGTGATGAACGCCTACCTGGCGCAGATCGACCGGATGAACCCGAAGGTCAACGCCCTCGTGTCGCTGCAGCCGCGTGAGACGCTGCTGGCCGAGGCGGCCGAGCGCGACGCGCAACTGGCCCGGGGCCAGCGCCTGGGCTGGTTGCACGGCTTCCCGATGGCGCCGAAGGACCTGGCCTACACCAAGGGCATCCGCACCACCCAGGGCTCGCCGATCCTGAAGGACTACGTGCCCAAGTACGACTCCATCGTCGTCGAGCGCCAGCGCAAGGCCGGCGCGATCTTCGTGGGCAAGAGCAATGCGCCGGAGTTCGGCCTGGGCTCGCATACCTACAACAATGTCTTCGGCATCACCGGCAACGCCTTCGACCCGACGAAGAGCGCCGGTGGCAGCAGCGGCGGCGCCGCCGTCTCGCTGGCGCTGCGCATGCAGCCGGTGGCCGACGGCAGCGACATGATGGGCTCGCTGCGCAACCCGGCCGGCTGGAACAACGTCTTCGGCCTGCGCCCCTCGCAGGGCCGCGTGCCCTACGGCCCGAGCGCCGAGCTGTTCTTCCAGCAGATGGGCTACGAAGGCCCGATGGCCCGCAGCATCCAGGACCTGGCGATGCTGCTGTCCATCCAGGCCGGCTTCGACGCCAGGGCGCCGATATCGCTGGCCCAGGATCCGCAGCAGTTCACGAAGCCGCTGGCCCGCGACTTCAAGGGCGCCCGCATCGGCTGGATCGGCGACTGGAAGGGCTACCTGCCCACCGAGCCTGGCGTGATGGACACCTGCCGCGCGGCGCTGAAGCATTTCGAGGCGATCGGCTGCACCGTCGAGGAGGTGGTACCCGAGTTCGCGCCCGAGCGCCTGTGGAAGACCTGGCTGGTGCTGCGCCAGTTCACCATCGCCGGCATCGCCAGCGGCCTCTACGCCGACCCGAAGAACCGCGCGCAGATGAAGCCCGAGGCGATCTGGGAGGTCGAGAACGGCCTGAAGCTGACCGGCCCCGAGGTCTGGCAGGCCAGCGTGGACCGCTCCGCCTGGTACCAGGCCGTCAACACGCTGTTCCAGAAGTACGACTACCTGGTGCTGCCCTCGGCCCAGGTCTTCCCCTTCGAGGCGACCGAGCACTGGCCGAAGACGGTCGCCGGCAGGGCGATGGACACCTACCACCGCTGGATGGAGGTGGTCGTCGGCGGCACACTGGCCGGCGTGCCGGCCCTGGGCGTGCCGGCCGGCTTCGGCGGCGCGATGGGCCTGCCGATCGGCCTGCAGGTCCTGGCACCGGCGCTGCAGGACTTCTCGCTGCTGCAGCTGGGCCACGCCTACGAGCAGGCCAGCGGCTACACGAAGCGCCGTTCGCCGCTGCTGGGCTGAGCGGCAATCACCGCTTGCGGCAGGGCCAAGGACCGATCGAGAATCGAGCTCCCATGCATGCCCTGCCCGCTTCATCCACCCCGCAGGTCCGCCAGTTCGCGGTCAGCGACGTGGACGAGCACACGTCCCAGCTCGTGGACTGGGACATGCGCTACGAGCAGCTCGACGGCGGCGCCTTCCAGGGCAGCTTCACCGACATCCGCTGGCCCGGCGTGCAGCTCTTCATCGAGAGCACCAGCCGCCGCGTGCGCCAGCGCGGCAGCCTGCCGCCCGGCGCGATCGGCATCGGCACGGTGCTCGCGGGCGCCGGCGAACTCTGCATCAACGGCACCCGCGGCGGGCCGGAGACGCTGATCGCCGTGCACGGCGCCGAGCTCGACTTCTGCACGCCGGCGCAGTGCACGCTGGCCGGGCTGGTCGTCGACGCGCCGCTGCTGCAGGCGGCGGCGCTGTCGATGATGCCGGTGCTGGAGCCGCTGCTGGACGGCGGCGGCATGCTGGCGCTGAGCGCCGCCGGCGCCGTGCTGGCCCCGCTGCACGCGCTGCTGCGCCAGGTGGCCGACACCGTGCTGCGCCGCCCCGCCGAAGCGGTGGCGCCGCTGCGCGACGAACTGCTGCTGCACACGCTCTCGGCGCTGGACGGCGCCAGCCGCTTCGACGCCGACGACCTGCGCCGCCCCGACCAGCGCAAGCGCCTGGTGGACCGCGCCTGCGAGCTGATGATGGCCACGCCGGACGATCCGCCTTCGCTGGCTGAAGTCTGCCGCCATGTCGGCGCCAGCCCGCGCAAGCTGACCTACTGCTTCCAGGACGTGCTGGGCCTGAGCCCGGCGCGCTACATCAAGGCGATACGGCTCAATGCCGTGCGCCGCGACCTGCGCCGCGCGGCCGAGGCCTCGGATGCCAGCGTCTACGACGTGGCGGCCCGCTGGGGCTTCTGGCACTTCGGCCACTTCTCGGCGGACTACAAGCGGCAGTTCGCCGAGCTGCCCTCGCAGACCTTGCGCGGCGGCTGAGCCACCTCCGGCCGGTCAGCGCGACCAGATTGCCTTCAGCAGCTCGGCCATGCGCAGGCCGGCAAGCGCCACCTGGCGGGCCTGCGCCTGCAGCCGCTGGCGTTCATAGGCCCGGCGATCGGTGAAGACCAGGGGCCAGGTCTTGCCTGTCTTCGCCTCGAAACGCAGCGGCTCGAAGGCAAGGCGCGCGAGTAGCAGCGTCTCGCCGGCCCAGTCGACGGGCCAGGCCTGCAGCGGCCCCTGCGGGCGCCGCGGAGATGCCACGCGGGAAGGTCGCGGCGGCGCCGCGTCCCACAACGCGTGCAGGTTCTGCTGGCCGCCGTCGAAGATCAGCAGGTTGCCGCCGGCGGTGTGCGTGTCCGGGTCGTCGCCGCTGCGATCGGGGTCCAGCGCGCGGCCACCCGGGCTCAGGTAGATGGCGCCGACGTGCAGCGGCTGGTGCAGGTCACCGACCAGATGGGCCAGCAGGCGCAACGCCTCGTGCTCGCCGGCCGGGCCGTCGGCGAACTTGAACGGGGCCGGTACCGGGCGGTGCTGCAGCCGCGCGATCGCGGCCTGCAGCGCATGCACGACATCGTCGGGCCGGGCACCGGTGAAGCGCTCGTCGTAGCGATCCTGCTGGATCGCGATGTCGGTGTAGTGCCAGCGCCGATGGCCCGGGTTGCGCTGCTCGAAGGCCGCCATCTCCGCGACACCGAAGACGCTGCAGGCCGGGTCGCGCTGCGGATCCTTGACGCAATCCGCCCAGATCGCCGCGCTGGCCAGGCTCTCGCCGCCGAGGATGCGGCGCACCTGGGCGGCGGCCGGCGTGCCGCGCAGCGCGGCCTCCGCCAGCGCGCCGGTCTCGCGGTGGCCGGCGGAGCCCCAGCCCCAGGCGGGGCCGGCCAGGATCATGAAACAGAGGGCAAGCAGCGAGCGCATGCCCGCCATTGTGCGCAGTCAGCGGCGGGGTACGCCGGGCATCACGCAGAGCATCTCGTACAGCAGGTTGGCGCCCAGCAGCGCGGTGTTGCCCGTCGTGTCGTAGGCCGGCGCCACCTCGACCAGGTCGCCGCCCACCAGGTTCAACCCCCAGCAGCCGCGGATGATCTCCAGCGCCTGCGGCACGGTGAGGCCGCCGATCTCGGGCGTGCCGGTGCCGCCGGCGTAGGAGGGATCGATGCCGTCGATGTCGAAGCTGAGGTAGCAGGGCGTGTCGCCGATCGTCTCGCGCACCTTTGCCATCGTCGGCGCCAGCGACTGCCACCACACCTCGTGCGCCTGCACGATCGTGAAGCCCTGTTCACGCGGCCAGTCGAAGTCGTCGCTCGCGTAGCCGGTGCCGCGCAGGCCGATCTGGAAGACCTTCCTGCAATCCAGCAGGTTCTCCTCGACGGCGCGGCGGAACGGCGTGCCGTGGGCGATCTTCTCGCCGAACATGTCCTCGTTGATGTCGGCGTGGGCGTCGACGTGGACCAGCGCCACCGGGCCGTGCTTCTTCGCCAGCGCACGCAGGATCGGCAGCGCGATCGTGTGGTCACCGCCCATCGTCAGCGGCTTGCAGCCGGCCTCCAGCACCTCGTCGTAGAAGGCCGTGATGATGTCCATCGACTTCGGCAGCGAGTAGGTGTTGATCGCCACGTCGCCGAGGTCGGCCACCTGCAGCGCGTCGAAGGGCGCGGCGCCGGTCGCCATGTTGTACGGGCGGATCAGCGAGGACTCGCAGCGGATCTGGCGCGGGCCGAAGCGCGCGCCGGGGCGGTTGGACGTGCCGATGTCGAAGGGGATGCCGATGAAGCCGACATCGAGGCCCTTGGGCGTCCGGGCCTGCGGCAGCCGCATCATCGAGGCGATGCCGCCGAAGCGCGGCATGGTGTTGCCGCCGAGGGGTTGGTTTTTCATGAAGTCAATATCCAGTTACATCGGAAAGCCGAGGGCCTTGACCGACTTGATCCAGGCGCGCTTCCAGCCGCCCTCCGCGTCGGCACCGTCGAAGGCGATGAAGGTGATCTTGGCGCCCAGCCAGCGCAGGATGCCGGGCGGGATCCAGGCCGTACCCTTCCTCGCGATGTCCAGCTTCTGCTCGGGCGCGTCCTTGCGGCCGAACAGCGTGTTCAGGCCCATCGTCGCGCCGAAGCGGCTGGCCGCCACGCCGAAGCCGGTGTAGCCGGCCACGAACACCGCCTTGCCGCCGAAGTAACGCGTCACGAAGACGGAGCCGCGCGAGCAGTAGTCGATCGGGCCGCCCCAGGCGTGCGAGAACTTCACGTCGTGGAGTTGCGGGAAGGTCTTGAAGAAGGCGTCCACCAGGCCGGCGTAGGTCTCGGGCCGGCGGTTCTCGTCCGGATCGGTGTGCTCGCCGTAGTGGTAGGTGACGGAGCCGCCGAAGATGATGCGGTTGTCCTTGGTGAGCCGCCCGTAGTTGAGCTGCGTGCGGGTGTCGTAGAAGCCCTGGCGGTTCTGCCAGCCGACGCGGGCCAACTGCTCCGCCGTCAGCGGCTCGGTGGCCATGATGTGGTCCTGCACGTTCATCACGCGGCGGTTGATGTCGCCGATGCCGACCTTGGCGCAGCCGGTGGCGAAGAAGGCGCGCGCGGTCCGCACCACGCCCACCGGCGTGTGCAGGACCAGGTCCTGCCCCTCCTCGACGATGCGCTCCAGCGGCGAGTTCTCGTAGAGCTTCACGCCGACCTTCAGCGCCGCCGCCTTCAGCCCCCAGGCCAGCTTGGCCGGGTGGATGGTGCCGCTGCGCTGGCGGCCCCACAGCGCGCCGTGGAACAGCGGGGAGTCGATCTGCGCGCGGGCCTCGCCGGCGTCGAGCAGCAGCATGTCATGGCCGTGTTCGAGGTGCAGCTCATAGTCCTCGCGCAGCACGTCCACATGGCCCGGCTCGATCGCCGCGGTCAGCTCGCCGTTCCACTCGACATCGGCATCGATGCCGAAGCGCTCCAGGTCGCGCTGGAAGCCGTCGAGGTTGAGGCGGCCCAGTTCCTCGAGCTGGTCGATGTCCTTCGGAAACACGCGGGCCGCGTTGGCCAGGCCGTGCATGATGGACGTGGAGATGATCCCGCAGGGCCGGCCCGAGGCGCCGTGCGCCACCTTGCCGGCCTCGATCAGCACGACCTCTTGCCGCGGATCGGCCTCCTTGGCCTGGATCGCCGCCCACAGGCCGGTGAAGCCGCCGCCGATGACCACCACGCCCGCTCGTCGTTCACCGCGCAGCTCGGGCTCGACGGCGGGCGCCGCGGGGCTGTCCAGCCAGAACGGGAAGAAGCGGGTGTTGGCGAAGGCGGGATGCGTCATGACAGCTTCAATCTTCGAGGATGACGGCGATCTTTTTCGCGTCGGCCAGCGTTTCCCAGCGGCCGGCGAAGCCCTTGGGCAGCAGGTAGCCCTCGCCGGCGGAGAACTCGCGGCGGCCGCCAGCCTCGTCGGTCAGCGCGACGCGGCCTTCGGTCAGCCAGCAGACCTCGGTGGTCTCGGTGGCGGGGAAGTCGACCGCGCCGACCTTGCCCTGCCACAGGGCCACGTTGAACTTGCGGCTGACGGCGCCGCTGGCGACGCGCGCCTCGCTCTCGTCCATGCCGTAGTCCAGCGGGGTGAAGACGCCGGAGGCGAAGTTGATCGACTGGATGTCGTTGACGGTCTTGGTCATGGTGCTTGATTGCCTTGTTGTTGAGTGATCGTGTGCCGGACCTCCTGGAAGGACTTCAGTCCCCAGGGGCCCAGCTCGCGGCCGATGCCGCTCTTCTTGAAGCCGCCCCAGCCGGTCTGCGGGAAGATCAGCTGCGGCGTGTTGATCCAGACGGTGCCGACCTGCAGGCGGTCCGCGAGCAGCGCAGCGCGGGCCTCGTCGCCGGCGGCGATGGTGGCGACCAGGCCGTAGTCGGAATCGTTGGCGATGCGGATCGCCTCGTCCTCGGTGGCGAAGGCGCGCAGGCAGGCGACCGGGCCGAAGATCTCCTCGCGCCAGAGCGTGGCGCTGGTCGGCACCTCGCCGAAGATCACCGGGCCCATGTGGAAGCCGTCGCCGGACACTTCGCCTTCGAACAGCACCGGCGCGGCGTTGCGGCCGAGCTCCACATGGCGCTGCACGCGCTCGCGGTGCTGGCGGCTGATCAGCGGGCCCAGCGTCGTGGCCGGGTCGCGCGGGTCGCCGATGCGCAGCGCCTTCGCGGCCGCGACGAAGCGCTGCGCGAACTCGGCATACAGGCGCTCGTGCACCAGGATGCGCGAGGTGGCCGAGCACATCTGGCCGGCGTTGAAGAAGGCGCCGCCGATGGCCAGCGACACGGCCTCGTCGAGGTCCGCATCGTCCAGCACGATCAGCGCGGACTTGCCGCCCAGCTCCAGCGTCACGCGCTGGATGCGGTTGGCCGCCGCCCGCATGATGGACGTGCCCGCCGCCGTGCTGCCGGTGAACGAGATCTTGGCCACGCCGGCATGCTGGGTCAGCGCCACGCCCACGTCGGCGCCGCCGCAGACCAGGTTCACCACGCCCGCCGGCAGCCCGCATTGCAGGATCAGCTGCAGCAGTGCCAGCTCGGCCAGCGGCGTCACGTCCGAGGGCTTGAGCACGGCCGTGCAGCCGGCCGCCAGCGCGGGCGCCAGCTTCCAGGCGGTCGTCACCATCGGGAAGTTCCAGGGCACGATCAGGCCCACGACGCCGCAGGGCTGGTAGCTCACCTCGGCCACGAAGGCGGCATCGGGCAGCTCCACCGGCACCGCATCCAGGCCCTTGCCGCTGCGGCACAGCGAGGCGTAGTAGTCGAAGGTGGAGACGACGTCGTTGACATCCATCTCGGCCTCGGCGCGGGGCTTGCCGCTGGCCAGCATCTGCAGCTCGACCAGGGCCGCGCGCTGCGCATGGACCGCGCGGGCGATCGCCTCCAGCACGGCGCCACGGGCCTGCGGCGCAGTGTTGCGCCAGCCCTCGGCGGCGGCCGCTGCAGCGCGCACGGCCGCATCCACCGCATCGCTGTCGCCGCCGGCCACGCGGACCAGCGCCTGGCCATCGATTGGATTGACCACCGTCAGCGCGCGCCCGGCGCCGGCGGACCAGCGGCCGGCGATGCAGACACCGGGCACCGTGCCGTCCGCCGCCACCGGCGGCAGCACGTCGGGAATCGGAGTTAGCGAGAGAGCCGCGTTCATCAGAAGCTCACCACCATCGAGCCGCCCAGCAGCTGGTTGTGCTTGCGGTAGGCGCCGGTGCGCACGTCGAGGAAGACCGGCTGGCTGGCGAAGTCGTTGCGGAACTCCAGCTTGAAGGACGTGTTGAGGTTGAAGTTGTAGAGCAGGCCCAGGCTCAAGGCCGCGCGGTTGGCGCCGCGCTCGGGCGCATCGGCGGTCGGGCCGATGCCGTTGCGATCATCGGCGACGCCGTAGCCCAGCAGGCCGCCGCCGTTCTTGTGGTTGTTGATGTAGTCGGCACGCACGATGCCGGCCAGCACCGGCGTGAAGTTGTAGGCCGCGAGCGCCGAGGCGCCCCACCACTTCGCATCACGCGCGGCGCCGGTATCGGGATCGGGCGTGATCGCGGCGCCCTTCTGGCGGCCGACGCTCAACTGCCCCTGCACGGTCCAGGCGCCGCGGATGAAGTAGCCGTCGAGTTCAAAAGTGTCGACGCGCGAATCGCTCAGATCGGCCGACGCGAAGTTCGTCGTCTTGCCATGCACGCCGGCGAAGCCGAAGCCGTTGAACTCGCCCTTCGAGTAGTCGACGCGGTAGGCCAGCACCGGTGCCTTGTCGCGCGGCGCGCGGATGGTGCTGTTCATGTTCGCCAGCATCACCTTGGTCTCCCACTTGCCGCGCAGCACGTCCAGGCCGATGCCGGTGTAGGCGATCGGCAGCGTGAAGTCGAACAGCAGGTTGTGCGTGACCAGCTTGTTCTGCGTGGCGGGCACGAACTCGTAGCCGCTCCAGTCGGGGATCTGGCCGGCGATCAGGCGCGTCTGCAGGTCGGTCAGCGGCAGCGAGACGCTGGCTTCCTGCACGATCGAGTTGCCGTCCAGCAGCGCGCCGGCGCCGCGGTTCGGGGCCAGCGTCAGGTGCCAGCGGGTGCCGCTGTCCGTCTCCTTCAGGAGGTCCAGCATCGCGGTAGCGAAGTAGCCGTTGTCGTAGCTGTAGCCGCCCTGGCCGATGGCGTTGAGGAACTGGAAGCCGGCCCGGTCCTGGTCGCGGTTCCAGACGAAGGACGGGTCGATGTAGCCGCTGAACTTCAGGCCCTTCAGGCCCATGAAGTCGCGGCTGTCTTCCAGCGCCTCGGCCTTCAGCGC
Organism: Pelomonas sp. KK5; assembly: GCF_001984095.1. Taxonomy (GTDB): domain Bacteria; phylum Pseudomonadota; class Gammaproteobacteria; order Burkholderiales; family Burkholderiaceae_C; genus KK5. Next base: position 16,726 of record NZ_LYVQ01000023.1, read on the forward strand.
GATGCGGTTGAATTCCGATTGCTGGTCCGGCGTCATGCCGGCGGCCGGCTTCGCCTCCGTCTCGGCGAGGCGCTTCTCCAGGTCCGCCATGCGGGCCTTCAGCTCGCGCAACTCGGCGGCCAGGGCCTCGTTGGGCGTCGTCTCGGCAAACGACAGGGACGGCCATGCCCAGGCGATGCTGGCGGCCAGCACGCCGATCTTCAGTTTGTTCATGGAAGCTTCGGGTTGGTGTGAATCAGGAGCCGCTACGTTGGGCGGCGTTGACCTCTTGCTGCCGTCGTCGCTCGGCACGCACGGTCCAGTAACTCGCGGCGATCACGCCGAGGCTGACCACGGTGATGATCACCGTCGCCATCGCGTTGACGCTCGGGTTCAGGCCCAGCCGCGCGCGGGAGAAGATCACCAGCGGCATCGTCGTGGCGCCGGGGCCGGAGAGAAAGGCGGAGATCACCACGTCGTCCAGCGAGATCGTGAAGGTCAGCAGCCAGGCGGAGAGCAGGCTCTGCGCGATCATCGGCAGCGTGACCAGGCGGAACACCTGCGCGGGCTTGGCGCCGAGGTCCATCGCCGCTTCTTCCAGCGAAGGCGGCAGGCCCTGCAGCCGCGACTGCACGACCACCGTCGCATAGGCCATGCCCAGCAGCAGGTGGCCCAGCCAGATCGTCATCAGGCCGCGCTCGGGGAAGCCGAGCAGGCGCTGCAGCGAGACCAGCATCAGGAGCAGCGAGAGGCCGAGGATCACCTCGGGCATCACCAGCGGCGCGTTGACCATGCCGGCGAACAGCGTGCGGCCGGAGAAGCGCTTGTACTTGACCAGCGCAAAGGCCGCGAAGGTGCCGAGGATCACCGAACCGAAGGCGGTCGCCAGCGCGATGCGCAGCGAGAGCCAGAAGCCGGCCAGCATCTCGCCGTCGTTCGCCAGCGCCGCGTACCACTTGAAGGTGAAGCCGCGCCACAGGCTCGGGATCGCCGAGTCGTTGAACGAGAAGATGACCAGCGCGACGATGGGCAGGTAGAGGAAGGCGTAGCTGCCGGCCAGCCACGCGCGGCTGAAAAGGACGTTGGATTTCATATCGGTTTTACGTTGCGCTGCGGTGTATTCCGGGCCGTCCGCGCCGGGCCGCCCCAAGCAGGCCCGCACTGGCGATGTGCTTGCGGCTCGATGCCGCAAGCATCGCCGTCCCCTCGGGGGACCGACCGGGATTGCCCGCGTTCAGCAGGGCAAGACTGGGCGAGGGGCTTCATCTCACCGCTTCTCCTGCGCCTGCGCCTGGTATTTGTTGAACAGCGCCAGCGGCACGATGATGATCAGGATCAGCGCGACGGCGACGGTGGAGGCCATCGGCCAGTCGTTGTTCGAGAAGAACTCGTCCCAGAGCACGCGGCCGATCATCAGCGTCTGCGGGCCTCCGAGCAGCTCGGGGATGACGAACTCGCCGATGCAGGGGATGAACACCAGCAGCGAGCCGGCCACGATGCCGTCCTTGGACAGCGGCACGGTGACCTTCCAGAAGGTCGTCCACGGGCGGGCGCCGAGATCGGCGGCGGCTTCGAGGAAGCGCACGTCCAGCTTCGACAGGTTGCCGTACAGCGGCAGCACCATGAAGGGCAGGTAGGTGTACACCATGCCCAGGCTCAGCGAGAACGGCGTGTTCATCAGGTTGCCGGGCGTGGCGATCAGGCCGACGCTGGCGAGCAGCTGGTCCACGTGCAGCGCGATCAGCGTGTCGGCCACCCAGCCGTGTTCGCCCAGCAGCGCCTTCCAGGCGTAGACGCGCAGCAGGAACGAGGTCCAGAACGGCAGCATCACCAGCATCAGCAGCACCGGCTGCACGCTGCGCTCGGCGCGGGCCATGAAGTAGGCGAAGGGGTAGCCGATGGCGAGGCACAGCGCCGTCGTGACCGCCGCGTACTTCACGCTGGCGAAATAGGCGGTGTAGTACAGCGGGTCCTGCGCGGCGGTGATGTAGTTGCCGAAGCGCAGCGCCAGCTGCAGCACATGGTCCTGGAAGCTGAACAGGTCCTTGAAGACCACCGTGTCCATCTCGGACACGCTGATCTTCAGCACGATGAGGAAGGGCAGCGCGAAGAACAGCGCCAGCCACAGGAAGGGCACGCCGATGACGAAGCGGCGGCCGCTGAGCGGGGAGCGGAGCGTCATGGTCGTCGCGCTCATTGCGTCAGCACCACATGCGCGTTGTCGGCCCAGTGGGCCCAGGCGGTGTCGCCGGCGCGCAGTTCATCGTCGCGCTGGCGCTCGCCGTTGATCTGGCTGACCTTCAGCAGCTGGCCGCTGGGCAGCTCGACGTGATAGACGGTGAAGGCGCCGAAGTAACTGCGATCCTTGACGGTGCCCTGGGCGAGGTTGGTTTCACCTTCGGGTCGCTGGCGAGACAGGCGCACTTTCTCGGGCCGCAGCGCGACGTTCACGCTCATGCCCTCCGTCGCGCTGATGCCGTGGCTGACGAGATGCCGGCAGTCGGCGCACTGGATCAGCGCGTGGTCGGCGGCGTCCTTGACCAGCCTGCCTTCCATCAGGTTGACGTTGCCGATGAAGTCGGCGACGAAGCGCGTGGCCGGCGCCTCGTAGATCTCGCCGGGCGTGCCGACCTGCAGGATGCGGCCCTCGCTCATCACCGCGATGCGGCTGGCCATGGTCATCGCCTCTTCCTGGTCGTGCGTCACCATCACGCAGGTCACGCCGACGTCGTGGATGATCTTGACCAGCTCGAGCTGCGTCTCCTCGCGCAGCTTCTTGTCCAGGGCGCCGAGCGGTTCGTCGAGCAGGAGAAGCTGCGGGCGCTTGGCCAGGCTGCGCGCGAGGGCCACGCGCTGCTGCTGGCCGCCGGAGAGCTGGTGCGGCTTGCGCCTGGCGAACTTGGCGAGCTGCACGAGCTTGAGCATCGAGTCGACGCGCTCGGCCACCTGGTCCTTGGGCATGGCGTCGCGCTTCAGGCCGAAGGCGATGTTCTCCCAGACCGTGAGGTGCGGGAACAGCGCATAGGACTGGAACATCATGTTGATCGGCCGCTCGTAGGGCGGCAGGCCGGCCAGGTCCTGGCCGTTCAGCACGATGCGGCCGGAGCTGGGCGTCTCGAAGCCGCCGAGCATGCGCAGGAGCGTCGTCTTGCCGCAGCCGGAGGAGCCGAGCAGCGCGAAGATCTCGCCCTGGGCGATGTCGATGGAGACGTTGTTGACGGCGATGGCGCCGCCGCCGAAGTCCTTGACGACGTTCTCGATGCGGAGGTAGGCGTCGGCGGTGTGAGGGGTGTTCTTCATGTTTGGGTTCCAAAACTCCGTTCGGGCTGAAACGGTGGGCAGGCTCAAGGTGAACCTCCAGGACTCCGTTCGCGCTGAGCCTGTCGAAGCCTCTTCGCTTGTCGCCGGTCCTTCGACAGGCTCAGGACGAACGGTGGGTCACAGACCGGTCTTGAAGCTCGTGTAGATGCGGGTCATGGTCCGGCGGATGTCGTTGTTGATCGCCTCGGGCATGACCATCTTCTTCATCGCCTCGTCGCTCAGGAACACCGTCGGGTTGCTGGCCACCGCGGGCTTCACGAACTTCTTCGACTCGGCGTTCGGGTTGGCGTAGAAGACCTTGTTGGTCAGCGCGGCCTGCACCTCGGGGCGCATCACGTAGTTGATGAACTTCTCGGCGTTCTGCGGGTGCGGCGCGTCGACCGGGCTCACCATCAGGTCGAAGAACAGGATGCCGCCGGTGCTGGGGATCAGCGCTTCGATGGTCTGGCCGGTCTTGCCGTCGATGGCGCGCTGGCGGGCGATGTTGATGTCGCCGCTCCAGCCCAGGGCCAGGCAGATCGAGCCGTTGGCCATGTCGTTGATGTAGCCCGAGGAGCTGAACAGCGTCACGTAGGGGCGGATCGCCTTCAGCAGCGGCGCCACGCCCTGGTAGTCGCCCATATTGCGGCTGTAGGCCGGCTTGCCGAGGTAGTGCAGCGCGGCCGGCACCAGTTCGGTCGACGAGTCCAGCACGCTGACACCGCAGCTCTTGAGCTTGCTGATGTACTCGGGCTTGAAGAACAGGTCCCAGGCGTTCTCGGGCATCGGCGTGCTGCCGAGCGCGGCCTTCACCTTCTCGACGTTGATGCCCACCGTCGTGTAGCCCCACAGCCAGTCGACGCCGTACTGGTTGCCCGGGTCCAGCTTGGCGAGTTGCGCCTGCACCGACGGATCCAGGTACTTGATGTTGGGCATCTGGCTCTTGTCGAGCTTGCGCAGCAGGCCGCCGTCGGCCTGCAGCTTGGCCCAGAAGGCCGAGGACACGACGACGTCGTAGCCGGTCTTGCCCGCCACCAGCTTGGCGTGGACGATCTCCTGGTTGTCGAAGTTGTCGTAGCGGACCTTGATGCCGGTCTCTTTCTCGAAGTTCGCCAGCGTGTCGGGGGCGATGTAGTCGGACCAGTTGTAGACGTTCAGGACTTTTTCTTCCTGGGCCTGCACGACGACGGACGTGGTCAGGCCCAGGGCGAGCGCGAGCGCGCCCAGCAGCTTCAGCTTCATGGCGGATTCCGGAGAAGGGGTGTTGAGGTAACGAGTTAGCTGGACTGACAGTCCACTAGCTGGGGCCGGCGCGGGCGCGGCTGCTCATGACAGCCTCACCATCACGTGGCGGGCGACCGTGTAGTCCTCCAGCGAGAGCACGGACATGTCCTTGCCATAGCCGGAGAACTTCATGCCGCCGTGCGGCATCTCGTTGACGAAGAGGCCGTGGGCGTTGACCCAGGTGCAGCCGTACTGCAGCTGGCGCGACACCGCCATCGCGCGGCCCACGTCCTGCGTCCACACGCTCGACGCGAGGCCGTAGTCGGAATCGTTGGCCCAGTCGATCACCTGCTCGGTGTGCGTGAAGCGCGTGATCGAGACCACCGGGCCGAAGACCTCGCGCTGGACGATCTCGTCCTCCTGGCGCGCGCCGGCGATCACGGTGGGTTCGTAGAAGAAGCCGGGCCCGTGGCGCAGCTTCCCGCCGGTGGTCACTTCCATGTGGCCCTGCATCTGCGCGCGCTCGACGAAGCTGGCCACGCGGTTGCGCTGCCGGTCGGAGATCAGCGGGCCGAGCTCGATGCCCTCGTCCTGCGGCACGCCCATCTTCAGCGAGGCTATTGCCGACGACAGGTCGGCCACCAGCCTCTCGTAGACCTTGGGGCCGGCGTAGACGCGGCAGGCCGCCGTGCAGTCCTGGCCGGCGTTGTAGTAGCCCGCGCTGCGGATGCCGGCGACGACGGCCTCGAGATCCGCATCGTCGAACACCAGCACCGGCGCCTTGCCGCCCAGCTCCATGTGCGTGCGCTTCAGCGAGCCGGCGGCTGCCTGCAGCACCTTGCGGCCGGTGGAGAGATCGCCGGTCAGCGCGACCATGCGCACATGCGGATGTTCCAGCATCTGCTGGCCGACGCTGGTGCCGCGGCCGCAGACGACGTTCAGCACGCCCTTGGGCAGCAGGTCCGCCGCGAGACTGGCCAGCAGCAGCGCCGACAGCGGCGTCTGCTCGCTCGGCTTCAGCACCACCGTGTTGCCGGCCGCCAGCGCGGGCGCCAGCTTCCAGACGGCCATCATCAGCGGATAGTTCCACGGCACGATGGCGCCGACCACGCCGATCGGGTCGCGCCGGATCATGCTGGTGAAGCCGGCCTGGTACTCGCCGGCCACGGGCGCCGTCAACGCGCGGGCCGCGCCGGCGAAGTAGCGCAGGCAGTCGACGATGGCGGGCAGTTCCTCATGCAGCACCGGCGCCAGCGGCTTGCCGCAGTTCAGCGACTCCAGCCGCGCGAAGTCCTCGGCCTTCCCTTCGATCACGTCGGCCAGCTTCAGCAGCAGGCGGCCGCGCTCGGCAGGCGTCGTGCGGGACCAGCCGGCGAAGGCGCGGCTGGCGGCCGAGACCGCGCGCTGCAGTTGCTCGGGCGAGGCCTCGGCCACTTCGCACAGCAGCTCGCCGGTGGCCGGGTTGACGATGGCCTCGGCCACGCCTTCGCCGGCCACCAGTTGCTGGTCGATCAGCATCTGGGTCGCGAAGGTCTCGGTGGGTTCGGGGGCCATGTCGTCGTGTGTCGGTTCGATGACGGGACTCTAGGCCCGGCCCGCCAGCACCGCATAGTTCAATATTTGAGGGCCTTGCTATCTACTAAAGTGATATCGTGCCCAACCCTAGATCGGGTTTACCAGCGATTCCGGCCTTTGCATGCGCTGAATTTAAGGGTTAGCCCTCGAATCTCGCTGACCCTGAGCTGACTCTTCCATGCTCCGCCGCTTCACCCTCAAGCAGTTCCGATATTTCCTCGCTGTGGCGGATACCGCATCGGTGGCGGCGGCGGCACGGCTGCTGAACATCGCGCAGTCGGCCGTCACCAAGAGCATCCAGGAACTGGAGGAGGCCGTCGGCCGCAAGCTGTTCGAGCGCACGCCCAAGGGCATGTCGCTGACGCAGGACGGCTACCGCTTCAAGGCCAGCGCGCTGAAGGTGGTGGATGCCGTCAACGAGGCGGGCCAGATCGGCAGCGAGGACGGGGACGAGCACCAGCTCAAGGGCAGCCTGACGATCGGCGTGACCAGCCTGGTCGCCGGCTACTACCTGGCCGACCTGCTGACCCGCTTCCAGCGCGCGCACCCGCAGGTGAAGGTGGCCGTGACCGAGGACGCGCCGCAGTTCCTCGAGCACCTGCTGGTCAACGGCGAGGTGGACCTGGCGATCATGATCTCCAACGAGCTGGGCGACCCGCAGGCGCTCGTCGTGGAGCCGTTGACCCATTCGACGCACCGTGTCTGGCTGGCGGGCACGCATCCGCTGGCGGCTTCATCGGAGCTCTCGCTGGCCGAGTGCGCGAAGGAGCCGCAGGTGGTGCTGGAGGTGGCGCGGGTGGAGGCGGTGCTGCGGGGCGTGTGGTCGCGCCACGGGCTCAAGCCCGAGGTGCTGCTGCGCACGTCGTCGCTGGAAGCGGTGCGCTCGCTGGTCGGCCGCGGCGCGGGCATCGCGATCCTGCCGGACTTCCTCTACCGGCCCTGGACGCTGGATGCCGACCGCATCGAGGTGCGCACGCTGCGCGACGCGCTGCCCAGCATCGACGTGGGCCTGGTCTGGCGCCGCGGCTCGCAGATCCGCGACGTGGTGCTGGCCTTCATTGCGCTGGCGCGGGAGCAGCAGCAGTCGCGCGCAAAGAGCTGGTAATACGCACTGCGTTTCTGGTGTTCCACGCTTTGATGGTCGCTCAGTGCGCCTGACTGTCCAGTTTCAGTCGCACCCGCCTGTCCAGACTCAAGCCCCGCGCATCCGGCATCAGGTACCGCTCGATCAGCCGCTTCTTCAGCCCGCTGCGATCCGCCTGCGCGAGTGCCTCCTCGATGACCGGCTTGTAGCGCGCCGCCTCCGGCGACAGGTAGAAACGCATGTCATGGTCGTGCACCAACACCAGGTTCTGCTCGATCGCCAGGCCCGGATGGGCCCGCACCTCGTTGACGATCTCGCTGGCGCCGCGGGCGATGTAGTCGATGCCGCGCTCGCCGCTGGCGACCATTGCGAACATCTGGCGCCAGTCGCCGGGCTTGACGTAGAGCGGCAGGCCGTTGGAGCGCCAGGCGTCCACGTCGAACCAGCCCGCGCCCAGGCCGCCGACCTTGCCGAGCCGGCGAAAGTCGTCCAGCGTGCGCACGCCCGCGTAGGCCTGCTCCTGCCCCTTGCGGACCAGCAGGATGCGCTGGCCGGCCAGTCCGTTGGTCAGCGCATTCGCAACCGATGCATAGGCGGCGTCGCGGGCGCGGCTCTGCACGCCCCAGATCAGCGAGAGCTGGTTGCTGGCCACCATCTCCCAGATGCGCGGCTGGGGGACGTTGGCGACGATGGTCAGCACCGGCTCATGGCCCGCGGCACGCAGCGACTCTTCGAGCAGGTGGGTGAAGTACAGGTGCCGGTTGTCGGGCAGGGCCACGAGGCGCAAGGGGATGGTCTCAGCCCGACAGATGCCTGCGCAAAGCAGGACGGCAAGACCGACAAGAAAGGAAGCGCCAGCAAAGCGCATGCGTGCATAGCCTCGACGAGTGCCGAACCCGAACGAGCTTAGCAGACCCTGCCAGCCCTAACCTCTTCCCTCGACGGTGTCGTTGCCGCGGTCCTCAGCGGTCCACGCCGCCCAGGCACACGTACTTGATCTCCAGGAAGTCATCGAGACCGTACTTCGAGCCCTCGCGCCCCAGGCCCGACTGCTTGACGCCGCCGAAGGGTGCCTCGGCCGTCGAGATCAGGCCGGTGTTGACCCCGACCATGCCCGACTCAAGCCCCTCGGACACGCGCGTCACGCGGCCGATGTCGCGGCTGTAGAAATAGGCGGCCAGGCCGAACTCGGTGTCGTTGGCCAGGGCCAGCACCTCCTCCTCGGTGTCGAAGGCGAACAGCGGCGCCAGCGGGCCGAAGGTCTCTTCCTTCGCCACCAGCATGTCCGCAGTCGCCCCGGCCACCACGGTCGGCTCGAAGAACTGGCCGCCGCGCGCGTGGCGCTTGCCGCCAGTCAAGACCTGACCCCCATGGTTCACCGCATCGGCCACATGCTCCTCGACCTTGGCGACGGCCTTCATGTCGATCAGCGGGCCTTGCGTGACGCCGGGCTCGATGCCCTCACCCACCTTCAAGGCCTCGACCCTGGCGACCAGCTTCGCGGCAAAGGCGTCGTACACGCCGCGCTGCACATAGATGCGGTTGGCGCAGACGCAGGTCTGGCCGGCGTTGCGGAACTTGGAGATCATCGCGCCGTCCACCGCCGCGTCCAGGTCGGCGTCGTCGAACACGATGAAGGGCGCGTTGCCGCCCAGTTCCAGCGAGAGCTTCTTGATCGTGTCGGCGCACTGGCGCATCAGCGTGCGGCCCACCTCGGTCGAGCCGGTGAATGACAGCTTGCGCACGATGGGGCTGCGGGTCATCTCGCCGCCGATCGCGCTGGCCGAGCCGGGGATCACCGAGAACAGGCCCTTCGGGACACCGGCACGCTCGGCCAGCTCGGCGAAGGCCAGCGCCGAGTACGGCGTCTGCAGCGCGGGCTTCAGCACCATCGAGCAGCCCGCCGCCAGCGCGGGGGCGACCTTGCGGGTGATCATCGCGATGGGGAAGTTCCAGGGCGTGATCGCCGCGGTGGTCCCGATCGGCTGCTTGATCGCCTGGATGCGGCGGTCGTTGCCCGGCGAGGGAATGGTGTCGCCGTAGACGCGGCGGGCCTCGTCGGCGAACCACTCGACGAAGGAGGCGGCGTAGACGATCTCGCCCTTGGCCTCGGCCAGCGGCTTGCCCTGCTCGGTGGTGAGGATCAGCGCGAGGTCGTCGGCGTTGGCCAGCATCAGGTCGTTCAGGCGGCGCAGGATCGCGGCGCGCTCCTTGGCCGGGACCTTGGCCCATTGCTTCTGCGCCTTGTCGGCCGCGGCAATGGCGCGCACGGTCTCGGCGGCGCCGCACATCGGCACGGTGCCGATCTGCTCGTCCGTGGCGGGGTTGCGGACGACGGCGACGGCGCCGTGCTCGTCGGCATCCACCCAGGCGCCGGCGATATAGGCCTGCTGGCGCAGCAGGCTCGGGTCTTTCAGGACGAGGCTCATCGCGATCACTCCTTCATCGCCTTGGCCAGGATGGCCAGGCCTTCCTCGAACACGGCGTCCTGGATCGTCAGCGGGAACAGGAAGCGCACGACGTTGCCGTAGGTGCCGCAGGTCAGCAGCAGCAGGCCCATCTCCTTGGCACGGGTCTGGACACGCTTGGTGAAGTCCGCATCCGGCGTGCCGTCGGCCTTGGCGAACTCGACGGCCACCATCGAACCGGGGCCGCGCACATCCCGGATCTGCGGCACGCTGGCGCGCAGCTCGTTGAGATGCGCCTTCAGCGTGGAGCCGAGGCGCTCGGCACGCTCGCTCAGCTTCTCGTCTTCGATCACGTCCAGCACCGCATGGGCGGCGGCCACGGCCAGCGCGTTCGCCGCGTAGGTGCCGCCCAGGCCGCCGGGTGCCGGCGCATCCATGATCTCGGCGCGGCCACAGACGGCCGACAGCGGCGTGCCGCCGGCCAGGCTCTTGGCCATCGTCATCAGGTCGGGCACGACGTCGTAGTGGTCCATCGCGAACCACTTGCCGGTGCGGGCGAAGCCGGTCTGGATCTCGTCGGCGATCAGCAGGATGCCGTGCTGGTCGCACAGCCTGCGCAGCGCGCGCATGAACTCGATCGGCTGCTGGTAGAAGCCGCCCTCGCCCTGCACCGGCTCGACGATGATGGCCGCCACCTGCGTGGGCTCGATGTCGCACTTGAACAGCTGCTCGATGGCCGCCAGCGAGTCCTCGACCGACACGCCGTGCAGCGCGATCGGCGCCGGCACGTGATAGACGCTGGCCGGGAAGGGGCCGAAGCCGATCTTGTAGGGCGCGACCTTGCCGGTCAGCGCCATGCCCATGAAGGTGCGGCCGTGGAAGCCGCCGCCCAGCGCGATGACGCCGGAGCGCCTGGTGTGGTTGCGGGCGATCTTGATCGCGTTCTCGACGGCCTCGGCGCCGGTGGTGAAGAACGCCGTCTTCTTGGCGTGGGTGCCGGGCGTCAGCCGGTTGAGCCGCTCGGCGAGCGCGACGGCGCTCTCATAAGGCACGACCTGGTAGGCGGTGTGCGTGAAGCAGTCGAGCTGGGCGCGGATCGCCGCAACGATGCGCGGGTGGCAGTGGCCGGTGTTCAGCACGGCGATGCCCGAGCCGAAATCGATGAAGCGGCGGCCCTCCACATCCCACAGTTCGGAGTTCAGCGCGCGCTGGGCATAGACGTCGGGAAAGCCGATGCCGACGCCGCGCGGCGTGGCGGCGACGCGGCGGGCGTCGAGGGAGGCATTGGTGGGGGTGTTCATGGCGGGTCTCGCAGGGACGGTCATTCGATGCGATCCAGTCTATGGTTCAATTGGCTCCATCATTGGAACCAATTAATACGATTTCATGGAACCAATCGCCCTGCCGGACTATGTCCAGGCCCACTTCGACCCGGCCAGCGGCCAGGCGCAGCACCGCCAGCTCTACGCGGTGATCCAGAAGGGCATCCGCGACGGTGCGCTGGCCGCCGGCACGCGGCTGCCGCCGACGCGTGCGCTGGCGGAGGCGCTGGGCATCGCCCGCAACACCATCGTCCACGTCTACGAGCAGCTGGCCCTGGAAGGCTTCGTGCGCGCCGGGGTCGGGCGTGGCACCTACGTGGCCCCGCAGGCGCCACGGCTCGCGCCCGCGGTCGCGCGGCAGCGGCGCGCGGCCACGCTGTCCGGCCGCGGCCGCCAGCTGCTGGCTGGCGCCAGTGCCAGCCCCCAGCAATGGGGCGCCTTCGTGCCCGGCGTGCCGGAGGTGCGGCTGTTCCCCACCGCCGTCTGGAACCGGCTGCAGGCCCGCGCCTGGCGCCGGCCGACGCCCGAGCAGATGAGCTATGCCACGGCCGGCGGCGATGCCACGCTGCGCCAGGCGATCGCCGACTACCTGAAGGGCACGCGCGGCGTGGACTGCGCACCCGGCCAGGTCGTCGTCACCAGCGGCACGCAGCAGTCGCTGCAGCTGATCGCGCAGCTGCTCGCCGATCCCGGTGACGCGGTGTGGCTGGAAGACCCGGGCTACTGGGGCGCCCGCAGCGTGTTCCGCAACGCCGGGCTGAAGCTGGTGCCGATCGACGTGGACGAGGAGGGCGCGGCGCCCACGCCGAAGCAGCTGCGCGAGCCGCCACGGCTGATGTTCGTCTCGCCCTCGCACCAGTACCCGGTCGGGGCGCTGATGAGCCACGGCCGACGCAGGCAGCTGCTGGACTACGCGGCGGCGCAGGGCGTCTGGATGATCGAGGACGACTACGACAGCGAGTTCCGCTACGACGCCCGGCCGCTGCCCGCGCTGCAGGGCCTGGACGCCGCGGGCCACACGATCTACCTGGGCACGTTTTCAAAGACGCTGTTCCCCTCGCTGCGCATCGCCTACCTGGTGCTGCCGGTGGAACTGGCCGAGGGCTTCGCCCGCGCGCTGAGCGAGCTGTTCCGCGAGGGACAGACCTTGCCCCAGAGCGTGCTGGCCAGCTTCATCGCCGAAGGCCACTACGCCAGCCACATCCGGCGCATGCGCGGCGTCTACAGCGCGCGGCGCGCGGCGCTGATCGGCGCGATACGCCGGCACTTCGACGAGGCGGAGCTGCCCATCCTCGGCGGCGATGCCGGCCTGCACCTGGTGCTGGGCCTGCCGCCGCATGTCGACGACGCGGCGGTCGTGCGCGAGGCGCTGCGCGCCGGCATCGCGACACGGCCGCTGTCGATGTACTCGATCCGGGAGCCGGCGCCGCGCAAGGGCCTGGTACTGGGCTACGGCGCGGTGACGGAAGAAGAGATCGTCCCGGCCTTCGCGCGGCTGGCGAAGGTGATCCGCAAGGCCCTGCCCTAACGCCAATCCTCGACGGCTCGCAGCGCGTCCCGCAGCAGTTCCTCGCGGCGCGCCGTCGCCCAGCCCGTGGCGAACCAGGCACCGGGCTGCGGTTGCAGCGAGCGGAACAGCAGCAGGGCCTGGTGCATGTCGTTGTAGCGGCCGAGGGCGTCCTGCAGCGTCTTCATCCCGGCGAGGCGCCGCTTGCGCACGCCGGCCAGCTCGATGCCGTAGCGCAGCCGCTTGAGGCGCTTGCGCAGGCGGTGGCGGGCCGGCTCGTCGGCGGTGGCGAAGCCGGCGGCCTCGCGGCGCAGGCGGCGCTCGAACTTCTTCAGGCGGGCCCGCACGAGCTCGCTCCCGGCTTCCATGGATGGTGTGTTGGCAAAGCCGAGCAGGTCCCGCAGCAGCCGGGCGAACTTGCGCGAGCGCAGGCCGGCGCCCGGTTCCTCGCGCAGCGGCGGCAGCGCCAGCGGCGGGCAGCCGAGCGCCTTCAGCTGCGGCAGCAGCTCCTGTTCCAGCACGTCGCGATCACGCGCGCGGCCCAGCATGCGCGCCTGCGCAGCCAGCGCCTCGTCCCAGCCGGCAAGCTGCGGCCCGCCATCGCCGAACAGCTTCAGCGCGCTGCGCAAGCGGCGGATGCCGATGCGCAGCCGATGGACCGCCTCGGCGTCGGGCAGCGCGTCCAGTTGCGCAAGGATCTCCCGCAGGCACTGCCCGACCATCTCGCGCAGCACCTCGGTCGCCACTTCAGGGCCCCGGCTTGACCAGCACCAGGCGCCGGATCGTGTCCAGGTTGAACTCCAGCCGCCTGGCCAACGCGTCCTTGCTCGTGAACGAGAAGCCGAACAGCGCGGCACCGGTGTGGCGGTTGTTCAGGTAGTAGAAGCCGATCGCGGCGATGGTGATGCAGAGCTGCGTCGCGTCGAGCCCCGGGCGGAACACGCCGGCGGCGACGCCGCGCTCCAGGATGCCCGCCACCGTGTCCACATAGTTCTTCTGCAGCTTGCGCAGCGTCTTGTTGCCACTGACGTGCTTGGCCAGGTGCAGGTTCTCGCTGTTCACCAGCGTGATGAACTCGGGCACCGCGAGGTAGTACTCCCAGGTGAAGCGCACCAGCTGGTCGATGGCCTCGATCGGCTCCAGCTCGTCGAAATGCAGCGCCTGCTCGCGGCCGCGGATGTTGGTGTAGGCGTCTTCGATGACGGCGGCGAACAGCTGCTCCTTGCCCTCGAAGTAGTAGTAGATCATCCGCTTGTTGGCGCCGGACTGCTCCGCGATCTTGTCCACTCGCGCGCCGGAGAGGCCCGCCTTGGCGAACTCGATGCGGGCCGCGGCCAGGATGTCGGCCTTGGTGGCCTCGGCGTCGCGTACGCGGGGGGTCGTCTTTTCGCCCATGTCGTCGTTCTTCTTGCTCAGCGTGGTGATTCGAGATTATCAGACCGCGCTGCGCACCATCAGCGTATTGATGCCCTCCTGCACCAGCACGCCGTCCTGCTGGCGCGCTTCGACCTTCAGCCGCACGACGCCGCGGTCGGGCCGGCGCGTGGGCCGCTTGTCGATGACGGTCAGCTGGGCCTCCAGCCGGTCGCCGATGAAGACGGGCGCACGGAAGGCGTAGTTCCACTCCAGCGATGCGATGGCCGCGAGCCGCGTGGCGGCGCGGTTCTTCAGCCCGTCGATCAGCGCGAGGCACAGGAGGCCATGGGCGACGCGGCGCGGGAAGCCGACGCTGCGCGCGAACTGGTCGTCCATATGGACCTCGAAGAAATCGCCCGACAGGCCCGCGAACTGCACGATGTGCGATTCGGTGACGACGATGCCGGGGCTGGTGAAGGCCAGGCCCGGCTCGATCTCGTCGAAGAGCAAGGGCATCTTGTTACTTCACCATCGCCAGCTTGCTGCGGTCGATCGTCAGCGCGATCGCCACGATCAGCACGCCGCCGAAGACGATCTGCTGCGCCTGCGGCGGCACTTCGAGATAGACCATGCCGGTACGGATCACCGCCACGATCAGCGCGCCGATCAAGGTGTTGAGCACGCCGCCGACGCCGCCGGTAAGCGGTGTGCCGCCGATCAGCACCGCGACGATGGCGGGCAGCAGGAAGCCTTCGGCGATATTCGGCGCGCCGCCGGCCAGCTTGACCGAGAACAGCAGGCCGGCGAAGGCCGCGATGAGCCCGGAGATCGCATAGACCGCGATCTTGTAGCGCCCCACCGGCAGGCCCGCGGCGGCCGCCGCCGGCTCGCCCGCGCCGATCGCCTTCAGCGCCCGGCCGAGTGTCGTGCGCCGCTCGATGAACAGCAGCACTGCCAGCAGCGCGCCGGCGATCAGGATCTCGTTGGGCACGCCGGCCGTGCTGCCGATGATCCAGCCGAACTCGCGGTCGCGCATCTCCGCATCCATGAACAGCGCGCGCTGGCCCGAGGCGTACTGCCCGACCGACAGCGCCACCCCGCCGATCGCCAGCGTGGCGATGAAGGACGGCACCTTCAGCCGCGTGGACGCGATGCCCGAGGCCAAGCCCATCACGGCGCCGACCAGCAGCACGGCCGGCAGCGACCAGGCGCCCAGCACCGGCAGCGCAAGGGTTGCCAGCACCGTCGTCATGTTCGCCACCGACTGCACCGAGAGATCGATGCCGCCGATGTAGATCACCAGCGTGATGCCCAGCGCCATCACGAACAGGGTGGACACGTCGGCCACCATCTGCAGCAGGCTGGCCGGCGCGAGGAAGGTCGGGTTGATGGCGCTGACGGCGAGGGTCAGCAGTACCAGCGTGATCCAGGGGAAATGGGGGCGGAGGCGGTCGAAGTTCATGGCCGTTCCTTCTTGCATCAGGTCATGTGGTGGACAAGGTCGTAGGGCGAAGGCTTCGCCCCGGGCTTGCAGTCGAACCAGCGCACGATGCGGCCGTCCTTGACGACGGCGATCGTGTGCGAGAGGCCGATCGCCTCCTCCAGCGTGTCGGCCATCAGCAGCACGCCGCAGCCGTCGCTGCACATGTCGCGGATCACCTCGTAGATGTTCTCCTTGGCGCCGATGTCGACGCCGCGGGTCGGGTGGTCCAGCAGGATCACGTCGGCACCGCTGCTGCGCCATTTGGAGAGCACGACCTTCTGCTGGTTGCCGCCGGACAGCTTGCCGGCCGGCGCATCGGCCGAAGGCGTCTTGATCTCGAGCCGCTTGATCCAGTGCTCGGCCAGCACCTGCTCGCGCCCGGTGCGCAGCACGCCGGCGCGGCTGAAGCGGCCCATCTGCGGCAGCGTGATGTTCTCCGCCACCGACATGCCGCCGACGATGCCCTCCACCTTGCGCTCGCGCGGGATGTAGCCGATGCCGCGGGCCACGCCGGCCTCGGCGCTGTGGCGCTTCACTTCGGCGCCCTTGACGGTCAGCGTGCCCGCATCGGGCGCCTCCAGGCCGAACACGCTGCGCATGATCGCCTCGCCGCCCGAGCCTTCCACGCCGACCAGGCTCAGCACCTCGCCCCTGTGCAGCTTGAAGGAGATGTCCTCGTAGTGGCCGCGCTGGGTCAGGCCGCGCGCCTCCACCAGCACCTCGGTGGCCGAGGCCGCCTGCTGCTTCTCCTCGCGGTAGTAGGCCTTGCTGACCTCGCGGCCGACCATCTTCTGCTGGATCTGCTCGATCACCGCGTCGGCGCGCTTGACCGTGTCGACCACCTCGCCGTCCTTCAGCACATAGATGCGGTCGGAGATCTCGATCACCTCGTCGAGCCGGTGCGAGATGAAGATGAAGGCGGCTCGCGAGCGCAGTTCGCGCACCCGCTCGAACAGCAGCGCCACTTCTTCCTTGGCGAGCACCGAGGTGGGCTCGTCCAGCAGGATCACGAGGTCGCCGTCCACCCGCTCCTCCAGCGTCAGCACCTTGGCCAGCTCCACCATCTGGCGCTGGGCGAAGGAGAGCTGCGAGGTGGGCGTGGCCGGGTCGATGTCCAGGTGCACCTTGGCCAGCTGCTGGCGCGCCGCCGCGGCCATGCGCTTCCAGCTGATCACGCCGAAGCGCACGAACTGCTGCTCGAAGCCCAGGAAGATGTTCTCCATCACCGACAGGCAGGGGATCAGCGACTGCTCCTGGAACACCATGCCGATGCCGGCCTGCATGGCCTCGCGCGGGCTGTCGAAGCGGGTGGGCTTGCCGTCGATCAGCACCTCGCCGCCGTCGTGCCGGTAGGCGCCGTAGATGACCTTCATCAGCGTGGACTTGCCCGCGCCGTTCTCGCCGACCAGGCCGACGATCTCCCCGCGTTCGATCTTGAAATCGATGCCCTTCAGCGCGCGCACGCCTGGGAAGGTCTTCTCCACCTTGCGGAATTCAAGCATGTCACCACTCCGTTACTTCACGAGAGTCAAGCCGCGGCGGTTGGTGGACAGCACCACCGCCACGATCACCAGCACACCCAGCACACCGTCCTGCAGGTAGCGCGGCAGGCCGATCACCACCATGCCGTTGTTGATCACGTTGACGATCAGCACGCCGACCACCGTCTTCCACACGCCGCCGTTCCCGCCCATCAGCGAGGTGCCGCCGACGACCACCGAGGTGATGGAGACGAACATGTAGTTGGAGCCGGTCAGCGCCTCCGCCATGCCCGCGCGCGCCACGGCCAGGATCGCGCCGATGGCGAAGAACACGCCGGCCAGCATGAAGCCGAGCACCCTCACCTTCTGCACGTTCAGGCCGGAGGCATGCGCCAGGTCCTCGCCGCCGCCGACCGCATAGAAGTTGCGGCCCAGCGTCGTCTTCTCCTGGATGAACCAGGCCATCAGCACGACGAGCACCGCCGCGTAGACCATCAGCGGGAAGTCGAACACCCGCTCCAGCAGTAGCGCGCGGAACACCTCGTCGTTGACGCGGACGATGTCGCCGCCGGTCAGCAGCACCGACACGCCGACACCGACGAAGCCCACCGCCAGGCTGGCCATGAAGGACGGGATCTTCAGCTTCACGTGCACGAGGCCGTTGACCAGGCCGATCACCGCGCCGGCGGTCAGCGCGATCGGCACGGCCAGCCAGCCCCAGCCGAGCAGCTCGCCGCCCAGCTTGTTGAAGACGATCGCGAAGATCACCGCGGTGCTGGCCACCGTGCCTTCCATCGACAGGTCGATGGAGCCCATGATGATGATGAAGGTCACGCCCAAAGCGACGATCAGCGCCGGCGTGGCGGCGATCGTGATGCGGGCGAGGTTGGCGAGGCTGAGGAAATCCGGGTTGGCGGCGCCGAAGCCCAGCAGCAGCGCGGCGAGCACCAGCGTGGGCGCCCAGCGGGCGAGGAAGCCGGCGCGGTCGAAGGTGACCGGCGCCGACCGGCCTGCGATGGCGCCTTGCGCCGCGAGCGTGCCGGCCTTCATCTCAAGCCGCCTTGTACTTGATCTGGCCGGTGGTCGGGCCCCAGAAGTCGTTCCAGTTGTACTTGGGCGTGGACTGGATGTACTTGGCCTTGAAGGCGGCGGCCTCCTTCTGCGTCACGATGATCGAGGGCCCGTAGAACTCGCGATGCGCCTTCGGCTCCTTGCTGGGCTTGAAGGTGCCGATGGCTGCGTGATAGGCCAGCGCCGCGCTGATGCCGCCGCCCCAGTGCGGGTTGGTGAAGACCGTTGCCAGCATCTCGCCCTTGATGACGAGGTCGGTCGCCTCGGGGTTGCCGTCGTAGCCGACGACCGGCAGCTTGCGGCCTTCGGCGCGCAGCGCTTCCAGCACGCCGTAGGCCATCGAGTCGTTGGCGCAGAACACGCCGGTGATCTTCTTGCCGTAGCGGGTCAGGAAGCCCTGCATCACCTCGTTGGCCTTCTGGGTGGCCCAGTCGGCGGGCTGGTAGTCGAGCAGCTCGATGCCGGGAAAGTCCTTCAGCGCCTTCATCAGGCCGGCCTTGCGCTCGATCGCCGGGTTGTTCGAGGCGATGCCGCCGACGCCGACGATCGCGCCCTTGCCGCCCATCGCGGCGAACAGCGTGCGGGCCGTCTGCTCGGCCGGGCCTTCGTCGGACCAGCTCATGTGCGAGACCCAGTTGTCGCCGAAGTCCCAGGGATGGAGATCGTCCGGCTTGTTCCAGATCGTCGAGACGAAGGCGCCGGCCTTGGCGCAGGACTCGACCACCGGGCGGCAGTTCGGTGCGTCGTTGGCATCGCAGGCGATGGCGCACTTGCCGCCGGTCTTGGAGAGGAAGGCCTTGATGTCCGAGAGCGACTTCTCGGAGCTGCCGTTGTTCAGCAGGTGCACCAGCTCCGACTTCTTCATGCCGACGCTCTCGATGAAGGACTCGCCGCCCGACACGATGGCGTGCCAGTAGGGGTTGTTGCGGTCGCGGTAGCTCCAGGCGACGGGCGGCTTCGGCCCCTGCGCCAGCGCGGGCAGGCCCGAGGTGGCGGCGGCCGCGCCGACCAGGCCGTAGGCGCTGGCCAGCAGGAAGTCGCGGCGACGGGTGGTTTCCTGTTCGATGAAGGTCTTGATGAAGGACATGGCTTTCGTCTCCGTGGGTCGTCTTCTCCCCGACTGCGCGTGGGGCGGGCGTCGGCTGGATGCCGTCTGGTTTTCTGTTAACTCACTAGATGGTTAATATTAGATCGCAGATCGGGCTGTGCATTCAGGGAATGCCCTAGGAGCCCGAGGGATTAGGGGTCAGATGGGAACGGGCGCGTCCTCGCGGAGCAGGCCCTGGTGCTTCAGCGCGGCCCAGAACTCGGCCGGGATCGGGTGAGCGAACCAGGCGAGGTTCTGCTGCAGTTGCGCCACCGTGCGGGTGCCGGCGATGAAGGACGGCACGGCCGGATGCGCCACCACGAACTGCAGCGCCGCCGCCGGCAGGGGCACGCCGTACTCGGCGCAGACCCGCTCGATGCGGGCCACCTTGTCCATCACGTCGGCCGGGGCCGGCGCGTAGTTGTACTTGGCGCCCGGCTTCGCGCCGGTGGCGAGGATGCCGGAGTTGAAGCCGCCGCCCACCACCACCGCCGCGCCGCGCTGCTCGCACAGGGGCAGGAACTCGTCCAGCGCCTCCTGCTCCAGCAGCGTGTAGCGCCCGGCCAGCAGGAAGCAGTCGAAGTCGCGCTGCTTCAGCGCCTCGTGGCAGACCTGCCACTCGTTGACGCCGACGCCGATGGCCTTCACCAGCCCTTGCGAACGCAGCGACTCCAGCGCGCGCCAGCAGCCGTCCATCGCCTGGCGGAACACCTCGGGCTGCTCGGCGCCGCGGGTGAAGACGTCGATGTCGTGGATGAAGCAGATGTCCATGCGCTCCAGCGCCAGGCGCTGCAGCGAGTCCTCGAAGGCGCGCATCGTGCCGTCGTAGCTGTAGTCGAAGTGCATCGTGAACGGCGCGGCGTCGACCCAGGGCGTGAAGTCGATGTCCTGCCGGCGGGCGGGCTTCAGCACGCGGCCGACCTTGGAGGCGAGCACGAAGTCGTCTCGGTGCTTCCAGCGCAGGCCCTGGCCGGTGCGCAGCTCGGCCAGGCCATGGCCGTACATCGGCGCGGTGTCGAAGAAGCGCACGCCGGCGTCCCAGGCGGTGTCGATCATCGCGGCCGATTCGGCCTCGGAGATCGGGCTGAAGATGTTGCCGATCGGCGCGGTGCCGAAGGAGAAGGCGCTGACCTCGAGGTCCACGCGGCCGAACTTGTTCTTCTGCGAAGGGTTCACGATGCTTGTCTCCTCAATCGAATGACGGTGCCCAGGGCGAGTTCCACGTGTCCGTCAGCCGGTAGCCGACGCTGCGCAGCGCGTCGATGCGCGCCATGTCCACGCTGGACAGCGTGAAGTCCATCAGCTCGAAGTTGGCGCGGATGTTGTCGGGCTTGGTGGACATGGTGTTGATCGTCACGCCGGTCTGCAGGATCCAGCGCAGGGCCACCTGCGCGGCGCTCTTGCCGTAGCCCTGGCCGATCTCGTCGAACCGCGGGTACTTGAAGATCTCGC
The DNA here is from genome assembly GCF_001984095.1 of Pelomonas sp. KK5. GTDB lineage: Bacteria > Pseudomonadota > Gammaproteobacteria > Burkholderiales > Burkholderiaceae_C > KK5. Next base: position 37,055 of record NZ_LYVQ01000023.1, read on the forward strand.
CGCGCGCCACCGAGCAGTAGGAGGACAGCGGGATGCCGGTCTCCTCGGCCGCCGCCAGCAGCTTGCGCTGGTCCAGCAGCGGATGGAATTCGACCTGGTTCGTCACCAGCGGCACGGCGACGGCGGCATGCGCGGTGCGCATCATCGCGGCGTTGAAATTGCTGACGCCGATGTTCGCCGCCAGGCCCAGCCGGTGCGCCTCCTCCAGCAGCTTCAACGGGGGGGCGACGTCGCCGCCGACCGGTGGCCAGTGCAGCAGCAGCACATCCACCTGCGCGATCTGCAGCTTGTCCAGGCTCTCGCGCAGCGAGGGCAGGAAGCGCTCCTCGGCGAAGTTGTCCGGGTGGATCTTGGTGGTGATGCACAGCTCGCCGCGCGGCACGCCGGCACCCGCCAGCGCGGCACCGACCTCGGCCTCGTTGCCGTACATCTGCGCGGTGTCGAAGGCGCGATAGCCGGCGGCCAGCGCGTCGGCTATCGCCTTCGTCAGCACCTCGCCACTGAGCGGCCAGGTGCCGAAGCCACGCTGGTGGGTCTTCTGGAACAGGATGTTCATAGGGCGATCTGCACCTTGTTGATGCTGCGGTCGTTGATGAAGGCCTCCATCGCCTCGGCGATGCGTGCCAGCGGGTAGACGGTCTCGATGAAGTTGCCGAGCCGAACACGATCATGCGCGATCAGCGTCATCGCCTCGTGCATGTCGTCGCCCATGCCGGCCACGCTGCCGATCAGGCCCAGCTCCTTCAGCACGACCTGGAAGGGCAGGTAGTGCGCGCGCGCCGAGGGCTCGGCCAGGCCGAAGGCCAGCACGCGGCCGCCGGGCCGCACCAGCTCGAAGGCCTGCTCGTACAGCGCCGTCAGGCCGACCGACTCGATCACCAGGTCGGCGCCGCGGCCGCCGGTGGCATCGAGCACGGCCTGGCGCAGCAGCGCCGGATCAGTCACGACGATGTCGGCCCCGCTCTCGCGCGCCCAGGCCGCGCGGCCCGGGTTCGGCTCGGAGACGATGATCGGCGCTGCGCCGGCACGGCGGGCCAGTTGCAGGTGCAGGTTGCCGATCGGCCCGCTGCCCAGGATCAGCACCGATTCGCCGAGCCGCAGGCCGCTCTTCTTCACCGCACGGACGATGCAGGACACCGGCTCCGCCAGCGCCGCCAGCTCGACCGGCGTGTTCGCCGGCACCGGCACCACATGGCTGGCCGGGACGCGCACGTACTCGGCCAGGCCGCCGTCCACATGGATGCCCACCTGCGCCATGTCCGGGCAGTTCAGCACCTCGTTCTTGCGGCAGTAGAAGCAGGCGCCGCAGCCGATATTGATGTCGGCCGTGACCGTCTGCCCCAGCTTCAGCGAGCGCACGCCCTCGCCCAGCGCCGCCACCTCGCCGGCGAACTCGTGGCCGGGGATTAGCGGCAGGCGGTCGGCCGAATAGTGGCCCTTGAAGATGTGGATGTCGGTGCCGCAGAGGCCGCAGCGCCGCACGCGGATCAGCACCTCGTCCGGCCCGGGCCGGGGCACCGGCACGCTGCGCAGCTCGAAGCGCCCGGGCGCCACCAGCACGGCGGCGCGCATCGTCGACGGCAGCCCGCTCATGTTGAGGACACCCGCGCCGCGGCCCGCACCAGCTCCGAGGCCTTCTCGCCGATCATGATCGAGGCCGCATTGGTGTTGGAGCTGACCAGCCGCGGCATCACCGAGCTGTCGCAGATGCGCAGGCCCTCGATGCCGCGCACGCGCAGGCTCGGGTCCACCACCGCCTCGGCGTCCACGCCCATGCGGCAGGTGCCCACCGGGTGGTAGGAGGTGCGGCCGTAGCGGCGGGTGTACTGCTCCAGCTCGGCATCGGTCTTCACGGCCTCGCCCGGGAAGTGCTCCTTGCGGATGTACCTGCCCAGCGCCGACTGGCGGAAGATCTCGCGGCTCAGGCGCAGGCCTTCGATCGAGGTCTTCAGGTCGTACTCGTCGCCGAGGAAGTTCGGGTCGACGATGGGCTTGTCGGCGGCATCGGCACTGCGCAGCTTCACCGAGCCGCGGGCGCGCGGGCGCAGCGTGTAGGAGTTCAGCGTCACGCCGGAGCCCGAGCCGATCTTGGGCACGCCCGCCTCCACGCCGGCGCCGACGAGGAAGTGGAACTGCAGGTCCGGCGTCACGGCGTCCCGGTCCGCGTACCAGAAGGCGCCGCCCTCGACGATGTTGGAAGCCACCGGCCCCTTCTTGAACAGCGCGTACTCGAGCCCGGCCCAGGCCATCCAGTGCGGCTTGGCGTACTTGTCGAAGCTGTGCGGGCCGTTCAGCTCGTAGACGATGTCCACGCCGTAGTGGTCGTGCAGGTTGCGACCAACGCCGGGCAGGTCGGCATGGACCGGCAGGCCCAGCGCGCGCAGCTCATCCGCCGGGCCCAGGCCCGACAGCAGCATCAGCTTGGGCGAACCGATGGCGCCGGCGCTGAGCAGCACTTCGCGGGCCGCGCGGATCAGCACCGGCTGGCCGTCCTTTTCGACCAGCTCCACGCCGATGGCGCGGCCGCGCTCGATCACGATGCGCTGAATCTGCGCGTTAGTGCGCAGCGTGAGGTTGGGCCGCTGCAGCGCCGGCCGCAGATAGCCCACGGCCGCCGAGCAGCGCTTCGCCCCGCGGGTGGTCGTCTGGTAGGCGCCGGCGCCCGCCTGGCTGGGGCCGTTGAAGTCCGGGTTGTAGGGCATGCCCATCTGCTGGCAGGACTGGACGAAGGCCTTGGTCAGCGGATGCGGCGGAGCGAGATTCGACACGCCCAGCGGGCCGCCGGTGCCGTGCCACTCGCCGGCCAGCGTGTCGTTGTCCTCGCTGCGTACGAACAGCGGCAGCAGGTCCTTGAAGCGCCAGCCCTCGCAGCCGAACTCTTCCGCCCAGGCGTCGTAGTCCTGCGGCACGCCTCGGGTGTAGACCTCGGCGTTGATGGAGCCGCCACCGCCCAGCACGCGCGCCTGGGCGTAGGGGATCTCGCGGCCCATCGCGTGCTGCTGCGGCGCGGTGGTGAGGCCCCAGGTCAGCGGGCCGGCGGTCATCTTGTAGAAGCCCACCGGCATGTGGATGTACGGGTTGCTGTCGGGCGGGCCGGCTTCCAGCAGCAGCACGCGTGCGTCGGGCTGCTCGCTCAGCCGCGCGGCCAGTGCGCAGCCGGCGGAACCGGCGCCGATGACGATGTAGTCGTAGTCCGCCGCCGGTCCGCTGCGCACGGCGGCCGGCTGTCGACTCACGGGAGTGGCGGTGGCAGTGGAGTTCATGCGATCCAGGCCTGGCGCGGCTGCAGGTTGATGTGGGCGGTCTTGAGTTCCGTATATTCCTCGATGCCGGTCAATCCTGCATCCCGTCCCAGGCCCGATTGCTTCATGCCGCCCAGCGGCGTCTCCGGGCCGTTGTCCAGTGTGGTGTTGACCCAGACGCGGCCGGCCTGCACCTCGCGCACCGCGCGCAGCGCCAGCGTGAGGTCCTGCGTCCAGATGGAGGCGGAGAGGCCGAACTCGCTGTCGTTGGCGATGCGGATCGCGTCCTCGTAGGTGTCGAAGGGGATCACCGCCAGCACCGGGCCGAAGATCTCGTCGCGCAGCAGGCGGGAGCCCGCCGGCACGTTGGCCAGCAGCGTCGGCGCGACGAAGAAGCCCTGCTCGCTCGCCGTGCGCTTGCCGCCGCAGACGAGGCGCGCGCCTTCGCCGAGGCTCTCGTCCACATAGCCCAGCACCTTGCGCATGTGGGCCTCGTCGAACAGCGCGCCGACCTGCGTGCCCTCTTCCAGCGGATCGCCGACGCGGATCCTGCGCATCTTGTCGGCCAGCTTCGCGGTGAAGGCGTCGGCCACCGAGCGCTGCACCAGCAGCCGGCTGCCGCCGACGCAGCACTGTCCGGCATTGAAGGCCATGCCGAAGGCGACGCCGTCGGCCGCCTCGTCCAGCTTCGCGTCGGCGAAGACGATGTGCGGGTTCTTGCCACCCAGCTCCAGGCCCAGCTTCTTGATGCTCTGCGCCGAAGCCTCGATCGCCTTGCGGCCGATCGTGGTGGAGCCGGTGAAAGACACCATGTCCACCTGCGGGCTGTCCAGCAGGACCTGGCCCACCACCGCGCCGCGGCCACTCACGACGTTGACCACGCCCTCCGGCAGGCCCGCCTGCAGCAGCAACTCGCACAGCATCAGCGTGGTGCCGCTGGTGGCCTCGGCGGGCTTGATGACTGCCGTGCAGCCCGCCGCGAGCAGGAAGGGCAGGCGCTCGGCCAGGATGAAGAAGGGGAAGTTCCAGGGCGTGATGACGCCGATGACGCCGAGCGGCTGGCGCAGCACCAGGGCCAGCACGCGCTCGCCGAGGTTGTTGAAGCTCTCCCCGCTCATCGTGCGGCAGGCGCCGGCGGCGAAGCGCCACACATCCACCGCGCCGCGCACCTCGCCGATCGCCTGGGCCAGCGGCTTGCCGGTTTCGAGGCACTCCACATAGCCCAGCTCCTCGGCCTTCTGCTCGATCAGGTCGGCGACGCGGAACAGCAGCGCCGAGCGTCCCGCGGCGCCGATGCGCGGCCAGGGGCCATGGTCGAAGGCCGCGCGGGCAGCGGCGATCGCGGCCTCGCTGTCGGCCACCACGCCGGACGGCCATTGCGCCACCGGCACGCCGTGGGCGGGGCTCAGGCGCGTCATCAGCTCGGTGCCGGCGCCGTCGGTGAAGCGGCCGTTGATGAACATCTGGAAGCGCCGGGGCTCGGCGGGCAGCGATCGGATCATGTCTGTCGTCTCCTTGAATGGGTGCGTGTCAGAAGACCGCGGTCTTCTTGTCGAAGAAGGCCTGGATGCCCAGGCGGGAATCGGTGCTGGCCTTGATGCGGCGGGCGGCGGCGGCATGGGCCGCGGCGTCGCCGTCCTGGACGATCAGGGCCTTGGCCAGCGTGGCCGCCTGCGGGGACACGGCGCACAACTGCCGGCTCAGCTCGGCGAGGCGTTGCGGCAGTTCTTCCGCCGGCCACACGGCGTTCAACACGCCCCAGCGCTCCCCCGTGCCGGCGTCGATCTCGCGGGCCGTCAGCACGGCCTCCAGCACCCGCCCGCGGCCGGCGAGGCGGGCCAGCCGCGGGCCGCCCTCCCAGCCGGGGATGGCGCCTATCGTCAGCTCCGGGAAGCGCAGCCGCGCTGCCGGTGTTGCCACGCGCAGGTCGCAGCAGAGCGCCAGTTCCAGGCCGCCGCCCCAGCAGGCGCCCTCGATCACGGCGACGGTCGGGCAGCGCAGCGCTTCGAGGCGGCGGAAGATCGCATTGCCGTGGGCGATCCACTCGCCGGCGAAGGTGTCGGGGTCCATCGGGGCCCACTCGCGGATATCGGCGCCGGACGAAAAGCCGCCACCAGGCGTGCCGGACAACAGCACGAGGCGGATCGACCCGTCGCGCTCTGCCAGCGCCAGTTGCTCGTCCAGCGCGGCCAGCATCGCCAGGTCCAGCGCGTTGCGCTTTGCCGGGTTCTGCAGGCGCAGGCGCAAGACCTGGCCCTCGCGGTGAACAATCAGGGTGCCCATGTGTTTCAACGCACGCCGTACAAGGCAAGGAAATCGCGCATGCGCGCCAGCGCGAGATCCGGCTTGGCGAGCAGGCCTGCCGCGTCGGCCAGCTTGAAGATGTCGACGAAGTAGGGCAGCGAGCGCATCGCCTGGTGGCCGGCCAGCATCACCATGTGCGGCTGGTGGCCGTTCAGGTAGGCGAGGAAGACGACGCCGGTCTTGTAGAAGCGGGTGGGCGCGCCGAAGATGCGGCGCGACAGCGGCACGGTCGGCTCGAGCAGTTCGAGGAAGCGCTCGCGGCGGCCGGCGGCCAGCTCGCCCAGGGCCAAGGAAGCGGCGGGCGCGATCGCGTCGAAGATGCCCAGCAGCGCGTGGGAGTAGCGGCCGTCCTGCTCGTCGCCGGCGATCAGCTCCGGGTAGTTGAAGTCGTCGCCGGTGTACATCCTCACCGCCGCGGGCAGGCGGCGGCGCATGTCGATCTCGCGGGCCTTGTCGAGCAGCGAGATCTTGATGCCGTCGACCTTGGGCGTCGACTCGGCGATCACCTGCAGGGCGATATCGCGGGCGGCGTCGAGATCGTCGGTGCCCCAGTAGCCGGCCAGCGCCGGGTCGAACATCTCGCCCAGCCAGTGCAGCACGACTGGCTCCTGCGCCTCGGCCAGCACGCGGCGGTAGACGCTCAGGTAGTCCTCCGGCGTGCGGGCCACGCGGGCCAGCGCGCGGCTGGCCATCAGGATCAGCCGGCCGCCGGCGGACTGGATCGCGTTGACCTGCTCCAGGTAGGCGCGCACGACGTCGTCCAGCGTGCGCACGCTCGCCGGATCCAGGTGGTCGGTGCCGCAGCCGTTGAAGATCGGCACGCGCGTGCCGGCGAGTTCCTCGCGGGTGCGGCGGATCAGCAGCAGCGAGTCGGCCCAGGACAGGCCCATGCCGCGCTGGGCGGTGTCCATCGCCTCGGCGATGCCCAGGCCCAGGGCGGCCAGGTGGCGGCGGTAGGCCAGCGTCGAGTCCCAGTCGATGGCGCCGCCCTGCGAGGGGTCGCCCTCGGCGAAGGGGTCGGCGACGACATGGGCGGCGGAGAAGACCACGCGGTTGAAGGGCGCGGTCGGCGCGCGCACCGGCAACGGCGTGCCGCGCAGCGCGTAGGGCGTCAGCTTGCCGGCAGCATCGGGGAGAAGGATCGAGGAGTTGGTCATCGTCTTGTCTCGCGTGGTTTCGTGTTTCAGCAGACTTCGAGCAGGCGCCCGCGGCAGACGCCCAGCACTTCATCGGGCGGGCGTTGCCACCAGTCGAGCTTGGAGAAGATCTCCACCTCGACCGGGCCGCCATAACCGGCCGCCTCGACGGTGGCCCGCAGGGCGCGCAGGTCGATGACCCCGTCGCCCATCATTCCGCGGTCCTGCAGCGGGTCGCGGGTCTCGCGCAGCCAGTCGCAGACGTGCAGGGCGAGGATGCGGTGGCCGGCGCGGGCGATGGCCGGGGCCAGCTGCGGGTCCCACCAGACGTGGTACGCATCGACCGCCACGCCGAAGCATTGCGGGTCCAGGTGCTCGCACCAGTCCAGCGCCTGGTCCAGCGTATTCAGCAGGCTGCGGTCGGCGGCGTAGACCGGGTGCAGCGGCTCCAGCGCGATGCGCACGCCGGTGGCGCGCAGCGTGGGCTCCAGCGCGGCGAGGCCGTCGAAGATCTGGCGGCGGCTGGCCTGCACGTCCTTCGACCCCGGCGAC